>NZ_JAMYTH010000023.1:0-110731 GCF_040322415.1 Mesorhizobium sp. M0152
TTTTTTTGGTGTTTCCCCGTGCCTTAATGGGCCTAGTCGGGGGCGCTAATTTGGTGCGGCTCCTAATTCACCCTCTCGGGGCCGGGGGCCCCCGCGGGGGGCCCTTCGCATTGACGTCACGTCAGCTTAAAGTTATGTCGTCTTCCCAAAACCGGACTCACTTTAGGGCGACATGCATTAGCTGTCGCGAAGCTTGACCAGGTCGTTCAGGAGTCCGCCCGTTCCGTTATGGACGGTCAGCCGCTCGACCTTGCCGGCGATGGTCTCCAGAGCTTCGAGCTCCTTCAGCCGCAGCATCACCGGGTTCTCGGCCATCACCCTGGCCGTGTTGAGGAGGGAACGCGTGGCGTTCGTCTCCTCGCGACGGCGGATGACGTTGGCCTCGGCCTGCTTCTCGGCCGATACCACCTGGTTGAGGATCTCGCGCATCTCGCCCGGCAGGATGACATCCTTGAGGGCGATATCGCTGACCTCGACGCCGATCGCGGCCATGTCGGCGCGGACCTTGGCCGCGGCGTCCTCGTCGATCGTCACCTTCTTTTCAAGGATCTGGTCGAGCGTAAGCGCGCCAAGCGTCTTGCGGAAGGCGTACTGGAGGGCGCGGTAGAGGGCCTCGGAGAAGTCCTTCACGGCGCTCACCGCCTTGACCGGATCGACGACCCGGTATTCGGCGGCGATGTTGACGCGGATCGTGACGCGATCCTTGGTCAGCACTTCCTGCCCGGCGACATCGAGCGACTGGCGCTTGAGGTCGACGACCTTGATCTGCACCAACCGTCCGACATTCCAGAAGCCATGCACGCCCGCGGCCAGCGTCCGCACGAGGACACCGTCGATGAACAGCAACCCGGCCTGACCGTCGACGACCGGATGGACGGACATCAATTCCGTCTTCCGGGCCTGGCCGAGCCGGCGCATGACCGCCGGATCGATGGCGAGATCGGCTGACGCGTCGATCAGCGTCACCTTCCACGGACCGGCATCCGTCCACAGCACAAGCTTGCGGTCCGGCGCCAGCACGGAATGCAGGTGGCCGTCGCGCTCGATGATCGCGACTTCCGTGCGCCCGGTACGAACGACGGTGAAATGACGCGCGGCCACATCCGGGAGCTTGTCGAACAACGCCTTCTCATACGCCGAAACGAATTCCGGGTTCTTCAGATCGTGCCGCGACACTTCGAGGCTTCCGCGCCGATTGGCGAGCCAATGTTCGCCCGGCATCAGGACAGCCTTGATCTCCCCCTTGTGAAGGGTGAGGGCACGTTCGTTTTCCCTTACGAGGACGCGCTCGCGTCCAAGAACCTTGTCGAGAATAGTCGTCATTGTCTTACTCCTGTCGGGCACGGCCCCATGTGAGGCGTCAAGTCATGCGTCGATCTTCCCTTTCGTTTCTCGTTTCACGTCGTCACGGTCCGGGCACGAATGATCCGGGGACCGGTAGCATCGATCCGTGGCGGACCTGCGGGAGCGGATCGCGGGGCAGCAAAGCGGGCGCCGGAGGCCTTGGCCCCCTTTGCCGGCGACGCCGCGCCTTGATCGTCACCGCGGGCCTGGCCGCGAGCCGATGGCGTCAGAGCTTTCGACACGGCCCGCGCCCGAAGGCTCGTGCCGTCCGTCAGATCTTCAGCATTCCAGTCCCCGGACCGTTTTCAGATAACACCCGGCAGGGTGCTGGCTTATCAGGCCAATGGAGAAGGGATCGAACCTTCGACAGTCAGATTAGAGTCTGATGCTCTTCCAGCTGAGCTATCCGTGGTGCAGACGACGGGACTCGAACCCACAACCTCCGGACCTAAATCCGGCGCTCTTCCAGTTGAGCTACATCCGCGATCCCAATCCCCGAAGCGGCGCCGTATACAGGGCGGCAAAGCCGCCTGCACGGGTGGAAACGAAAGCTCCAACCGTTGTGCTCGCTTCGGTTTTCGTGACCGGGAGCGCGCCTATAGCCCCTGCGACGGGTTGTCGCAAGCGGCATCGTCGCGGCGATCTGCGGCTTCTCTCAACTGTGGCAATTCGGCAACGCCGGGTTCGATGCCAACGAGCCTCAGCGCGTGTCAGAACGTAACGCGGCCGAGCACGCGCAGGCCGTCGCCTTGCGGCTCGACGACCACGGCTTCGCCTTCGCGCGGCGAAGTGCCTGTCAGGGCCACGATGTTTTCCAGGTGGGTCACCATGACCAGATTGTCGGAACCGGAATAGGCGCGGATTTCCTTTATGATCGCCGCGATCTGCGCTGCCTTCTGAGCCTTATCGCTTTTCAAGAGGTCGAGCGGCGCAAACAGCTCCGGCTCGGCTTCGAAGGCGATGCGCGCGGTGTCGAGGCAGCGGCAATAACGGCTTGACAGCACGCGTTCGATCGGTGCCGCGCGGGCGGCAAACAACGCGCCGATCTTGCTCGCCTGCTGCTTGCCGCGTGCCGACAAATTGACCTGGGTGGCACAACTGTCGATGTCGAAATTAGCTGGATCGGTGGAGCCGGTGACCATGGCGTGGCGAAGCAGCACGACATGGCCGCCGTCGCGCAGCAGCGCCCACCCGGCATCCGTCGCATAGGCGGTGCCGGGGACGACAAGCAGGAAAAACGCCAAGGCAAGTCGAATCATCGCATCCTTTCAGGAGGCCGACAGCAGGCCATTCGCATATAGGGACCGGAAAGCCGGCACAAAGACAAGCGGAGGGCCTCCGGTCCGGGGGCTTTACTTTTTGGCGATCTGCTTCTTCACCAGATCGATCTTCTGGCCGGTGAGCGGAATAGGCATCGGGTGGCCGGCCTCGGTAAAGCCGCTCTCGATGGCGCGATTGCGCCGCGACCGTGGCTCGCCTATCCCTGAAAAATGTCTCCGCTCACCGAAACCGTCCTTTTCGTCTTCAGTCTCGTCGCGCTCGGCTATCTCGCCGGGCTTACCGGCTATCTGAAACCGGCGAGCGGCGAGGGGATAGCCGATTTCGCGATCTCGGTGGCGATGCCGCTGCTCCTGTTCCAGACCATGGTGAATGCCGATTTCCATGGCGTGGCGCCCTGGTCGCTATGGGGCGCCTATTTCACGGCGGTGGCGATCACCTGGGCCGCTGGTCATGTCGTCACCACGCGGGTCTTTGGGCGGGATTCACGCGCCGGCGTCGTTGGCGGCGTGTCCTCGGCCTATTCCAATGTTGTGCTGCTCGGCGCGCCCTTCATCCTGGGCGTATTCGGCGCGAGCGGCTTCGAAGTGCTGTCGCTGCTGGTTTCAATTCATCTGCCGATCATGATGGCGGCCTCGATCGTGCTGTTCGAGATGTTCGGCCGCGGCGGCAGCGAAGCCGTGCATCCCTTGCGCGTCATACGCGGTTTCCTGCGGCGGCTGTTCCTCAACCCGCTGATCATCGGCATTCTTCTGGGGCTTGCATGGCGCCTCAGCGGCGTGCCGCTGCCGGGCCTTGTCATGCGGCTGGTCGATGCGCTGGCCGGCACGGCCGGGCCGGTGGCGCTGTTTGCCATGGGGCTCAGCCTGCGCCGCTTCGGTGTTTCCGGCAATGTCAGGCCGGCACTGGCGCTTTCGGTGCTGAAGTTGTTCCTGATGCCCGCATTGGTCCTTGCTTTCGTCTGGCTGCTCGGCCTGCCGCCCTTGACGGCCAAGGTCGCGGTGGTGGTCGCGGCGTTGCCCTCCGGCATCAACTCCTACCTCATCGCCGTTCAGTTCGATACCGGCCAGGCGCTGGCCTCCAACCAGATGACCATCGCCACCGCATGCGCCGCCGTCACCACCGCATTCTGGCTGGCGGTTGTCGTCCAGGTTTTCGGCTAAGGTATTCCCCGGCTGCTCTCGCCTCGGGCTGGCCCAACCCCTATATGCCATCTTGCGATTGCTTGGCGGGCTTGCCCTAGGTAAAGAGCAGTGGCTCCGGCGTGCCGGCTTCAGTCCATGGCGTACGCTCACCAAGAATTCACAGACCGGCCGTGCGCCGAACGGAGGACAGACCATGCTTCAGAAAACCAGCCATTTCATGCGGCAGGCCAATCTCATCAACGGCGAATGGGTGCAGGCCGACAGCGGGCAGACTGTCGACGTCAACAACCCGGCCACCGGCCTGAAGATCGGCACCGTGCCGAAGTCGGGCAAGGCCGAGACCCGCCGCGCCATCGAGGCCGCCGACGAAGCGTTCAAGACCTGGCGCAAGACCACCGCGCTCGAGCGCTCGAAGCTGCTGCGCAAGCTGCATGACGCGATGATGGACAATCAGGACGTGCTGGCCGAACTGCTCACCATCGAGCAGGGAAAATCGCTGTTCGAATCGAAGGGCGAGATCGGCTCGGCCGCGTCCTACATCCTGTGGTTTGCCGAAGAAGGCCGCCGCACCTATGGCGACGTCGTGCCGTCGCCATGGGCGGACCGCCGCATCCTGGTGACCAAGGAGCCGGTCGGCATCATCGCCGCCATCACGCCGTGGAATTTCCCGTCCTCGATGCTGGCCCGCAAGCTCGGGCCGGCGCTCGCCGCCGGCTGCACCGCCGTGGTAAAGCCAGCCTCGCAGACGCCGTATTCCGGTCTCGCCTGGGGCGCGCTCGCCGAGGAAGTCGGCTTCCCCAAGGGCGTCGTCAACATCCTGACCGGCGCCGCCGGCGAGATCGGTGACGAGATCTGCGCCAATCCGCTGGTCAAGAAGATCACCTTCACCGGCTCGACCGAGGTCGGCAAGATCCTGATCCAGAAGTCGTCGGTCACCGTCAAGAAGGTGTCGATGGAACTCGGCGGCAACGCGCCGTTCATCGTCTTCGACGATGCCGACATCGAGCGCGCGGTCGCCGGCGCGATCACCGCCAAGTACCGCAATTCCGGCCAGACCTGCGTCTGCACCAACCGCTTCCTGGTTCAGGCCGGCGTCTATGACAAGTTCGTCGAGAAGCTCGCTTCCGCCAGCAATGGGTTGAAGGTCGGTTCCGGCCTCGAAGAGGGCGTGCAGCAGGGGCCGCTGATCGACGAGAAGGCGGTCGAGAAAGTCGAGGAACTGATCGCCGACGCCACCTCCAAGGGCGGCAAGGTCGTCGCCGGCGGTAAGCGCCATGCGCTGGGCGGCTCGTTCTTCCAGCCGACGGTCATCGCCAACGCCACGCCCAAGATGCGCTTCATGAAGGAAGAGATTTTTGGGCCGGTCGCACCAGTGTTCAAATTCGAGACCGAGGAAGAGGCCGTTTCACTCGCCAATGACACCGAATTCGGCCTTGCCTGCTATTTCTACACCGGCGATCTCGGCCGCGCCTTCCGCGTCATGGAAGGGCTGAAATACGGTATGGTCGGTGTCAATGAAGGCCTCATCACCACGCCGGAGGCGCCATTCGGCGGCGTCAAGGAATCCGGCCTCGGCAAGGAAGGCGGACATCAGGGCATCGAGGATTACCTCGACACCAAATATGTCTGCATCGGCGGCCTCGGCCTCTGATGATCTATCCCTGAGGGAGGCAGGTATGTAACCTGCCTGCCAGGGGAATCGAGGAACCAGCCGAAATCCTCTGGATCAACCGGCACTTGCGGGTATTGCGATGAAGGACGGCGAGGTTTTCGGCACGACGCAGGCGGGCGAGCCGGTGCGTCGCTTCACGATCAGGGGCGGCGGTCTCAGCGCGAACATCATCGGGCTGGGCGCGATCGTCCAGGATCTGCGGCTGACCGGACATGATGCACCGCTGGTTCTCGGCTACGACAATCTGGAGGCCTATGAGACCGATACCGCCTTCTTTGGCGCGGTCGTCGGACGCTATGCCAACCGCATCCGCGATGGCCGCTTCACCCTCACCGGCAAACGCTACCAGACTGACCGCAACTTCCTTGGCAAGCACACGCTGCATGGCGGCTCGCAAGGCTATTCGCGCCGGCCGTGGGCGGTTTCGCTGCATGGCAGGGATTTCGTCACGCTGACGCTTCATGATCCCGACGGGACGATGGGCTTTCCCGGCGCGCTCGACGTGACCTGCACCTACCGGCTGAAGATACCAGGCACGCTCAGCGTCGAACTGACGGCGACTTGCGAGGAGCCGACGCTATGCAATGTCACCCAGCATTCCTATTTCAACCTCGATGACGGCGGCGCCGGCGACATCCTCGACCACAGGATGATGCTGAATGCCGGAGCCTATCTGCCGGTCGACGGCGACATGATCCCGACCGGCGTCGTCAAACCGGTCGACGGCACGCCTTTCGATTTCCGCCAGGCGCGGCCGCTGCGCATGGAGACCGAGGGCGAACAACTGCCTTACGACCAGAATTTCTGCCTTGCTTCGACTCGCGGGCCGCTCAGGCAGGCTTCGTGGACGCAAGGGGCGAGTTCCGGCGTCGAGATGGAGGTCTGGACCACGGAACCCGGCGTTCAGCTCTATACCGGCCAGTACGTGACGCCGCGCAACGGCTTGGAAGGGCGGAACTACAAGGCCTTCTGCGGCTTCTGCCTGGAACCGCAGATATGGCCGGATGCGCCCAACCGCGCCTATTTCCCGCAAGCGACATTGTGGCCTGGCGAGATCTATCACCACGTGACGGAATATCGTTTCCGCCTGCCTTGATATTATCCCTCGAACGCCGCCTGTAGCGTGGCAAAAGGCGCAAGCGCACCGCGCACCTGCACCACGGCTGCGGCGACGCGATGGGCGCGGCGGGCAGCTTCCACCGGATCATGGCCGGCGAGACGGGCTGCCAAATAGGCGCCGTTGAAGGAATCCCCGGCGCCGGTGGTGTCGACGGGTGCCGCGACATGGATCGCCGCCACGTCGTGCAATGCGCCTTTTTCGGCAACCAGGGCCGGCGCTTCACCGTTCTTGACGACGACCTCGTCGACCAGTTGCCCGAGCCGGTCAGCCGTCGCTTGCGGGTTTTCATCACCAAACAGCATCTGCTCGTCGGGAAAGGTCGGCAAGGCAATGTCGGTGACGGCCAGCGCTTCGACGATCGCTGCCTGCGCGTCCTCCCGACTGCGCCAGAGCCGTGGCCGGTAGTTGGGATCGAAGGCCACGGTCGAGCCGGCCGCCCGCGCCTTGGCCACGGCCACTAGCAATGTGGCGCGTGCGGCATCGTCCAGAATTGCCAAAGTGATGCCAGAAAAGTAGACAAGCGCCTGGTTTTCCAGGCTTTTCGACAATGACGATGGGTCCGAGGCGAGCTGGCGGGCGGCGGCGTCACCGCGCCAATAGGTGAAGGAGCGCTCCGCACCGGTCAGCGTGATGGCATAGAGGCCGGGCCGTGCCCCCGGTATCACGGGGCTGGAGCCGATGCCGATGCCGTTTTCGGCGAAGAAGCCGATCTGGTCTTGCGAGAAAGGATCGTCACCGAAGGCGGAGACGTAGGTTGCCGGCCTGTCGCCGCTCAACGCATGCAGCGCCCACAGCGTGTTGAACGTGTCGCCGGCAAAACCCATGCGCCAGTTCGGGCCGGTCTGGCCCGATAGTTCCAGCATGCATTCGCCGATCGAGGCGACGCCGTTTCCAGCCATGCAGAATCCTCCTGTGATTTCGGTGCTGTAGCTTTTTGCCGCCGGCAGCGCCATGCTTGGCAAGCAGGCTTTTTTCCGCCACAGCGTTTTCCCACAGGCTGGCGGGATGCGATCCGTCCGGCAGAGCGTTGTCTGCAGAAGAGGAACAGGTTTGTCATCGTTATGGCGTTATCTCCTGGCAGGCCTTGGTCTGGCCGCCTTGCTGGTCTGCATTCTCGCGGTCGTCTACCTGACGGCGCCGCGGTCGTCGCAGCCTGCCGGTCCGGATATCGCGCGGACGAAGGCGACAAACAATGGGCTGTTCGTGGCAAGTTTTGCGCCGGAGCGGGGCGTCGTGCGAGTGGGCGAGCTGGAATCCTGGCTGCTGACCCTGAAGACCAAGGCCGGCGTGCCGGTGGAAGGCGCTGCGATCGCGATCTCCGGCGGCATGCCGCGGCACAGTCACGGCCTGCCGACCAGCCCGCAAGCGACCGACTATCTCGGCAACGGGCGTTACCGGATCGAGGGGGTGAAATTCACCATGAACGGCTGGTGGCAGCTGCATTTCGCCATCTCGGCCACCGCCGGTTCCGACACGGTCCTGTTCAACGTGGTGTTGTGAGCGACAGATGAGGCGCCTTTTTTGCTTTCTGGCGCTGACGGTTGCCATTACGCTTGGCGGTTGCGGCAAGCCTGATTTTTCCGATACGGAGAAGAAAACAATCGCTTCGCTGGCGCTGTCCGCGCTGCCGGCACTCAAGCCCGACACCACCAACCGCTTCGCCGACGTGCCGGCCGCCGCCGCCCTCGGTTCGACGCTGTTCTTCGACGCAGGGATGAGCCGCGACGGCACGGTGTCGTGCTCGACCTGCCACAAGATCGACCGGCAGTTTCAGGACGACCTGCCGCAAGCGGTCGGCGTCGGGCGCACCAACCGCCGCACCATGCCGCTGGCCGGCGTGGCGCGCGATCCCTGGTTCTTCTGGGACGGCCGCCGCGACAGTCTTTGGGCGCAAGCGCTGACGCCGCTCGAAAACCCGCTGGAGCAGGCGGGGAACCGCGCCGCTTACGCGCACTACATCAAGACCCGCTTCGGCGAGCGCTATGAGCGCATCTTCGGGCCGCTTCCCGATTTTTCCGGCATACCGTTGAATGCCAGCCCGCAGGGAAACGACGCCGAGAAGGCCGCCTGGAATGCAATGAACGGCGCGCAACGCGACGCGATCAACGGCGTCTATGCCAATATAGGCAAGGCGATCGCTGCTTTCGAACGCTCGATCGAACCGGCACCGACACGCTTCGACCGCTTTGCGCTGGACCTCGTCACCGGCGCCGAACCGAAGGGCGACGCGGTCTTTTCCGGCGAGGAAATCCTTGGCCTGAAGCTGTTCATCGGCAGGGCCAATTGTGTGAGCTGCCATAACGGCCCGCGCTTCACCGACGGTACTTTCCACAATACCGGCGTGCCACCCGTTGCGGGCCTCCCGCCGGATCGCGGCCGCATCGATGCCGTGGCGCAGGTCGAGGCCGACCCGTTCAACTGCTTTGGCGTCTACCGTGATGGCGACGTGAGTGCCTGCGGCGAGTTGCGCTTCATGGTCAAGGATGCGCCGGAACTGGTCCGCGCCTACAAGACGCCCTCACTGCGCGGCGCGGCGGCGCGACCGCCTTATATGCATGCCGGCCAGTTTTCATCGCTCGACGAGGTGGTGGCGCATTACGCCAAGGCCGCACCGAGCGTGGAGGGGACCTCCGAAATTCACCCGCTGGAATTGTCGGATCGCGAACGTGCGGCGCTGGTGGCGTTTTTGAAGACCTTGTCGGAGTGAGGTTTGCCCGGGGCAGGGACGACAGGATACCGAAATCACGCACCGGCCATTGAGCGCCTAACGATCCTTCACCGTCTCCATTGCCACGAAGGTCGAGGTCTGGGCGACATGGGGCAGGGCCGAGATGCGCTCGCCGAGCACGCGGCGATAGGCGGCGATGTCCCGGGTGCGGACCTTCAGCAGGTAATCGAAGCTCGATGCCATCATGTGGCATTGCTCGATCTCCGGCACGGCCTGGACGGAGCGGTTGAAAGCGTCCAGCGCGGCGGACCGGGTGTCTGACAGTTTCACCTGGACGAAGGCGACATGGCCTTCGCCCATGCGCTCGCGGTCGACGATCGCCTGGTAGCCCCTGATGTAGCCGTCCTTCTCCAGCCGCTTCACCCGCGCCTGCACAGGTGTCTTCGACAGGCCAACCTTTGCCGCGAGCTCGGACATCGAAAGCCGGCCGTCGCTTGCCAGTGCCGACAGGATGTTGCGGTCGATGCGGTCCAATTGGTCTTCCGTCATGGAAAAGGCAGTCCATTCTTCTGATGTTGTGGCACAAGGATAGATCGGGCGGCCTGCCATGTCGATTTCTTTGGACCGGCTGAATTTTTGGAGCTGTGCTAGCTTGCGCCATTCGGTCCGGTGACCACCGGCCCGACCCCTTTTGCTCGCTCAACAGGACCGTCATGCCAGCGCTCGATGCCATCCGCCAGCAGATCCGCGCCAACTATCTGCCCGACGAAGACGAGGCGGTGAAGCGGCTGGCGGAAGCGACAGGTTTGTCGGCGAAGGACCGCAAGGCGATCTCGGGGCGCGCGGCCGATCTGGTGCGGGCGGTGCGCGGCTCGTCTGATCCCCGGCTGATGGAGGTCTTTCTCTCGGCCTACGGCCTTTCCACCAAGGAGGGCGTGGCGCTGATGTGCCTGGCCGAGGCGCTGCTGCGGGTGCCCGACACCGAGACGATGGACGACCTGATCGCCGACAAGATCGCGCCGCACGACTGGTCCGCGCATTCGGGCGGTTCGAGCTCGATCTTCGTCAATGCCTCGACCTGGGCGCTAATGCTGACCGGCCGCGTCCTCGAGGAAGGCGAGGGCGGTATCGAAGGCACGTTGCGCGCGATGGTTCGCCGGCTGGGCGAGCCGGTCATCCGCAAGGCTGTGGCCGCCGCCATGCGCGAAATGGGCGAACAGTTCGTGCTCGGCCGCACCATAGCCGAGGCCGTCAAGCGCGGCCGGCCGATGACGCAGAAAGGTTATCTCTATTCCTTCGACATGCTGGGCGAGGCGGCCCGCACCGAGGCCGACGCCTTGCGCTACCACAAGGCCTATGCGGATGCCATTTCCTCGCTGGACGCCGGTTCCAATGGCCCGGATATCCGCCAGAACCACGGCATCTCGGTCAAGCTTTCGGCGCTGCATCCGCGCTACGAGGTGGCGCAGAAGGACGGGATGCTGCCCGTCATGGCCGAGCGGCTGTTGTCGCTGGCGCTCGCCGCGCGCCATTCGCGCATGGGCCTCAATATCGACGCCGAGGAGGCCGACCGGCTGGATCTATCGCTCGATGTCATCGAGCGGGTGCTGGCGGAGCCGGAGCTTGCCGGCTGGAACGGCTTTGGCGTCGTCGTCCAGGCCTATGGGCCACGCGCGGCCTTCGCCATCGACTGGCTCTACGCGCTGGCGAAGAAATACGACCGCAACATCATGGTACGGCTGGTCAAGGGCGCCTATTGGGACACCGAGATCAAGCGGGCGCAGGCGCTCGGGCTGTCAGGCTATCCGGTCTTTACTCGCAAGGCCAACACCGACGTTTCCTACATGGCTTGCGCCAGGAAATTGCTGTCGATGACCGACCGCATCTATCCGCAGTTCGCAACCCACAACGCCCACACCGTCGCCGCCATCCTGTCGATGGCTGACAATCGCGACACCTTCGAGTTCCAGCGCCTGCACGGCATGGGCGAGGCGCTGCATGAGACGGTGCGCCGGGCCGAAGGCACGCGCTGCCGCATCTATGCGCCGGTCGGCGCGCATTCCGATCTGCTTGCCTATCTGGTCCGCCGGCTGCTGGAGAACGGTGCCAACTCCTCATTCGTGCACCAATTGACCGACGAGGAGGTCGAGCCGGAGGACATAGCCCGCGATCCGCTCGAAACGATCGAGAGCCAGGGCCCGGCCGCCAATCCGGCGATTGCCCGGCCTTCCCAGATCTTTGGCGCCGGCCGTCGCAATTCCCGAGGATTCGACATCACCGATCCGGTGACGCTGGCGGCGATCGACCATGCCAGGGCCGCGTTCGCTGGGCCCGATCGCTGGCATGCCAAGCCCATCACGAGGGCTGCCGGCCTTGGCAAGCAGTGCTCCATCATCAATCCGGCAAAGCCCGCCGAAGTGGTCGGCACGGTCAGCGAGGCGACGGCCGAGCAAGTCGCTGCCGCCGTGCGCATCGCGGTCGAGGCGCAACCGGCCTGGGCGAAGCGGCCTGTCGCGGAGCGCGCCGCCATCCTCAATCGGGCCGCCGATCTTTATGAAGCGAATGCCGTCGAGTTCTTCGCGCTCGCCACCCGCGAGGCCGGCAAGTCGCTGGCCGATGGCGTCGCCGAAGTTCGCGAAGCGGTGGATTTCCTGCGCTACTACGCCGCCGAGGCGGCCAATTCCGAGACGGGCACGCAGGCGCGCGGCGTCATCGTCTGCATCTCGCCGTGGAATTTCCCGCTCGCCATCTTCACCGGCCAGATCGCGGCCGCGCTCGTCACCGGCAATTCGGTCATCGCCAAGCCGGCCGAGCAGACGCCGCTGATCGCCTTCCGCGCGGTCGAGCTGCTGCGCGAGGCGGGCGTGCCGGAAGATGTCATCCAGCTGTTGCCCGGAGACGGGCCCTCGGTCGGCGGCCCGCTGACATCAGATCCGCGCATTGCCGGCGTCTGCTTCACCGGCTCGACCGAGGTCGCAAAGCTGATCGAGAAGCAGCTGGCCGAAACCGCCGCGCCCGACGCCATGCTGATCGCCGAGACCGGCGGATTGAATGCGATGATCGTCGATTCCACCGCGCTGCCCGAGCAAGCGGTGCGCGACATCCTCGCCTCGGCCTTCCAGAGTGCCGGCCAGCGCTGCTCGGCGCTGCGCGTGCTCTATGTGCAGAAGGACGTCGAAAAGAAGATGCTGGAGATGCTGAAGGGCGCCATGGAAGCACTCAGCATCGGCGATCCCTGGCGGATTTCGACCGATGTCGGCCCGGTCATCGATGACGAGGCACAAGCCTCGATCCGCGACTATTGCACGAAGATGGGGCTGCAAGGCCGGCTGATCGCCAAGCTCGAGGCGCCGAAAGATGGCCGCTTCGTCGCGCCGCATGTCTTCCGCGTCAAGGGCATCGAGGATATGGAGCGCGAGGTGTTCGGGCCGGTGCTGCATGTCGCGACGTTCGACGCCGACGAGATCGACGCGGTGATCGCCGCCATCAACCGCAAGGGCTATGGCCTGACCTTCGGCCTGCACACCCGCATCGAAGGCAGAGCGCAGCATTTCGTCGACGGCATCCACGCCGGCAACATCTATGTCAACCGCAACCAGATCGGTGCCGTAGTCGGTTCGCAGCCGTTTGGCGGCGAGGGGCTTTCCGGCACCGGTCCAAAGGCCGGCGGCCCGCATTACCTCAGACGATTCCGCAAGGGTCCGGAAGCCGGCACGCATATTGCCGAGGGCCACAAGGTGACCGCGACCGAACTCGCCGACAACCTGCCCGATCCGTCCCTTGGCGGCTGGTCGACGCGGCCGGACCGGGTCGCCATCCTGAGAAAGCATCTGCGCGGCAAGGGCGCGGCCGCCATTGGCGCCGCCGCCGGCATCGATTTCGGCCAGGTCGATCTGCCTGGGCCGACCGGCGAAGCGAACACGCTGTCGCTGTCGCCGCGCGGACGGGTCCTGTGCCTCGGCCCCGATGCCGACACGCTGCTTGCCCAGGTGATCCAGGCCCTTGCCGCCGGCAACGCCGTGCTTGCGGTGGCACCCGGTGCACCGGCCGCGTTGTCGGCGCTGACCGGCAAGGGTCTGCCACTGGCCGCCATAGACGGCCGGCCAGATCCGGTCGAAGCGCGTTCGCTGCGCGTCGACGTCGTCGCGTTCTCAGGCACACCGGAAGCCGCACGCATCGTGCGCAAGGTCATCGCCGACCGCTCAGGACCGATCGTGCCGCTGGTCAGCGAGGTGCTCAACCCGGCGGCCTATGCGCATGAACGCGCCGTTTGCGTCGACACCACCGCCGCGGGCGGCAATGCGAGCCTGCTGGCCGCGGCTTGACGCCGACCGGTCCTTACGCGCCCTCGACGACTGAAAAGCCTTCGAACTGCGGATGGCCGATGTAATGGACTTTCGTCGTGCCGACATTTCTGTGGGCTGCGCGAAAATTCTCCGACTTGGTCCAGGCGACGAAATCGTCGTAGCTCGCCCACACAGTGTGCGAAGCAAACAGCGTGTAGCCTTCGGCCTCGTTGACCGGGCCGCGCAGCAGATGGAATTCCCGAAAGCCCTTCATCTCCGCAAGGCTGGAATCGCGGTTCTTCCACACAGCCTCGAAATCGGCTTCCGAGCCGTCCTGCACCTTGAAGCGGTTCATGGCGATGTACATGCGGTTCCTTTCAGCGATCTTGGCTTGACGAGGGCGGCGCTAGCTCAGAACGGACCGATTGGCGCCTTGAATCGCCAGCTTGACAGGCCGGTTTCTGAGGGGATGGGAGGGAAGGGCGACTGTTTTCGCACAAGGTCCAAGGCGAATTGATCGAGCTCCTGGGAGCCAGAGCTTTTGGCAAGTTGCAGGTCGACGATGCTCCCGTCGGCCTGCACTTCAAATGCCACCAGTGCGTTGTTGCGGGCTGTCGTTTGCGCGGATTTCGATACGCGGCGATTGGCGCGAGCCAACTTGCCGGCTACCTCGCCGCTATAGCGAGACGCTGCCGCGTTGCCATCATCGGTTTGTTTTCTGCCTTTGCTGGCGATTGCCGCCTTGATCTCGTGGCCGTCCGCCGTGCCGCGCTTCTCATATGGTTCGCTCGCAGTTGCGGCGGCCGGACTCGGCCTGGCGCTGGGAATCGGCGGCTGCTCCGGCACCGCGACCGGCGACTCGGTGCTTACGGCCTGAGCAGCCGGCTGCGCCGGCGTTTGAGCCTTCGGAGCCGCGCTCAAGTCATCGGGGCGTGAGGCGCCGGCCACCAGTATGTCCGGCGTCACCATTGCCTCTTTGACAGGTTCCGTTAAAGGCTTGGGTGGCTGCTTCGCTGTTTCCTGGGTAGGCGGGGAGGGCTGCGTTGGCGGCTCCGGTCTTGCCGCCGGCTCTGGCTTGGTCGGTTGGGGTTTCGGCACCAGCGTAACATCTATTGCCGCCGGGTCCCGAGCCAGAGCGCTGCCGACGACGTTGGTGCCCGCTTGATCGCTGCCTTCCGACTGCACGGCATCCTGGAAATCGAACGTCCCTGAGGGCGAGATCAGAAAAGCCGCCGCCACGGCGGCATGGAGCAGGCAGGAGACGACGATCGCCGCCGTCCATTTGCGGTTCCAGGCCGATGGCCGAGGCGGCGCAAGCGGCTCGGTCGGCGTTATCGTCAGCTCGGCGCTGGCTTCAGGGAGAGGACTGATTACAGGCATGTCACGAGACGAGACCTGCAGCGACCTGGGCAGAATTGTCAAATCAAGATCGCTTGGTCCAAACGACAGTGCTTGGGCGCCGGCTGGGACCCATGGCGCCTTGTTTTGCGCGAATGCGGGATGCAGTCCCACCTCAGACGCCGAAAACGATACCGGTCTTGGTGTCCGTCTTCAGCTTGCGCATGCAGGCGTTCGGTTCGATGCCGGTGCCGGCGCATTCCGTCGCGCTGTTGATCAGCACGCGGCTGACCTTGGCGCAATCGGTGCCGGCGAGATCGAAGCGCGTCACCTTGGTCTTGCCGGCTGGCAGGTCCTTGAAGTCGAGCACGGTCAGCCGGTCGACGACGCCAGCCTCGTTGAACAGCGCGATCTCGAACGCCGCCTTGGAGAGGTCGGCGCCGAGATTGTTGTTGACCAGGAAAGTCAGGCGGCAGCCCTTGTCGGAGGGTTGCGCGCCATTGAGTTCGAGGGTGAGCGCGGAGACCGGCGGGGCTTCTTGTGTCCACGCCGGAACCGTCGCAAACGACATCGCCAGCGCCGAGGTCAGCAGACGAAGGGATGTCGTCAAGCTCGTCATTGTCATCAGCCTCCAAATCGCATCGTTGCCGCCAGTTTCAGGGTGATGCCCGGCTCATAGGCCGCGAAGACCGGCTGTGACGGCTGGCCGGCCGTGGTGACGTTGAGCGGGTTCGCATATTTGACATCGAACAGGTTGTCGGCGCGGAAATCAATCTTCAGATTATCAGTCGCCTGATAGCTGGCGAAGGCGTTGACCAGTGTATAGTCCTCGGCAATCGGATTGCCTCTGGGCTTGCCGTTATATTGCACTTCGCCGCCGACGGTCAGCTTGTCCTCCAGGAAGCGCAGTCCGAGTTGCGCGGTGACCTGCGAGGAGGGGATGGTGGCGAGGTCTGCCCGGACGCCCGCGTGGGAAATGGTGTGCCCGTTGGTGATCGATGCGGAGAGGCCGGCATAGCCCCATCCGGCGTCGTAGACGCCTTCCAGCTCAAAGCCGTTGATCTTGGCCTTGGCAAAATTCTGGTACTGGAAGCAGATGGGAATGTAGCCTGGGTTGCTTCCCAGCTGGCTCCAATCGACAGGGCAGGAGCTTGCGGGATTGGAGAATGACGCAGGGAAAGATACGCCCTCGATGTAATCATCCACGTCGTTGTTGAAATAGGCTGCCTTGATGCGCAGTGCGTCGCCGGCTTCGAGGATGTCGTTCTGCTTGTAGTTGACGCCGAATTCGACGGTCTTGCCGGTCTCGGGCTTCAGATTCGGATTGGGAAGGAAAGGGAAGGTGACGCCGGCGGGGTGGCGGCCGCTGATCAGCGTTTCCGTCAGGGATGGCGAGCGATAACCTTCGGCGTAGGTGCCGTAGAATTGCAGGCCTGCAAGGCTCGGCGTATCGAACGGCGTGATGCCGACTGTAATGCGCGGCGACAGCCGGTCGCCCGATGTCTCGCTTGTGCCGTCCTTGAGGCTGTAATTGTCGTAACGCAGCCCGGCAATGACTTCCAGCCAGTCCCAGGTGAGTTTGTCCTGGACATAGGCGCCGGACACGTTCCGTTTGCCCGAAGGCGTGTAGAAACTGTCGCCGCCCGCCGCGCCTCCGGTCTTGACGTCGTCGCCCACCCAATCGCCGCCATAGGTCAGTTCGTGCGCGATGCCGGCAGTCTCGAACCTGGACGTATTCCAGATGTCGATGCTGGTCGTGCCGATGTCGAATGTCGATGTCGAGCCTGTTGGCAGCACCACAGGCAGGCCGGTGCCGGGATTGAACCGGCTTTGCGGAACGAGGCTGGTCAGGTCGAGATTCGTCTTGTTGTAGGAGGTGTTGATGTGGAGATCGAGCCAGCTCTTGTCCTCGTCAGTAACGTTGTAGCGGGCGGTGAAGGTATTCGACTTCAGGTCGATGTCATTCACCGGCACGCCGCCGCCGATCTCGTTCCAGCCGTCGCTCGAGCCGACCCAGCCGAGCTTCAGTTCACTGTTGTCGGTCGGGCGGATGGTGGTCTTGAGCAGGCCGCTCAGCACGTCGAAGCCGGTGCCCTTGACGGTGTCGCCGCCGCCATCCTTGTAGTCGTCATAGTTGCGGTAGACGATATTGCCCAGCGCGTCCCAGTTCTCGTTGAAGCGGTAGGCGCCGGATGCACTGGTGGTCCAGCCCTTGCCGTTGCTCTCATAGCGTCCGGTTGCCGAAGCGGCCCACGTCTCTTCCGGGTTGAGGAAGTCCTGGGCATCCTTGGTGTCGAAGAAGACCACGCCGCCGATCGCGCCCGAGCCATAGGTATTGGCGACGGGGCCACGGATCACATCGACGGACTTGATAAGTTCGGGGTCGACGTAGAAGGTCGATTGGGTGCCGTGATCGGAACGCTGGAAGTTCTGTCGTGCGCCGTCGACGATCACCGCGACGCGGCCGAAATCCTGCAGACCGCGGATGTTGATGCTGGTGCTGACGCGCCTGGCGTCGGCCTGCGCGGCGACGCCGGGCACCCCGAACAGCATTTCGTTCGGCGTCGTCGCCATGCGGCGGTCGAGCTGTTCCTGGTCGACATGGCTGGCTGAGGCCAGCGACTCGATCGCCGTTTCTCCGGTGCGGCTGATGACGAGCACCTTGTCGAGCAGTGTTGCGCCCGCTGGCGCTGTTTTTTCCTGCTCAGCCTCCTTCTTCGATTGATCGGCCTGCTCTCCCGCCTTCTGCGCTGCCTGCTGAGCGTTGGCGAGTGTCACGGACAAGGCGACTGCCGCCACGCCCGCCAATAAAGCCGCCGCACCGTTCGCCGCCGACCAGCCGCGCCGTTCCCAAATCGCCAACCCCATGCCCCAACTCCAAAATTCCAGGTTTGATGCGGGCTGGCTTGGGGCTGGCTGGCATTTTTGATCGTATCCGGCGTCTTAAATCTTGACTCATTTAATCCGGTATTGCACTGACTAGTAAACATGATTATTCGAGTCAAGAATGAATCGGATTACGCAACGCCTAGCCAGATGCCCGGCACAGGAAAGGGATCGATCCAGATGAACACGCACAATCCCAATGACTTCCGCTATCGCGTCCGCCGTTCCGACGATGTCCCCGCTCGCTTCGACCGGGTCCCGCTGGCAGTGCGAACTCTCTCCAGCAACACCCTGTTCCAGGGCGAGCACGAGATCGGCATCGAGCATCACGGTGCGCTCTACCGGCTGAAGATCACCCGTCAGGGCAAGCTCATTCTCAACAAGTAAGGCAAGGCGACAAGGACGAGACATGGACCAGCGCGTAAAACCCGCCCCGCATGAAATCCGGCGGGCACGGACAGAGAATCCGAAGACGCGCGAGCGTGACCTGGCTGCCCAGCTCGGCATTTCCGAGGCCGAGCTGGTCGCCGCGCATTGCGGTGACGGCGTCGTCCGCATCGAGCCGAGTGTCAACGATCTTTTGACCGGCCTCGAGGCTGTCGGCGAGGTGATGGCGCTGACCCGCAATGAAAGCGCAGTTCACGAGAAGATCGGCATCTATGACAAGGTGGTCACCGGCAACCACAACGCCATGGTGCTTGGCGAAAACATTGATCTGCGCATCTTCCCAAAGGTTTGGGCGCATGGTTTTGCGGTGGAAAAACGCGATGGCGACGAGATCCGCCGCAGCTTACAGTTCTTCGACGCGGCCGGCGAGGCCGTGCACAAGGTGCATCTGCGGCCTGCCTCCAACCTGTACGCCTATCAGAAGCTAGTGGCGGCGCTGGAATCGCCGAACCAGGAACCGACGGTCGCCGTTTCCGGCAGCGGATCCGATGACGAAGCCGAAATAGCCGACGCTTCCGCCAATCTCGACGATCTGCGCGACCGCTGGAGCCGGCTGACCGACGTGCACCAGTTCTTCGGTATGCTGAAGACGTTGAAGCTCAGCCGCCGCCAGGCGGTGCGCATGGTCGGCCAGGACTATGCCTGGCTGCTCGACAATGACGCGGTCCGGGCCATGTTCCATCACGCCGCCGAGGGCGAGATGCCGATCATGTGCTTCGTCGGCAATCGTGGCTGCATCCAGATCCACTCCGGCCCGATCAGGTCCATCAAGCCTATGGGGCCGTGGATCAACGTGCTGGACGAGACCTTCCATCTTCATCTGCGAACCGACCACATCCATGAGGTCTGGGCCGTGCGCAAGCCGACCAAGGATGGTCATGTCACCTCGCTCGAAGTCTATGACGCCGACGGCAACATGATCATCCAGTTCTTCGGCAAACGCCATGAGGGCGAAAGCGAGCGCGACGACTGGCGGTTTCTGGCCGAGAACCTGCCGCGCATCCCAAGCCCGACCGCAGCCTGAGGAGAACTGCAAATGCGTCTTTTCCCTGGACTGCCGGGCGTGCGAGGGCCGGCCTTTGGGCCGATGCTCGGGTTTTCCCTGGTCTTTGCCGCGCTGCAGCCAGCTGGCGCCACCGAGGGTGCGGCCGTTTTTGCCGACCCCTCGAAGATAGCGGCAATAGGCGGTTCGATCACCGAGATCGTTTATGCGCTCGGCGAGGAGAAGCATCTGGTAGCGCGCGATTCCACCAGCAATTATCCGAAGGCCGCACTCGATCTGCCTGATGTCGGCTACATGCGCCAGCTATCGCCGGAGGGTGTGCTGTCAGTCGGTCCGACCGGCATCCTGGCCCTTCACGGGAGTGGCCCCAAGGAGGCCGTAGACGTGCTGAAGAAGACGAGCATCCCGTTCATCGAGGTACCCGAGCACTATAGCCATGAGGGCATCCTCGAGAAGATCCGTATCGTCGGCAAGGCGATCGGCGCCGACGCCAAGGCCGAGACGCTGGCAAGCGAGATCGATTCCAAGCTGAAGGCGGCTGAGAAGCAGACGGCCTCGATCAAGGATCGCAAACGCGTCCTGTTCGTTCTCTCCATGCAGGGCGGCAAGATCATGGCGGCCGGAAGCGAGACCGCGGCGAACGGCATCATCAAGCTGGCCGGCGGCGTCAACGCCATCGAGGGGTTTTCCGGCTATAAGCAACTGTCCGACGAAGCGATCGTCACCGCCAGGCCGGATGTCATCATGGTGATGAACAATGCCGGTCCGCCGATCTCGGATGACGAGCTGTTCTCGAACGTTTCCATCGGCTCGACGCCGGCCGGCGTCGCGCGCAAACTTATCCGCATGGATGGTGGTTACCTGCTCGGCTTCGGACCGCGCACGGCCGACGCCATCCATGACCTATCCGTCTCGCTCTATGGCGCGCGGATCACGGACTGAGCGGCATGATCGGTCAATCGATCGCCGCGTCGGCGGACAGGACAGTGGCCGGCGACGGTGACCGCTCCGGGCGCGCCCGTCTTGTCATCGCGCTCGCTGTCGTGATGCTGGCAGCCGCGGTGTTTCTGTCGTTGACGTCGGGCGCCTCGGACGCTTCCGCGGTCAACGTCGTCCGCGCATGGCTATCCGGCGCCGCGCCAGGCGACGCCGCTGTCAATGCGCGGGATCATCTCATCGTTTATGATATCAGGCTGCCGCGCGTCATCCTCGGCATGCTGATCGGAGCCGCGCTCGCGGTCTCCGGCGCTGTCATGCAGGGGCTGTTCCGCAACCCGCTCGCCGATCCCGGCCTTATCGGCGTTTCGGCCGGCGCCAGCCTCGGCGCGGTGGCCGTCATCGTGCTCGGCGGGACAATGCTGGCGCCGGTGACGGCTTTGCTCGGCACGCTGGCACTGCCGCTTGCCGCCTTCTGCGGCGGCCTTGCCACGACATTGGTGCTCTATCAGGTCGCCACGCGGCGAGGGCAAACCTCGGTCGCCACGATGCTGCTCGCCGGCATCGCGCTGGCGGCGCTTGCCATGGCGCTGACCGGCATACTCATTTTCCTAGCGGACGATCGCCAGTTGCGCGATCTTACGTTCTGGCAGCTCGGATCGCTTGGCGGTGCCACCTGGGCCAAGATCGCCTCGGTTGGTCCGATCATCGTTCTGGCGCTGGCCGCGATGCCTTTCCTGGCCCGCGGCCTCAACGCGCTGGCGCTGGGCGAGGCGACGGCCGGCCATCTCGGCATACCGGTGCAGCGGCTGAAATACACGGCCACTATCGGCGTTTCGGCGGCGGTCGGCGCGTCAGTCGCCGTCAGCGGCGGCATCGGTTTCGTCGGCATTGTCGTGCCGCATCTGCTGCGCCTGCTGATCGGTCCGGACAATCGCTATCTGCTGCCGGCGTCGGCATTGCTCGGCGCCACGCTGCTGCTGCTGGCCGATGCCGTTGCCCGCACCATCGTGGCGCCGGCCGAATTGCCGATCGGCATCGTCACCGCGATCGCCGGCGCGCCGTTCTTCCTGTGGATATTGCTGCGCAAGCGCGGCGTCGTCGATTTGTGAGGTTGGATGATCGAGGCAAGCGATGTTTCGGTGGCAATCGCCGGCAAGCGCATTGTCAGCGGTGTCGATTTCCACGCCCGACCGGGTGAGATTGCCGCCATCGTCGGCCCCAACGGTTCCGGCAAGACGACCTTTCTGAAGGCATTGTCGGGTGAACTCCCTTACACCGGTCGCGTCGCCCTCAACCGCCGCAACCTCTCGGCGATGAAGCCGGTCGAGATTGCCACCCTGCGAGCGGTGCTGCCGCAGGCGACGACGCTGTCCTTCCCGTTCACGGTGCGCGAGATCGTCAAACTGGGCCTTGTCGGCGGCCGCTCGGGCGTCTTGCCGGGCGAGGATGCGCGGCTGCCGGAACGGGCGCTGTCCCGCGTCGATCTCGACGGCTTTGCCGGGCGGTTCTACCAGGAGCTTTCGGGCGGCGAACAGCAGCGCGTCCAGCTCGCCCGCGTGCTCTGCCAGGTCTGGGCGCCGGTGCTCGACGGCCAGCCTCGCTATCTCTTCCTCGACGAGCCTGTTTCCAGCCTCGACATCAAGCACCAGCTGATCATCATGAACATCGCCCGCGACTTCGCCAGGAGAGGCGGCGGCGTGGTTGCCATCCTGCACGACCTCAATCTCACTGCGATGTATGCCGACCGGATCTTCGTCATGCATCGAGGCCAGCTTGCCGCGACCGGGTCGCCGCGGGAGGTGCTAAGCGATGAACTGATCGAGAAAGTCTTCGACTGCCGGCTGAAGGTCGGCGTGCTGCCGGCCGGCGACATTCCGTTCGTGCTGCCGCAATCGTCGGTCAGTTGATATTCAGGTGAGTCCGGCCCGCAAATGGCGGGTTCTTTCGCCAGCAATTATCATTGTGTGATCACGCAGCCGGGGCGCGGCGCTCCACCAACATGTCGATGCCGAGCAGGTTGCGCACATTCGGGCGCGCCGCCACGAGATCGGCGATGGTGTAGCGGCCAAGAACGGCGAAGAAGGCATTCAGCGCTTCGCGCAATGCCGAATTCAGCGCGCAGCTGTCGACCAGCGGGCATTCGGCGGCATCGTTCTCGAAGCATTCGGCCATGGCGAAGCTTTCCTCGGTGACGCGCACGACGTCGAAGAGGCTGATGGATTCAGCAGCGCGGCCAAGCCGTACGCCGCCGTTCCGGCCGCGTACGGTCTCGATCAGGCCGTTCTCGACCAGCGGCTGCAGGATCTTGAACAGGAACAGCTCCGACACTGAATAGGCGGCCGCGATCTCGGGGATGCGGCTCAACCGGTCATTGTTGGCAGCACAATACATCAGGATGCGCATGGCATAATTGGTCTGGCGGGTAAGCCGCATTTCGTCCTCACAAAGCGCCGGCGCGACAAAAGCACGCCAGATTCTTGAACTTTGCTGGCGCGACTTTGCCCCGAAATTTCGGATTCGCCACGCTGGCTTCGGCCGAATATGGCCTATACCTTGGAATAATTCCAGACTAGCGTGGCACATAGATGAACATTCTCGTCAACTTTATGTGCGCAGCCGGGCAAGAGGCGGGGCAAAACCGGCGTCACGGGCATTTCGCCGGCCAAACTACTAAATAGGCTGGGATCGACGAGGAGCGGCTCATCCATGTCTCAATCGGCTACGTCCCTGTCGCCTGTCCGTTTCGATGCCGACGCGGACGCCAAACTTTCCGCGCTGCGACGGACAAAATTCATCGCCACGGCTGCACTGGCGCTCTGCGTGCTGGTGTTTGCCTTGGCCAAGTCGTTCGAGAGCACTTATCCGTGGCTTGGGTTCGTCGCGGCTTTTGCCGAGGCGGCGACCATCGGCGGCTTGGCCGATTGGTACGCGGTGGTGGCATTGTTCAAGCGGCCGCTCGGCCTGCCGATCCCGCACACCGCCATTATCCCGGAGAACCAGAACCGCATCGCCGACAATCTCGGCCGCTTTATCGAGGTCAATTTCCTGGCGCCGGAACCGGTTCGGGAAAAGCTCGCCGAGGTCGATTTTTCGGCGCTGGTCGCCGACTGGCTGGCCGACGGCGAGCGTGCCGCCGACCTGTCGCGTTTCGTCGTGCGGCTCGTGCCGCAGACGCTTGCCGCCGTCGAGCAATCCGGCCTGCGCGGCTTCGTCACCAGCCGCATGCTCGAGCAGATCGATAAAGTGCCGCTGGCGCCGCTGGCGGCCGAATTGCTGTCGGCCCTCACCGACGATCGCCGCCACCAGAAGCTGTTCGACGAGTTCATCAAGGTGATCGGGCGGTTCCTCAATGACGAACAGGCGCTGGCGACGATGCGCGAGAAGATTCGCGAGGAACTGCCGTCGCTGTTCAATCTGTTTCGCGCCGACGCCTATCTTCTGAAGAAGATCGTCGCTTCGGCAGGCTCGCTGCTCGACGAGGTGAGGGCCGATCCCGACCATCCCATGCGCGCCGAATTCGACCATTTCGCGCGAGGCTTCGTCGAGCGGTTGCGGACGTCGAAGCAATACGCCAAGCGCGCCGAGACGATGAAGCGCGATTTCCTCGCCAGACCCGAAGTCAGGGCGCTGGCCGGCGATATGTGGGCAAGTCTCAGCCAGTTCATCGAACAGGACGCAAAGGCACCGAATTCCGTGATCCGCGCGCATCTCGCCAACATGTTCGTCGAGGTGGGGCGGCATCTTGCCGGCGATGCGCAGATCAGGGCCGATATGAACCAGGGCTTCGTGGTGGCGCTCGCTTCGTTCGTGGAGAGCCAGAAAAGCGGTGTGTCGAAATTCATCGCCGACCAGGTCAAGCGCTGGGATCTGGCCCAGTTGACGAGGCTGATCGAGATGAACATCGGCAGGGACCTGCAATACATCCGGTTCAACGGGATGATCATCGGTGGGCTTGCCGGCGTCGTGCTCTATATGGCCGAGCGGCTGTTTCTTGCTGGGTGACACGCCGAATGGACAGGCACCACCGCAGTGATACTCTCTTGTCCGGGAGCACGAAACGGCTACAGGGGAGAAGACGATCATGGCCAAGCAACCGGAATCGGATTCCTTCATGGACATGTTCGGCCGGTTCGGCCGCGACCTGAAGGTGCCGAACGTCGACGTCGAGGCGATCCTTGCCCATCATCGCAAGAATCTCGAAGCGCTTGAGAAATCTGCGCGCGCCAGTGCCGCCGGCGCGTCCTCGCTGTTGTCAAAGCAACGCGAGATGCTGCAGGACACGCTGCGCGAGGTCACCGACATGGCACAAAGCTACAGGGCGCCGGGCAATCCGCAGGAGTTGATGGCCAGGCAGACCGAGTTTGCCAAGAAATCCTTCGAGGCAACTTTGAAGAACGCCGGCGAAGTGGCTGAACTGGTCCGCAAATCCGGCACCGAATCGATCGACATCCTGCGCGCGCGCATCAAGGAGGCGATGGAGGAAATCCGCGCCGACTACAACAAGAAGTGACGTTTCAAGGCTGAGGCCGACTTGTCGGCGCCGGTCGCTGGTGGAGCCAGCAAATTCCCGATTTCACCTGCCGCTGCGCTGGGAGGCGTGGCGCGGTCGAGGCCGCGTTCGGTGGAACGGAATCGCGAGGGACGAATTGACAGGGGCGGCCAGTTCGTGGTCCGGAAGCGTTGAAAGCGATCGGGAAACCAGGAATGACCGAAGTACGGCCTAAAACGCCGCCGACCTACGAGGAGTTGAGGGCGATGGCCGGGCGGGAGCTCGGCGTCTCGGAATGGACCACGGTCGACCAGAATCGTATCAACCAGTTCGCCGAATGCACCGGCGACCATCAATGGATCCATGTCGATCCCGAGCGGGCGCGACGGCAAAGCCCTTTTCGCACCACGATCGCGCATGGCTATCTGACGCTGTCGATCATCGGCGCTCTGGCGCTCGGCATGGGGATCGTGCCCGAGAACACGCAAGCCGCCTTCAACTATGGTTTCGACAAGGTGCGTTTCCTTGCCCCGGTCAAGGTCGGCGCGCGCATCAGGCTGCGCATCACGCTGCTTTCCATGGAGGACAGGGGCCCCGGCCAGTATCTGATGAAGGCAGCCAACACCGTCGAGATCGAAGGCGAGGAAAAACCGGCGCTGACGGCGGAAACGCTGGTCATGCTGTATGAGCGCCGCAAACGGGCAGGGGCCTGAGCGGCGATCCGCAACGACAGGTTGGTTCGCGCAGAGTCAGAGGTTTTGCGACAGTTCCGCCGATCTCTGCCGCCTGGACTCGGCACGGGCCGAGAGCAGCGCAAGCAACAGAGCGAGCAACGTCAGTGCCGTTGCCGTCTGAAAGGTAACCTGCATCCCCCGCGCGGCGGCCGCGGAGCTCAGGAGTTGCTGGCCAACACCCAGGCTCTTCCCGATCGACGCCGCGGCAAATATGGTGCCCATCAATGACGCGCCGGTGATGAGGCCGAGATTGCGCGACAGATTGAGAAGACCTGATATGACGCCGCGCTCGGCGGCACCGACACCGCTCATCACGGCGGCATTATTGGAGGTCTGGAACAGGGCGTAGCCGAAGCAGGTGACGGCGATAGGAACGACATAGCTGGTGATGCCAAGTCTGGTCACGGCGAGTGACAGAAGGAACGTGCCGGTGGAGAGGCCAAGCAGACCGGCGACCATCGTTCTGCCCGCGCCGAAACGATCGGCAAGCCGTCCGGCCAGCAGCGCCGACAGGGTCGAGACAAGCGGGCCGGCCGACAGCACGATACCGACCATTGCGGCATCGAGCCCGAGCCCGCGCGACAGGTAGAATGGCGCGACCACCAGGGTCGCCATCATCACGGTTGCGACGATGAGGTTCATGGCCAGGCTGGCGCTCAGCCGCAGGTCGCGGAAGCCGGCGAACTTGACCAGGGGCGTCTTCACTTTCGTCTGCGCGACGGCGAACAGAACCACGCCGATGCCGGCCGCGACCAGCAGGCCGACATTGAGTGCGCCGAAATTGCCCCTGCCAAGCGTCATGGCCAGCGCGTAAGCGGCCAGCGTCAGGGCCAACAGGACGGTGCCCATGGCGTCGAATTCGCCCCGCGCGGCCTGCATTGTGTTGCTGCGCGCCGGCAACGCACGATAGGCGAGAGCGAACGTCAGCATGCCAACGGGGACATTGACGAGGAAGATCGCTCGCCAGCCGAAGCCCGCGATCAGGAGCCCGCCGAGCGAGGGTCCAAGTGTCGTCCCGATCGCGGACATGGCGCCGAGCAGGCCCATGGCGCTGCCGGTCCGGTCCTTGCCCACGGTTTCGGCGACAAAGGCCAGCGTCAGCGCCATCATCAGCGCGGCGCCAAGCCCTTGCACGGCACGTGCCGCAACCAGCAGCCACAGCGTCGGTGCGAGGCCACAGAGCACCGATGCCGATGTGAACAGCGCGATGCCGCCAAGCAGCAAAGGCCGGCGCCCGAACATGTCGGCCAGCCGTCCGGCGCTGACGATCAATGTGGTGATGGCGAGCAGGTAGGCGAGGACTACCCATTGCACCGACTGGAACGACGCCGAAAACGTCTGCATCAGCGAAGGCAGGGCGACGCTGGCAATGCTGGTTCCGAGCGAAGACAGCAGCGTGGCGAGCGACAGGCTTGCCAGCGCCCAGCTGGCGGATTGGGTCCGTAGCGGCGGTGCGCGCCCGTCCCGATTGTGCTCAGCGATTGCCACTGCGATCTCCTTTCGATCAGCCCCAGAAACGGAGCTGATGGAGATCTAACCTCCGAGGTGATATGGCGGAAGGCGCAGCATTTGCATGTTATTCGTGCATGAAGCGTCATATCATGTGCTATGGTCCGCCGATGCCAGATCTCAATCTGCTTTTTGCCCTCGACGTCCTGCTGACCGAAGGCAGCGTGGCGCGCGCCGCCAGCCGGCTGCGCCTCAGCCCTTCGGCAATGAGCCGAACGCTGGCGCGCCTGCGCGAAGCGACCGGCGACCCGCTGCTGGTTCGTGCCGGTCGCGGCCTGGTGCCCACTCCGCGCGCGGAAGAGTTGCGGCAGCAGGTCGGTCGTGTCGTCCAGGACGCGGAGGCGCTCCTGCGCCCTGCGGACCTGCTTGATCTCTGGAGCCTGGACAGGATCTTCACGCTGCGGACCAATGACAGTTTCGTCGAGGAGTTCGCGCCGCGCCTTGTCACCCGTATTCAGGCCGATGCGCCCGGCGTACGACTGCGTTTTGCGCCAAAGTCGGACAAGGACGTGATGTCGCTGCGCGAAGCGGCAATCGACCTGGAAATCGGCGTCGCAGGCGCAACCGGACCCGAAATGCGCATCCAGGCGCTGTTTCGCGACCGCTTCATCGGCGCCGTTCGAGCCGGCCATCCTTTGAGCCGGGGCGTGGTCACCGCAGAGTGCTATGCCGCCGCCCGCCACATCAGTGTTTCGCGGCGGGGTCGCGAGAAGGGGCCGATCGACGAGGCGCTGAACCTGCTCGGCCTGCAACGGAACGTCGCGTGCATGGTTTCCGGTTTCTCGGCCGCGCTCGCCATGGCGAGCGCCTCGGACCTGATCGCCAGCGTGCCCGAGCGGCATACGCAAAGCGCGCGCGCCGGCATGCACAGATTCCCCCTGCCGGTCGCCACCGTCGAGGTCACCATCTCCATGCTGTGGCATCCGCGCCTCGATGCCGATCCGGCGCAGCGGTGGCTGCGCGGTTGCGTGCGGGAGGTCTGCGCAAGTGGCTGAAGTCAGCGCGCCATCGCCGCCTTTAGCACCTTGAAAATCCGCTCGTCTCCGCACTGGGCAACGTTGAAGCGCAGGAAACGGCTGGCTGTCCGGGACAGGCTGAACGCATTGCCTGGCGCCAGCACGATGTTTTCGGCCAAGGCGCGGCGGGCGACGTCGGCCGCATCCACGCCATCCGGCAGGCTGCACCACAGGAACAGGCCGGCCGGCTGATCGATCCAGGGTGTGATGCCGATCGCCTTCAGGCGGGTGCTCGTCTCGCCCATGGCGCGCGCCAGTCGCACCCGCAGCAGATCCATGTGCTTGCGGTAGCTGCCGTCCTTCAGGAGCGTCAGCACCAGTTCGGCCGCCAGTCGCCCGCCGCCGAAGGTCGTGGCGATCTTGAGGTCGGTCAGGCGCTCGATCCAACCATGGGGGGCGGCAATGAAACCGCAGCGAACCGACGCCGACAGCGTCTTGGAGAAGCTGCCGATATGAACAACCCGGCTGAGGCCATCGAACGCCGCCAACCTGGGGGCGGGAGCGTGCTCGAAATCGGCGAAGATGTCATCCTCGACGATGGTCAGATCCGATTGGTCGGCGAGCTTGAGCAGCCGGTGCGCGGTGACCGGCGACAGGATCGCGCCGGTCGGGTTATGGATGGCGGAATTGGTGATGTAGAGGCGCGGCCGGTGCTCGGCGAGCGCCTGTGCGAACAGGTCTAGATCAGGCCCCGACGGCGTATAGGGAACGCTGACGACCTTGGCCCGGTGCGCGCGCAGCAGAGCGTGGAAATTGAAATAGCAGGGGTCATCGACCAGAACCGTATCACCGGGTTCGATCAGGAACCGGCACAGGAGGTCGATGGCCTGCGTGCCCGATTCCGTCAGCATTATCTGTTCAGGGGAGACTTCGATGCCGTGCTGCGCCATGCGCCGCGCCAAGAGTTGCCGCAGCGGCGGCAGCCCAAGCGGCGTACCGTAGTCGGCAAGCGCAGCGTCGTCGGCGCGAGCCGCGGTGCGCAGCGCCCTTCGCAGTCCTGCCTGCGGCATCCACGATGCCGGTAGCCAGCCACAGCCGGGTTTCAGCATCTCGCCGCCGGCTTCCAGCGACTGGCGCGAGACCCAGAGCGGGTCGACTTCACGGTCAAGACGGGGGCCGATCTCGGCCAGCGACAGCGGCGCCAGCGGTCCGGCGGCATAAAAGCCCGAGCCGGGTCGTGAGCGGATCGTGCCTTCGGCGGCGAGCCGCTCATAGGCTTCGACCACGGTCGATTTGGAAACCTGCATGGATTTGGCGAAGGCGCGGATCGAAGGCAGCCGCGCCCCCGGCGTCAGGCTGCGCGCGGCGATGCGCTGGCGGATGGTCGCCATGACGCCCTCGACCAGAGTGCGCGCACCGTTGGCTTCCAAGGTGAGGTCCATCATCCGTACTGCTCGATCTGCCATTACAGTTTTGCCAAATTGTACCTCATTGTCTCTGGCTACACCATATGTGCCGGCCCGATAGAGGGCGAAAGAAACGGGGCCTGCAATGGACAAGATCACGAACGGCTGGATGAATGGATTTATCGGCGTGTTGATTTTCAGCGGCTCGTTGCCGGCGACTCGCGTGGCGGTGATGGATTTCGATCCGACGTTCCTGACATCGGCCCGAGCCGCTATCGCCGGCCTGCTTGGTCTGGCAATGCTGCTCCTGTTCCGGCAGAAGCATCCGGAGCGCGGGGATCTGCTGTCGCTGGTGATCGTGGCACTTGGCGTGGTTGTCGGCTTCCCCTTGCTGACCGCCCTTGCGCTGAAACACGTCACCACCGCCCACTCGATCATCTTCGTCGGCCTGCTGCCCCTGGCGACCGCGATTTTCGGCGTGCTGCGCGGCGGCGACCGTCCTCGCCCGGCGTTCTGGCTGTTCTCATGCGTGGGCAGCGCGCTCGTCGCGGGCTTTGCCCTGGCGCAGGGCGTGACCGCCTCGCCGGTGGGCGACGGTCTGATGCTGGCCGCCATCGTCGCCTGCGGCCTGGGCTACGCCGAGGGCGCTGCGCTGTCACGCAGGCTCGGCGGCTGGCAGGTGATCTGCTGGGCGCTGGTGCTGTCGCTGCCGATCATGCTGGTGCTGACGTTCGCGACACTGCCGCCATCCTTTACCGGCGTCGGTTCGAGCGCCTGGATCGGTCTTGCCTATGTCTCGCTGTTCAGCATGCTGATCGGCTTCGTGTTCTGGTATCGCGGGCTGGCGCAAGGCGGCATCGCCGCGGTGGGGCAATTGCAGCTGCTGCAGCCTTTCTTCGGCCTCGCGCTGGCGGCGACGCTGCTGCACGAGCAGGTCAGCCCGCTAATGGTGGTCGTTACGCTCGGCGTGGTGCTGTGCGTGTTCGGGGCGAAGAAGTTCGCGCGGTAACGTGCCGCCGCTTGCCAGCTAAAATTTCGTCACCACACCGATACCGATGCCCTCGAAGCCGCCCATCGCCATCAAGGCCGCGGGCGCCTCATCGAGGCTGATCTTCTTGCCGACGAGCAGTTCGGGCTTGAGCTTGCCGTTGCGGATCATGTCCATCATCGCCTGGTAGCGATAGGCCTGCATGCCGTGGCTGCCGAGGATTTCGAGCTCGAAGGCGATGACCTTGTCCATCGGCACTTGCGGCCTGGCGTGCTCGCCCAGCATCAGGCCGACCTGCACGTGGCGGCCGCGCCTGCGCAGGTTTGCAATCGAGTTGAACGAGGTGGTTGGGTGGCCGAGCGCGTCCATCGACATGTGCGCGCCGCCATTGGTGATCTGCTTCACGGCCTTGACCACATTGGGTGTCGTCGAGGCGTTGATGGTGGCGACTGCCCCGATCTTTTTGGCGAAATCCAGCTTCTCGTCGGTGAGATCGATGGCGATGACGTTGGCGCCCATGGAACTGGCGATCATGATCGCAGACAGGCCGACGCCACCGCAGCCATGCACGGCAACCCATTCGCCGGGCGTGACGCGCCCCTGATCGACGATGGCGCGAAACGAGGTGACGAAGCGGCAGCCGAGGCTGGCGGCGGTGGCGAATTCCATTTCGTCGGGCAAGCGCACGAGATTGGTGTCGGCATGCTCGATGGCGACATATTCGGCGAAGGAGCCCCAGCCGGTGAAACCCGGCTGCGTCTGGTGTTCGCAGACCTGATGATTGCCGGAGGTACATTCGAAGCAGTTGCCGCAGCCGACGGCGAACGGCACGGTGACGCGCTCGCCGGCTTTCCAGCGGGTGACCCGCTTGCCGGCGGCGACCACGATGCCGGCCAGTTCGTGGCCGGGGACATGCGGCAGCGTGATGCCGTCGTCATGACCCATCCAGCCATGCCAATCGCTGCGGCACAGCCCGGTCGCCTCGACCTTGATGACCACGCCATCGGCAGCCGGTTTCGGATCGGGAACGGTCTGGATGGTCGGCGCTTCGCCGAATTTCTCGAAGACGACGGCTTTCATCGGTAACTCCACCCTGCTGCGCTGCGGGAAACGATAGCCGATTCCCTGTCCGGTCAAGGAGAAATCGATTCCGCCAGATATGCCGGCTATGTGCCGGCAGATGAAGGCTTACTCCGCATCGATCTGGTTCTCCGGCGCAGCTCTTTGGAAGGCCGGCAGCGCCATGCAGGCGGCGTTGATGCTTGCGATCGTCGGGTAGGGCGTCAGGTCGACACCGAAGCGGGCGTTGCTGGTGACTTGCGCGGCAAGGCAGATGTCGGCCAGCCCCGGCGTGTCGCCGTGGCAGAATTTTCCGATCTTGGGCGACGAGGCCAGAATTTTTTCAAGCGGCTGAAAGCCTTCGTTGACCCAGTGGCGGAACCAGTTGGCGATGTCCTGGTCGCCGGCGCCGAACAAGGTGCGCAGCGAGGTGAGCACGCGCAGATTGTTCACCGGATGGATGTCGCAGGCGATCATCTGCGCCAGCATCCTGACGCGCGCCCGGCCGGCAGCGTCCTTCGGCAGAAGCGGCGGTTCCGGTGTGGTCTCGTCGAGGAATTCGATGATCGCCAGCGATTGCGTCAGCAGCGTGCCGTCGTTCCATACAAGGGCCGGCACCAGTCCCTGCGGATTGACCGCGAGATAGGCTGCCTCCAGATGGTCGCCGTGGCGCAGATGATGCGGGACGTAGTCGTATGTCAGCCCCTTCATCTCCAGCGCGATCCGCACCCGGTACGAGGTGGAGGAGCGGTAGTAGTTATGAAGGACGATGTCGCTCACGCGGTCACCTCGGCTGGCCGATGGTCACTTCGATGGTACCGATGCCATCGACGCCGCCGGTTATTGTCTCGCCCGGCCTGACCGCGCCGACACCGGCCGGCGTGCCGGTGAAGATCAGGTCGCCGGGTTCCAGTTCCATGCCCTCGCTGCAGATGGAGACGATGTCTGATATTGGCCAGATCAGCTCGGCCAGATCGGCATCCTGCTTGACCTCGCCGTCGACGGCGAGCCAGATGCGGCCCTTTTGCGGATGGCCCGACTTCAGTGCCTGGACCAGCGGGCCGCAAGGCGCGGAACGGTCGAACGCCTTCGACCAATCCCAGGGCCGGGCTGCCTTCTTGGCCTCGTCCTGCAGGTCGCGGCGGGTGAGGTCTATGCCGACGGCATAACCCCAGACATGATCCAGCGCCTTGTCGCGAGGGATACGGAAGCCGGCCTTGCCGATCGCCGCGACCAGTTCGATTTCGTGGTGCAGATTGGCCGTCAGCGGCGGGTAGGGGATATCGGCGCCGGAATCGACCACCGCGTCGGCCGGCTTGGTGAAGAAGAACGGCGGATCGCGCTCGTCGTTGCCGAATTCGCGCGCGTGCGCCGCGTAGTTGCGACCGACACAGAAGATGCGACGCACGGCAAAACGCTCGGCGGAGCCGCTGATCGCGACAGAAGGCGTTGGGGGGGCAGGGAGGACGAAGGCGGTCATGGCGGTCTCTGCGTTCGATATCGGATGCTGGCCGTAGCTTCGGCCGATTTCGGGGGCCGGGCAAGGCGTCGCATTTCATAAGCACGGGTGTTACCTGGTCTGTTTAGGAAATTCTGAGTTCCCATTACCTATGCGGCGATGCATGCTGTCGACCGGCGATAGACTATTTGCCAATAATCCGGCCGCGCTCGCGGGACTACGCTGTGCCGGAAATTGAAAACGGGCTTCGGAGCGAACGCCATGAGCGCAACCAGTGATCGCGCCCGGTTCCTGATTATCGACGACCATCCGCTGTTTCGCGAGGCGCTGCACAGCGCCGTGCAGATGGCCTATCCGGAGGTCGACACTGTGGAGGCGCGCTCGATCGGCGAGGCGCTTGATCTTCTCGCCGGCGCAAAGCCGTTCGACCTTGCCTTGCTCGACCTCAGCATGCCCGACGTGCACGGGTTCGACGGGCTGCTCCAGCTCAGGACCCGCTATCCGCGCCTGCCGGTGGTGATCGTGTCGGGCTATGAGGAGCCGAGGATCATTTCCGAGGCGCTGTCCTACGGTGCTGCCGGCTTCATCCCGAAATCGGCCCGCAAGAGCGATCTCGCCGCCGCCATCCGCTCGGTGATGGAAGGGGCGGTTTACGTTCCGGAAACCTACGAAGGCCGGCCTCCGGACGCCGAAAGCACCGACCGAGCCGACATGGTCCAGCGCCTGTCCACGCTGACGCCGCAACAATTGCGCGTGCTCCAGATGCTGCGCCAGGGCCTGCTCAACAAGCAGATCGCTTACGAGCTGCAGGTGGGAGAGACCACGGTCAAGGCGCATGTGTCCGAAATCCTGCGCAAGCTCAATGTCTATAGCCGCACGCAAGCGGTGATCTAGGTGTCGAAGCTCGACAATGCGGAGCTGTTTCGCGACCAGGTCGGGTTTTGAGCCTGCCCACGGGTGATGGTCAGGCGAACAAGGTAAAAGTGCGCTGTCACCGTAATCGTAGTCGAAGGTAAAAGTGCACTGTCACCGTATTCTAGAAGTGCACTGTCACCGAAATTCCCGAACCACCTTCTCATCAGACAATTACGGTGACAGTGCACTATTTTCGTTTCGCCGCCTGCCTTGCCCCAAAAGAAAACGCACTGGTAAAAGTGCACTGTCACCGAATTCCGAATTCGAAATTCCTGTCACCGAAATTCGAGATTCCGAAATTCGGGATTGAACATTACGACAGCGAAAATCTCATCAGCGGGCGGGCCGTATCGCGGTGCGCGACGGCTTGGAAACCTGCTCTCTCGAACGTCGACACGTATCCGCTACCGGTTGCGCTCGGCGACTTGCCGCCGTCGAGCGGCATCGCCTCGATCGCTTTCGCGCCACGTCGTCTTGCGTGAGCAACGCTTGCCTCGATCAGCGTCCGGGTTATCCCACGGCGGCGATAGCCCTTGCGTACATAGAAACAGGAGATGAACCAAGTTTCTTGCCCGCGATCTTCGGCCCCGAGCCACCTTCTCATCAGGTAAGGCACGGCTTCGACGGGCGTGACTTGGCACCACCCGACGGCCATTGGTCCGTCGAAGGCCAAAAGGCCCTGAGGTATGTCGCCGGACAGTGCCGTTTGCTGAAATTCACGCCGATTCTCATCGGGCGGCCGGTTACGGTAGGCTGGGCCGATCCTTCCGTACATGCACCAGCAACGACCGACAGGTCCGCTCGCCGAAAACAGATCCACGAGCGCCGGCCAATTCAGTCGAGAAAGCGGTTCGACTCGAAAGCTCATCGACCACAAACGCCGCCAGCCGCCAGCGGGTTCGGTTGCAGCGCAGACACAGTCGCCGTAATTCCGGCCCCTAAGCCAGCAGATGTGCCAGCAGGGCGCGCAGTTGTGCCGGTTTCAGCGGCTTGCGCATCAGTTCGATGCCGCCGGCCCGCGCCGCCTTGGCGACGGCTTCGGATGCATCGGCGGTGACGATCAACGCCGGTACGGCGCGGCCGAGATAGTCGCGGACCTCGGCGATGGTGGTGGTGCCGAGATCGCCGCCGTCGAGATGCTGATCGGCAATGACGATGTCGGGCACCCAGTCGGTGTCGCCGAGCATACCCAGCGCATCGTCGGTCGAGGTCGCGGCGCGCACCAGGCATTGCCAGCGTTCGAGCAGGAAGGTCATCGCCTCCAGCACCTCGGCATCGTTCTCGACCAGCAGCACCTTGGTGCCGAACAGGCCGTAGCCGCGCGGCCGCTCCAGGCTGGCGGCGCTGGCGATGGCGTCGGCCGGCGCGCCGATGCCGACAGGAACGTCGATATGGAAAATCGTGCCGCGCCCTACCTTGGACGAAAACGTCACGGGATGGCCGAGGGCGCCGGCGATGCGGCGCACGATGGCCAGCCCGAGGCCCAGACCGCCGCCGGCGAGTTCGGCGTTGGCCGGCAAGGTGCCGCGATGGAATTCCTCGAACACCGCCTCGCGCTGGTCGTCGGGAATGCCGCAGCCGGTATCGGCGACATCGATGCGAATGGTGTCGCCGCGATGCCTGGTGCCGACCAGCACGCCGCCCGAACGGGTATAGCCCAGCGCATTGGAGAGGATGTTCTGGAGGATGCGGCGCAGCAGCGTCCGGTCGGAGCGGACCACGGCGTTTACCGGCCGGAATTTCAGCAACAGGCCCTTCATTTCCGCCACCGGCTGAAAATCCGAACGCAGCGACGAGAACAGCGCTTCCAGGCTGACGTCGCCTATGTCGGGTTGCACCACGCCGGCATCGAGCTTGGAAATGTCGAGCAGCGTACGCAGCAGGTCTTCCATCGTTTCCAGCGAGCGCTCGACCTGCCGCACCAGCTTCCTGCCTTCGTCGCTGGTCTGCACTTCGGCGAGCGCCGAGACGGAGAGGTGGGCCGCGTTCAGCGGCTGCAGCACGTCATGGCTGGCGGCGGCGAGAAACCTCGTCTTGGACAGGTTCGCCAGCTCGGCATTCTCCTTGGCGGCGCTGAGATCGACGTTGGACTGCTCAAGCCGCCGCAAGGTCGCGTGCAGTTCCTCCGTTCGCGTGCGCACCCGGTTCTCGAGCGAAATCGCGGTCTGGAACAGCGAAAAGGCGTTGACTTGATGGTCCATCGACCGCTCGACGCGGCTGATGAGAGCGGCGTTGATCTTCTTCAGCTTTTCGAGGTCGTTTATGTTCCTGAGCGGCATCTTGTTTCGCCGTCCTATTCCGCCGCCTGGCGGTCGCCAAAGGCGATGCCGGTAAAAGTCTGGTTCAGGTGCATCGACCGGTATTGTTCGCCATAGGTGCCGAAGCCGACGACATTGTTGACCCTGTACAGCTCCGAAATCTCACGAAAGACTTGCCGGTTGAGCGCGTCCAGCCGGCGCAGCACGCAGTCGAAGCCGAGGATCATGTCGATGCCGCCCAGCCTCTCCTCGACTTCGCGCAGCGCCGTCCGTGTCGATTCGACCATGTCCTTGGGCCGCGCGATCGACAGCACGACACCGTCGTCTATCGCGCAAAAGAACGACAGCGAGCCATCCGTGTGCATCTTCTGGATCGAGCGGCAGTAGTACTCACCGCCCACCTTCACCACCATGGGATGCGAAGCAAAGCTCAGCGGCGTCATGGCCTGCGTGACGATGCCGACCGACGCGGCATACTCCTCCGCCGCGCTGACGGCGTTGAACTCCCGCACGATGCGGTGGTCGGGATCGGACGCCGTCACCACCAGCTTTTCGTCGGTCGGAACGAAATTGTCGGTCTTGAAGACGTGGAAAGGGATTTCGGTGGCGATCAGCACGATAATGGCGCTGTCGGAAGTGACCTTGCCATTGGAGATCAGGCGCGTCGTTTCGAATTTCAAATCGTCGCCGGCCGAGCCGCCGAGCAGCGGTATGTCGTCGAGGCCCCAGTGGATAGCCGAGCTCACCGCTTCTTCGGCGTAGGACAGCCCGTCGATGAAGCAGAGCGCGAAAGTGTTCTCGGTCTGCTCCGTGCCGACGCGGGCGTGCAGCGTGCGCCGCAAGGCCTCGACCTCACCGGTTATCCTGTCCATGCCCGACGATGAGAGGCTGTCGACCATGGTGCTGACCGCGGTGAACGAGGCCGAGGGAAACAGCATGGCCAGCACATGACCTTCTTCGAGACCCTGCGGGGTGATCTCGCCGGCTGTCGAACACCCGACATGGTGGAGTGCCGGCGCATGGGTCGAGAGCGCCCGCGAAAGGGCGCCGGCCTCGACGAGGCTCTGGGAAAAGAACAGAAGCGCAAAACCGGCGCCGATGTCGGCGGCTTCGGTGGCCACCGCGCGTGCGAAAACATCCGGGTCCGGCTCGTCCGTGGTCAGCGCCGACAAGCCGCATGCGTAACGCGTCCGTGAACTGGTCAGCGGCGTTCTCCCGCGTTTCCTCCGACGCGTTCTTATGCGCGTCGAGCGCGCGGGCGTCGGAGGCTATTGTTGCCGTCAATCTGTGTTTTGGCAATGGGACCGGGGAATGCACGTTTTGGCCCTGGCCATGACCGAAAGTACAATGATCCGACTTTCCGCCGTGTTGTTTTTTGTGCATTGTGCGGTGTACGAATGAGACATGGCCGAGGCGCCCATGGGCGCGCGGGCGGCGTGATGACCAAGGTGATACCCAGGGAGGGACCATGTCGGACGTTTCGTTGATGGTGAACGGCAAGCGGGTCAGCGGCGTTGCCGAGGATCGAATGCTGCTGGTTCACTTCCTGCGGGAGAATCTCGGCCTGACCGGCACGCATGTCGGATGCGACACCTCGCAATGCGGTGCCTGCGTGATCCATGTCGACGGCAAGGCGGTCAAGTCCTGCACCATGCTTGCGGTTCAGGCGTCCGGTTCGACCATCGTGACGATTGAAGGTCTGGCCAACGGCGCCGATCTCCACCCCATGCAAGCGGCGTTCAAGGAACATCACGGACTGCAATGCGGCTTCTGCACGCCGGGCATGATCATGGCGGCGACCGACATGATCAACCGCCATCCCGGAGGCCTCGACGAGGCGACGGTGCGTGCCGAGCTCGAAGGCAACATCTGCCGCTGCACCGGCTATCACAATATAGTCAAGGCAATCCTTGCCGCATCGAAGACGATGGCCAAGGGCGCGAAGGGCAAGGCGAAGCAGGCTGCGTGAGATAGAGAAGGCAGTAGGCGAGTAGGGCAGAAAGGCCGTAGGGAACAACAGTCAATTTCCTATTGCCTTGCTGCCCTGCTCACCTGCCGCCCTACAATTCTGGGAGGAATTTCCGATGGGCATTGAAGGGGTTGGCGCTCGGGTCGCGCGCAAGGAAGACAAGAGGTTCATCACCGGCGCCGGCCGTTATGTCGACGACATGGTGGTTCCCGGCATGAAGCATGCAGCCTTCGTGCGCAGCCCGCACGCGCATGCGCAGATCAAGAAGATTGACGTCAGACAAGCGCAAGCCATGCCCGGCGTCATCGGCGTGCTGACCGGCAAGGAGCTCAAGGCCGATGGCATCGGCAATCTCATCTGCGGCTGGATGATCCATTCCAAGGACGGCACGCCGATGAAGATGGGCGCGTGGTCGCCGCTGGCCGTCGACAAGGTCCGTTATGTCGGCGATGCGGTCGTCGTCGTGGTGGCGGAAACGAAGGGCCAGGCGCGCGACGCGGCCGAGGCCGTGGAAATCACCTACAAGGAGCTGAAGGCGGTCGTCGATGCGAGCAAGGCACTTGAGAAGGGCGCGCCGCAGATCCATGCCGAAGCCGAGAACAACCTGATCTTCGACTGGGAACTCGGCGACGGCAAGGCGACCGACGCGGCGATCAAGGCGGCCGCGCATGTCACCCGCATGAAGATCGTCAACAACCGGCTGGTGCCGAACGCGATGGAGCCGCGCGCAGCACTTGGCCATTACGACAAGGCCGAGGATCACTATACCTGCTGGACGACGTCGCAGAACCCGCATGTCGCGCGGCTGGTGATGAGCGCCTTCTACAACGTCGCGCCTGAGAACAAGTTGCGCGTCATCGCGCCCGATGTCGGCGGCGGGTTCGGTTCGAAGATCTACATCTATCCCGAAGAGATCGTCTGCCTGTGGGCGTCCAAGAAAACCGGCGTGCCGGTCAAATGGGTCGCCGACCGCACGGAAAGCTTCCTGTCGGACGCGCATGGCCGCGACCACATCTCGACCGTGGAAATGGCGTTCGACAAGAACAACAGGATTACCGGGCTGAAGGTCGACACGATCGCCAATCTCGGCGCCTACATGTCGCTGTTCTCGTCTTGTGTGCCGACCTACCTCTACGCGACGCTGCTGTCGGGCCAGTACGACATCCCGGCCATCCATGCCAATGTCCGGGCCGTCTACACCAATACGGCACCTGTCGATGCCTATCGCGGGGCAGGGCGGCCGGAGGCCACCTATCTCCTGGAACGCACCATGGAAACGGCGGCGCGCGAGCTCGGATTGTCTCCAGCCGAACTGCGGCGGAAGAACTTCATCACCTCATTCCCGCACCAGACGCCGGTGATCATGAACTACGACGCCGGCGACTATGCGGCTTCGCTCGACGCGGCCATGAAAGCCGCCGACTATTCCGGCATGGCCAAGCGCAAGGCGGCCGCCGCCAGGAACGGCAAGCTGCGCGGCATCGGCATGAGCTGCTACATCGAAGCCTGCGGCCTCGCGCCGTCGGCGGCGGTCGGTTCGCTCGGTGCCGGTGTCGGCCTGTGGGAATCAGCCGAAGTGCGGGTCAATGCCGCCGGCACGATCGAGGTGCTGACCGGCTCGCACAGCCATGGCCAAGGCCATGAGACGACGTTCGCGCAACTGGTCAACCAGCGTTTTGGGGTGCCGATCGACTCGGTTTCGATCGTCCATGGCGACACCGACAAGGTGCAGATGGGCATGGGCACCTATGGCTCGCGCTCCGGCGCGGTCGGCATGTCGGCGGTTGCCAAGGCGCTCGACAAGGTGGAGGCCAAGGCGAAGAAGATCGCCGCCCATCTGCTCGAGGCCGACGAGGGCGACATCGTCATCGAGAACGGTGCGCTTAAGGTGGCCGGGACCGACAAGAACGTACCATGGTTCCAGATGGCGCTTGCCGCCTATACCGCGCACAATCTGCCTGCGGGGATGGAGCCTGGGCTGAAGGAAACCTCTTTCTATGATCCCTCGAACTTCACTTTCCCGGCAGGCTGCTACATCTGCGAGGTCGAGATCGATCCGGAGACCGGAACCACCGAGATCGTGCAGTTCGTCGCAGCCGACGATTTCGGCAACATCATCAATCCGATGATCGTTGAGGGCCAGGTTCATGGCGGCATCGCGCAAGGGGTCGGCCAGGCACTGCTGGAAGGCGCTTATTACGACTCGAGCGGGCAATTGCTGACGGCGAGCTACATGGATTACACCATGCCGCGCGCCGACGACCTGCCGTCATTCAAGGTCTCGACCTCGAACACGCCGTGCCCAGGCAATCCGCTCGGGATCAAGGGCTGCGGCGAGGCCGGCGCCATCGGCTCACCGCCGGCGGTGATCAATGCCATCACCGACGCCATCGGCATTACCGACATCGCCATGCCGGCGTCGCCTTCCACCGTGTGGACGGCAATCCGCGCTTCGAAGCACTGAAAAGCAGATAGCGAATAGGGAGTAGCGAATAGGGAAAGCGCGGTGCGAAGGAACAGGCGCTATTCGCTGCTCGCTACTCCCTATTCGCTCCTTCCCCAGGGAGAAACCAATGTACGCAGTCAACTATCACCGTGCCGCCTCGGTCGCCGATGCCGTAAAACTCTTGAAGAGCGGCGACGCCAAGCTTTTATCTGGCGGCATGACGCTGATTCCCGCCATGAAGACACGGCTGGCCGCACCTTCCGATCTTGTCGACCTGTCGCACATCAAGGAGCTGCAGGGCGTGAGAGTGTCGGGCAAGACGATCACCATCGGTGCCGCCAGCACGCATTTCGACGTTGCCAATGACGAGAAGCTGAGGAAGGCCTGTCCGGCGCTTGCCCATCTGGCGTCGCTGATCGGTGACCCGGCGGTGCGCTACAAGGGCACGATCGGCGGCTCGATCGCAAACAACGATCCGGCGGCCGATTATCCGGCGGCATTGCTGGCGCTGGGCGCCACCATTATCACCAACAAACGTGAGATTGCCGCCGACAAGTTCTTCAAGGGCCTGTTCGAAACGGCGTTGAAGGACGGCGAGATCATCACCGCGGTGAATTTCACCGCGCCGGCCAAGGCTGCGTATGAAAAGTTCCGCAATCCGGCCTCGCGCTACGCGATCGTCGGCGTGTTCGTGGCCAAGGGCAAGGACGGCGTCAGCGTTGCCGTCACCGGCGCCGGCGATGACGGCGTCTTCCGTTCGAAGGAGATCGAAGCCGCGCTTGCGAAGAATTTCGAGGCTGCGTCGCTCGACGGCGTCAAAGTGCCGGCTAAGAACCTGATGAGCGATATTCACGCTTCCGCCGATTATCGCGCCAATCTGGTCGTGGTCATGGCCAAACGCGCGGTGGCGGCAGCCAACGCCTGACGGTTGCCGGTCCGCCGGTCGATCAAGGGCCCGCGTGGCCCTTTTTTCGTGCGAGCGACTGTATCGCCGAATTGTGGACAACTGTTCGCACTGGTGGTGGAGGTGTCCTGGCTTCAATCTCGCACTTGCACAAAGCAATATTGCACTGCACTATGCCGGCGACCAACGCGAGCCGGGTTCGGAGTGTCTATCCGCGACCCTTTTCGCATATTTCAATGCGAAGGGAGCCGGCATGACCGACATCTCCGCGACGCATGTCGTTCCGCCTCGATCCGTCGCCGACAAAGGTGTCAGGACAAGACTGGCCTATCTCGATGGATGGCGCGGCCTGTCGATCGCGCTGGTGCTGATCGGCCATTTTTTTCCCGTTCCCGGAATCAATCTCGGAGTGCTGGGCGTCGAATTCTTCTTCGTGCTCAGCGGTCGCCTGATGGCCGAGATTCTTTTCATCGAGCGTTACCCGCTGAAGAAGTTCTTCAAGCGCCGTTTCTCGCGCATCTACCCGGCTCTGCTGATCTTCGTCGTCGTCACCCTGATCGCGCTGTCGGGCACGTTCGTCGCCTTCAAATGGAAGGCGGCGCTGACGGCACTGACGTTCACCTACAATTATGCCGGGATTCTCGTTACCCGCGCCGGGGCGCTGGATCATATCTGGTCGCTCTGCGTCGAAGAACACGCCTACATCATTCTGGCGCTGATCAGCGCCACCGTTCCCGGCCGCAACCGCGTCATCCCGTTGCTCGTAACGCTGGCTTTGCTCGCCATGGCGAACGGCGCGGTGTCGTATTGGGTGTTCAGGCTGGACTACGAGCACACCTACTGGCGCACCGATGTGCATATCGCCTCGATCCTGCTGTCGGCTTCGATCTGCCTGCTCAAGGCCGAAGGCAGGCTGCCAGCGGTCTTCATGGGCAGGCATGTTGCGCTGGCGGCATCGGTCGGCGCCGTTGTGCTGTTCCTCGATCCGGTGTCGACGCCGATCCATTATCTGTTGGCCGTGCCGTTGCTGGCGCTGGCCGTCAACGCACTCGATTTCAGCAGCAGGACCCTTTCGGGGCTGTTGTCGTCCTGGCCGATGGCGACGCTGGGGCTGTGGTCGTATTCGCTCTATCTGTGGCAGCAGCCGTTCTACAAATTCGTCTACGAGCAAGGCAGCAACCCGTGGCTGATGCTGGCCTGCGTCTTTGCCTGCGCGCTCTGCAGCTACTACGTCGTCGAACGGCCGGCGCGCGAATGGCTTAACCGCAACTGGTGAATGCCGTCGCCAGGTAGTGATGAGCGCCCGCAGGGCTTGTTTGCCTGGCGAGCAGGTCATCAATCAATGCCTTCCGATCTATCCAGCGGGTACGGCGACCTGCTTATGGCTACAGGTCCATTTTCTTAGACATTGGTCTTAATGGCGGGCATTCCTTGTTGCCTCGCCTCTTCGCCAACCTAGTTTGTTCCCGGAACACATTTGAGAGGATGGCTCGCAGAACGCATCTGGGAGGATGGAATGGCTATGACTGGAGAAGGGCCGGGCGGCTGGCTCGACCGCTCGCGCATCGTTGCTGACTCTGGCTTCAACAGGTGGATGGTGCCTCCGGCGGCACTCTGCATTCATTTATGCATCGGCCAAGCCTATGCGTTCAGCGTCTTCAACCTGCCAATGTCGAAGCTGATCGGCATCACCGACTCGGCGCCCGACGACTGGAAGCTGACCGGGCTCGGCTGGATATTCTCGATCGCGATCCTGTTCCTGGGCATAGCGGCGGCGTTCGGCGGCGGCTGGCTGGACCGGGTCGGGCCCCGCAAGGCCATGGTCGCGGCCGCCTGCTGCTTTGGCGGCGGCTTCATCGTTTCGGCGCTTGGTGTTTATCTCCATCAGCTGTGGATCATCTATCTTGGCTATGGCGTGCTCGGCGGCATAGGTCTCGGCCTCGGCTACATCTCGCCGGTCAAGACGCTGATCAGCTGGTTTCCAGACCGGCCAGGCATGGCGACCGGCATGGCGATCATGGGTTTCGGCGGCGGCGCCTTCATCGCTTCGCCGCTTTCGGTCTATCTGATGAAGCTGTTTTCGACGCCTGAGCATATCGGCGTCGCTGAAACCTTCCTCGTGCTCGGCGTCGTCTATTTCGTCTTCATGCTGATCGGGGCTCTTATCGTCAGGGTGCCGCCGGAAGGCTGGCGGCCTGCCGGCTGGACGCCGCCGGTGGGGCGGAATGCGATGGTGACGACGTCCAATGTCCATCTCGACGATGTGCTCAAGACGCCGCAGTTCTGGTTGCTGTGGGGCGTGCTGTGCCTCAATGTGACCGCAGGCATCGGCGTCCTCGGCCAGGCCTCGGCCATGAGCCAGGAGATGTTCCCGGGGCGCATCTCAGCCGCGGCGGCCGCCGGTTTCGTGGGCCTGCTTTCGATCTTCAACATGCTCGGCCGATTCTTCTGGGCATCCACCAGCGACTACATCGGACGCAGATGACCTACGCCATCTTCTTCGCGCTGGGCGTCGTCCTCTATGCGGCGGTGCCGTGGACCGGCCGGTCGGGCAGCGTGTTCCTGTTCGTGCTGTTCTACGGCATCATCCTCAGCATGTATGGCGGCGGCTTCGCCACCATCCCCGCCTATCTGCGCGACGTCTTCGGCGTGCGCTATGTCGGCGCCATCCATGGCCGCCTGTTGACGGCGTGGTCAGTGGCGGGCGTTCTGGGACCGGTGCTGGTCAACTACATCAGGCAATACCAGATCGACAGCGGCGTGGCGAAGGCTGACGCCTACACGGTCACCATGTACATCATGGCCGGCCTGCTCGTTGTCGGCTTCCTGCTAAACCTGATGATGCGGCCGGTCGATGCGCGCTTCCACATGAAGGCCGAAACGGCTGCTGCTTGAGGATATTCACATGCCGCAAGACAACAGCAATCCGATCAAGCTGACGCTGGCCTGGCTGCTCGTCGGCATCCCGCTGGTGTGGGGTTTCTGGATGACTTTGATGAGCGCGGCCGCGCTGTTCCAGTGATCGCGCCTCAGGCAGGGATCCGCCTGGCATAATAGCGCACCGACTTCTTGCCGCCATGGATCACCGCGTCGCCGACTTCGGCGAAGCCGAGCGTGGCGTGGAAGGCGTCGGAGGCCGGATTGGGCGGATCGGTGTTGACCTCGCAGGTGACCAGCGTGTGGCCAGCACGCTCCGCATGGTCGAACAGATCCTGATAGAGCCGGCGGGCGTGACCGCGGCCCCTGGCTTGCGCCGCCACGACGACCCGATCGACATAGACGAAGCGTTCGTAGCGCTCGCAAAACCACAGGAAATTCGGGCTGTCGTAGCCGGCCTCCTGGTCGAAGGTCATGATGAAGGCGTCGAGGTCGCCGATGCGGCGCGCGTAGAACGCCTCGCTTAGCAGGAAGGTCAGCCGCTCGGGTTCGAGCCATGACAATTCGGCGGCATGCTCGTTGTTGAGCGCCAGGATCGCGGCTTCGTCTTCCGCCGATACGCGGCTAATCGGGGCGGGGGACAGGATCATGCCTTGGCCGCAGCAATCGTGGCCGCGACCAGTGGCGTGTCGGTCAAAATGTTGCGGTACTCGCGGTCGAGATCGGAGCCGCCCATGCCTACCTTGGGATTGCGGTAACGCATGGCGCTCGGCACGTCCTTGAGGGCGGCGAAATGCATCTCGGCCAGCCCGGTCGTTTTGCGCACCTGAGCGATGTTGCCGAGATCGAGCCCGCCGCAGCCGAGAATGACGATGCGGTCGCCGGCCTGGCGCACCAGATCCGCCAACAGGGGCAATCCTTCGACCGCGCTGTCGCGCTGGCCGCTGGTCAGCACGCGGCCGACCTTGCAGCGGATCAGCGCTTCCAGCGCCTCGGCGGGATCGCGCGTCATGTCGAAGGCGCGATGGCAGGTGACGTTCAGAGGTCCGGCGGCCTCTGTCAATTCGCGCATGCGCTGCTCGTCGATGGTGCCGTCGGCGTTCAGGCAGCCGAACACGACGCCGGGCACGCCGAGGCCGCGTAGCGCGACGACGTCGGCGAGCATCGAACGATACTCGGTCTCGCTGTAGAAAAAGTCGCCGCCGCGCGGCCGCACCATGACGTGAAACGGCACGGTCGCCTGCTCGAGAGCGGCGCGCACCGTGCCGAGGCTCGGCGTGATGCCACCTTCGACAAGGCTGGCGCACAGTTCGACACGGTCGGCGCCGGCAGCCTGAGCGGCCAGCAGGCCGTCGATACCTTCGACACAGATTTCGATCAGCGGCAGGCGAGTTTCTCTGGTCAAGCGGCGATCCCGTCCATGATTTCGGCGCCAGCCCTAGCACTGGAGCAATTTCAGGAGAAGCGTGAAACGGCTTTCCGTCCGGAATTGCGTAAAACAAGGAAATAGAGGTTCGGCGGTTGCATGAAACGTGAAACCGCTCTGGGCCGATTGGCGCGAACCACCCGAACAGGACCGCTACTTGGGCCAGGCGGCAATTCCATGCTTGACACTTTCATAACCGCTGAGTTATTGAAATAACTCATAGCCGGCGAGTTATTGATTGTGCTCGACGGCACGACCGTGGCGAAGAAGGAGCTAGGCATGGCGGAAACCAAATCGATCGTCGTCGAACGGCTGTTTCCCCATTCGGCGGAAAAGATATGGCGCGCACTGACCGTGCCCGAGCTCGTTGCCGAATGGCTGATGCAGAATGATTTCGCGGCGCAAGAGGGGCATCGCTTCACCTTCCGGGCGGCACCGGTGCCGGGCTGGTCCGGCGTGACGAACTGCGTTGTGCTGAAAGTCGAGGCACCGCGACTGCTTGCCTACAGCTGGGGCGACGGGACCGAGTCCGACAGCGGACTGAAAACCCTGGTGACCTGGTCGCTCACGCCCGAGGGCGCGGCGACCCGGGTGCGGATGGAGCAGTCGGGATTCCGGCCCGCCGACGAGCGCGGATATAAGGGCATGGGAAGCGGTTGGCCGGGTATTCTCGATCGGCTCGAACAAGTCGCGGCAAGGCAAGACTGAGACGTCACCGGACGACGGTCGGCATCAAAGATAGTCTCATCAAACTCAAAATCCGGATGCGCGGCGTCCGGGCCGGCAAACGCGCCCTGCCGAAACGCTTCGAAAGGAGAAGACCATGCAAGCCAGAATCAAGAATCCCGTGATGCTCATCCCCGGTTCCCTGCAGGCGCTTCTGGCGCTGGACAAGTCGACCGAGACGGCCGGCGTGCCCTACATCACGCGCAAGCTGGTCCATCTGCGCGCCAGCCAGATCAATGCCTGCGCGCTCTGCGTCGACATGCATGCCCGCGAATTGAAGACGGCCGGCGAGAAGGACGAGCGCATCTTTGCCCTCTCGGCATGGCGGGAAACGCCATACTTCACCGACGCCGAGCGGGCGGCCTGGCGCTGGCCGAGGCGGGCACGAGGCTCGCCGACCGGCCGGACGCCGTGCCCGACGATGTCTGGGACGAAGCCGCCCGGCACTACGATGAAAAGGCGCTTGCCGCGCTGACGATCCAGATTGCCCTGATCAACGCCTTCAACCGGCTGAACGCCACGACGCGGCAGATGGTTGGCACCTGGGGCTGAGGCTTGAGCGTGGGAGGCGCTATGATGCCTCGCGAGCGCAGAGCTTTCGGGTCAGGGCGTGGATATCGGGCTTGGCCGCTACTGGCGCAGCTCCGTGTTCTTGGCGCCTTCCTCGACCTGATCGATCACCAGCAGCTTGACCGGGCCATCGCCCATATTGGTGGCCTGGTGCCATTGTCCGATCATCTCGATGATGAAATCGCCCGTCTTGTAGGTGTTGCTGTCGCCGGTCTCGACATTGGTGACCTTCAGCGTGCCGGCCTCGACATAGGCGTAGCGCGGGAAGGGGTGGCGGTGCACCGGCAAGGTCGCGCCCGGCGCGATGTCGTAGGTCGAAACCAGCACCTGAACGTTCTTCCGCGGCAGCGTGATCGGCTGGCCGGAAGCGGTCGTGGTGCGCGACGCCAGCGGGGTGACGACCACGGGCGTGCCGCTGGGGTCCAGCGCCTGGGCGGGATTTGCGGAAGATGCCACTGCGAGCAGCAGCCCCGAGATAAGAACTTTGCGCATGATTCGCTCCGGCCCTGCGCCACCATCGCGCTGATGCCAGCCCCGTGCAAGTGTCGGCGGAAACCGGAGCCGAGTGGTTGACGCGCTGCCGGGCACCCGGCCGAAAGCCTGCCCAGGGCGTTAGATTTGCTGGACAATAGCAGTTTCAAAAAAATTCGAATGGGCCCTCTTGAAGGAAAAAATCGCGATTACCAGATCGATCTACCGTCGGGGCTTCGGCTCGACGAACTGGGCGTCGCGGCGGCGCTGCGACGATCCTCGCAATCCATGTTGCTTCACGGAGGATATGGCTATGAGAAGCTTTGATTATGCCCCCCTTTACCGCACAACGGTCGGCTTCGACCGACTCTTCGACATGCTTGAAAATGGCGCGCGCTCCGACTGGCCGCCCTACAACATCGAGAAGAACGGCGAGAACGACTACCGCATCACGATGGCCGTAGCGGGCTTTGGCCTCGACGAGGTCGAACTCGTGCAGAACGGACCCGAACTGTCCGTGACCGGACAGAAGAAGCCAGATCCGGAAAGCAGGGAAATTCTTCACCGTGGCCTGGCGATAGGCAACTTCAAACAGGTGTTCAAGCTGGCCGACCATGTCAGGGTCAAGGCAGCTAACCTCCACAACGGCCTGCTGTCGGTGGATCTGATCCGCGAGGTGCCCGAGGAACTCAAGCCTCGCCGCATCGAGATCGGCTCGGAAGCCAAGGCGGTTTCGCTGAAGGAAGCCGAAAAACAAGCAATCGAAATGGATACAGAACCGCGACGCAAGGCGGCCTGATCCTGTTTACTCAGCCTGCGGTCCGCTCCCGGTTTTGCCGGGAGGCATAGATTGCGGAGAATGGAGATGAAACTCGAAACCAGTGGCTTTCACGAACAATCCAAAAACCTCGCCGAGGGAAACGCTGCGCTCCCCGATCGGGTGCTGAACGATCAGACCATGACAATCGGAGCCAAGCGAGCCTTGCTCGCTTCCTGGGCCTCCGACGCTCATGCTGTTCCCGACCGGCCAACCTTGCGTCAGTTGGACAACGGCGCCGTCGTGGCGGTCAGCGAAATACTTCGCGCGCTGCGCTCCCTGGATCGACGCGCGCAGCAGCCGGGCAACATCGGCCTGGCGTTCGACCGGCACCGCAGGAAAGACCGGCTCAAATGGATAAGGCACCCTTGGCGGGACGACGATGACGACCCACCGCCAAGTCCGGTGCACGCGGCGGTGCCACCCAGATTTGGAGGTGGTGGCATGTTGGCGGAGCCCGAGCATGCGGTCGCGTGAGGATCTCAATCACCAACCCCAAATCGTTCAGCTGAAGGAGGACTACATGAGCGATAGGACATTCGATCGGCCGGTCCTGGTCAAGAACGGCCAGTTTGTCCAAGAAATAGGGTGTCTTGAAGATGCCTTCGATTTCTTCGATGAGTGGCCAAGGGAACGGCGCGGCCCGATTTTCGATACGGCCTATCGAGCGTGCCAGCGCGCGTATGACGGCCAGATTTCGCCATCGATCGCGCGCGATGCTTTTGCCGGATTCGCGAGATCCGCCAAGATCCTGCAGGAGTCGCTTGCTCCGCTGCCCTGGATGGCCAGCTCCAAGTCGGGTCGCGGTGGGGTAGCCGTTTAGCTTCGACCAAGGCAGCGGCGCCACTAAAAAAGTGGTGCCGCTGCGGTTTATCGGCTCCCGCATAGCGGCGGCGTTTCTGGGAACCGTCCGTATCAGTTCGCTGTTGTATCAAAGGCGCATTACCGCGCTCTAAAACAGGAGATGACGATGAAACAGGTTCTTCTGACGTCGGCCATGCTGGTCTTGTCCGCCGGACTTGCCTTTGGTCAGTCGAGCACGACAACGACCTCCACGACGACTAAAACGATGCCAAGCACAACCGATCAAGGCACCGACAAGACCACCACGAATGCCACCAATCCGAACTCGGCCAAGGATTGCGCCCCGGGCCAACAGACCGGCAGCGCGAAACAGGCTGCTCCTGGCCAGCAGGACACCGGTGCAAAAACGGCTGCTCCAGGCCAGATGAAGAAAACGACGGAAGGTTGCTAGTGCGCCGCCCGCGGGCGCCCGGCGGGCGTCACCGGTCATGCGCGAAACATTCCGCCAAGATCAGCCCGTCGCCGGGGCAGGCGGGCTCTCTCTCGACGGGCAAGCGATCGTCGCTCCACATCTGCGATCCATGTGCTGCCGCCTACTCGAAACAACGCTCCATCCTCCGTCAAGATGCGAAAGCGTCATCGCGCGGGTGCTCCTTGAGCCGCTGCTGACCACCTAAACGTTTGTAGGCACACCTCTTCTACCTGTCGGCCAGATTCCGTGGTATATAGGTGCCGCAATTTCCATACGGGGAGGACGATCAGGGAGGAAAAGTCATGCGCTTGGTCGCGTTTTTCGCTGTCGTATCTGTCGCAACCTTCGTTGCCAACCCATCGCAGGCTCAGGATTCTGCGGCTGGCGAGAAGGTCTTCACCAAATGCAAGGCCTGCCACATCGCAGACGAGGATAAGAACAAGATCGGTCCATCGCTGCACGGCGTCATCGGCCGGACTGCCGGGACGCATCCGGATTTCAAATATTCCGATGCCATGATTGCGGCCGGCAAATCCGGCGTCAAATGGGATGAACCAACACTGACGACCTACCTTCACGATCCCAAGGCCATGGTCAAAGGGACCAAGATGGCGTTTCCCGGCCTCAAGAACGATGCAGACGTGGCCAACGTCATTGCCTATCTGAAAACGTTCTCCAAGTGACCCGGCTCCTCCGCCGGACTGAAGGGCAGCGTAAGCAAAGAGCCGGTTCCTGTTTTCGCTCGCGCGCGCTCTCAGTTCGGGATCACGGGCCGAGTTGCCTGCCATCGGTCTGAGATGTCGACTAGGGAAAGCCGCCTCAAGGATACCGGCATCCGCCTCTCGGAAGCGACGGCGGGTGATTTCTTCGCGCTTTTGAAACCGCGGGTCATGGCGCTTGCCGTATTCACTGCTTTCGTTGGCCTGATGGCGGCGCCAGGCGCGATGAATCCGGTCATCGCCGTAATTGCAATCAGTGCGATCGCGATCGGCGCAGGAGCGGCAGGGGCGCTTAACATGTGGTACGACGCTGATATCGACGCGCTGATGTCGCGCACATCCAGGCGGCCGATTCCGTCGGGCCGCGTCACGCCGGGTGAGGCTCTCAGCTTCGGTCTGGTGCTTTCCGCGCTTTCGGTCATGACGCTCGGCGTGCTGGTGGACTGGCTTGCCGCATCGCTGCTGGCCTTCACCATTTTCTTCTACGTGGTCATCTATACGATGTGGCTGAAGCGCTCGACGCCGCAGAACATAGTAATCGGCGGCGCGGCGGGTGCCCTTCCTCCTGTCATCGGCTGGGCGGCCGCGACTGGCGCGATTGGAATCGAAAGCGTCATCCTGTTCCTGATCATCTTTCTGTGGACGCCGCCGCATTTCTGGGCGCTCGCTTTGTTCAAGGTCGGTGACTACGCAACTGCCGGAATCCCGATGATGCCGAATGTGGCCGGCGAGGCGTCGACCAGAAAACAGATACTTGCCTATTCGCTGCTCTTGGCGCCAATCGGCGTGCTGCCCTGGGCGTTCGGATTCGCGAGCGGGTTCTATGGAATTGTTTCGGCCGCATTGGGCGCGGGGTTCGTCTGGCACGCCTGGAAGGTCCTGGTCGTTCCAGACCAGGAGATGAAGTCTGCAAAGGCGCTGTTTGCCTTCTCGATTTTTTATCTTTTCGCGATCTTTGCGATGCTGCTGGCCGACACCGTTGCAATGCGAGCGTTCATGTCCGTCGAGGGTTGACGGCATGACCGCTGTTCTTGGAATACCCGACGGACCGAGAGGACGGGTCGCTAAATTGTTGTATTGAAGACATTGCGCGCCAGGACCGGCTCGAACATCACGATGGTATTGCACAGAATCCCAGGATCAGCAGGGCGACTATGCCAAGGCCAAGTATGAGAAGCGTCCTTCCGTCCATGACCTTCACCTTTGGCCTGGCGCATGACGACCCTGAAAATCGGGATCGATCTTTGGAAAGGGTCATGCGCCAATCAACGTGGCACAGCGTCCCTTGTCCGCCCGGAAAGGGCGCGCGGCGCTCCATGAGAATATCGAAAAAAGACCACCGGAGCTAGCCGGACCGCCGGAGTCCTTCCCACAAAGGGCGACAAGTCTCTTGCAAAAGGGTATGTTGGTTGCGGTGCGGGTCGCGGTTTCGCGTGGCCAGTCACGCAGAACGGCAGCACCGTTAAACCGCGACCTTACCGGACCCGATCTGGAGGAATGGTCATGGCAAGCTTTCACGTCATAGCAGGTGCCAGCGAGACGCTGGAACATACCAGAATTCGCAAGATCGGTGTTTCCGACCTTTTCGACGCGCTCAGGCGCGGCGTCGACGATTTCATGGTCAAACCGTCGCACATCGTTTTTCTCTGCCTGATCTATCCGCTTGCGGGGGTCGTGCTTGCTGTCTGGACGTCAGGCAATAACACGCTGCCATTATTGTTTCCGCTCGTGTCCGGATTTGCGCTAATTGGTCCATTCGCCGCGATCGGCCTCTATGAGATCAGCCGGCGACGGGAAGCCGGACTTGACACCTCCTGGAGGCACGCTTTCGAGGTCAGGAATTCTCCCGCGCTGCCGGCCATCGCGGCGGTCGGGATCATGCTGCTGGCAATCTTCATCACATGGCTTTTGACCGCGCAGCTATTTTACCAATATCTCTTCGGCCCGGCGCCGCCGGCATCGATATCTAGCTTCATCAACGAAATATTCGCCACCGGGCGCGGCTGGACGCTGATCGTGCTGGGGCACGCCATCGGCTTCGTCTTCGCTGTGGTCGTGTTGTGCACGACCGTCGTCGCCTTCCCATTGTTGCTCGACCGCGATGTCGGCGCTTATGAAGCCATCCACACCTCGGTGCGCGTGGTGCTGGCGAACCCGATCGTGATGGCTGTATGGGGCATGATTGTCGCCGTCGCCCTGATCATCGGCTCGCTGCCGGTGTTCGCGGGGCTGGCGGTCGTGCTGCCCATCCTCGGTCATGCCACCTGGCATGTCTACCGCAAGGTCGTGGAACCGCCGTCGGCGGCCGTACTGGCGCCTCGATGAGCGCCCTGCCGCGCCGGCAAGAGTACCGGTGCGGGCAGGTCGATCAGTGCCTTTCCAGCTTTAATAAGCCGGATGGCTGAAGCGGGCCTGGTGGGCATCAGTAGTCAGGTTGCGGAAGTCCTTGCCGCTGACATGCACCAGCGTCTTGTGGTCGCCGCCCTCGAAATAAATGTCGGCGGCATCGCCCAGGCTTTCGTCGAGGATTACCGGCACATCGTAGGCCGCGCCGATCGGCGGAACGGCGCCGGTGTCGCAATCGCCAAAGAGCGAAACCACCTCATCTTCGGTGGCGAGTCCAAGATTCTTGTCCATGACCCTCTGCAACGCGCCGAGCTCGATTCTGTGCGTGCTGGGGACCACGGCCAGCGCATAACCCAGATCGTGGTGAACGAGCACCGATTTGGCCATTATGCTGCCGGGCACATGCGCCGCTATGGCGGCCTGCCTGCTTGTGGCCGTGCGATGATGCGCGACAGTGTCGTAGGAAATCCCTTTCCTGTCGATATAGTCCTTCAGTTTGTTTGCGATTGTCATTTTGGGCGTCCCTTGCTGAGTTCGCGACGCAGGCGAAAACGCGGCAATCATCCTGCTTCCGTCGTTTCCGGTACGAATAAACATGGCCCAACCGTCGATTGTTTCAAGGGAGGGCACCGGACGGCATGCAGTATCGTTGGGGTCCTGATCGGCGATGCCGTCGATAAGGTCTGAACTCGGATCTGGCGTCAGGGTCCAGCCCCGAAAAACGCCATCCGGGTGAGAAGCGTGTAATCCGCTTCAAAGACCATCATCGCCACGAATACCAACACCAGCACGGGCGGCAGGATGATTGCGTATGTCAGCGCCAATCGCTCCCAGGCCATGTGCATGAAAATGGCGACGATAAGTCCTGCCTTGAGGATCATGAAGATCAGGATCAGCGACCATCTGAGATAGCCGTGCAGACCGAAATAGTCGACCAGATAGGAGCAGGTGCTGAGAATGAACAGCCATGCCCAGACCACCAGATAGAGCTTGATCGGGTGCTCCTGATGAACCTCCGCCTGGGGGACGCCGGCCGCCGCATCATGAGTGGCGTGCAATGCGTGTTGCCCGAGGCCGTTTGCGGTTGCTTCAGCCATTTCTGCCTCTCACCAAAGATAGAAGAACGCGAAAATGAACACCCAGACCAGGTCGACGAAATGCCAGTAGAGTCCCATGATTTCGACGTTCTCGTAGCGGCCTCTGCGGCTGGTAAAGAAGCCGGGCCGCCCAGTGTCGAAATCTCCACGCCACACCTTTCGGGCCACGATAATCAGGAAGATCACCCCGATCGTCACATGCGTGCCGTGGAAGCCGGTGATCATGAAAAAGGTCGACCCGAACTGGGCAGCGCCCCAGGGATTGCCCCAGGGCCGCACGCCTTCGGTAATCAGCTTGGTCCATTCGAAAGCTTGCATGCCGACAAAGGTCGCACCGAGTGCTGCGGTCAGAAGCATCAGGATTGCCGTTTTGCGGCGGTCGCGGCGATAGCCGAAATTGACCGCCATAGCCATCGTTCCGCTGCTCGAGATCAGCACGAACGTCATGATGGCGATGAGGATCAGCGGTATGTCAGAGCCGCCGATGCGAAGGGCAAAGACCTCGCTTGGATTGGGCCACGGCACTCGCGTGGAGATGCGGGCGGTCATGTAGGAGAGCAGGAAGCAGCCGAAAATAAAGGTGTCGCTGAGCAGGAAGATCCACATCATGGCCTTGCCCCATGACACGTTCTTGAACGCCCGCTGATCCGAGGACCAGTCGGCGGCGATGCCTTGCCAGCCTGCGGGCCGCGGCTCCGTTCGGCCGATGTGGGTCAGTGTCGTCTCTGCCATCCGCCCGTTCCTCCTAGTTTAGCAACCCTCGGCAAATGTCGATGAAAGTCGCGGCCCAGCCGGCCAGAAGTGCGAAGATGGCAAGCCAGACGAAAAGCAGGAAATGCCAGTACATGGCGCACAGCTCGACGCTGAGGCGAAGCCGCGCCGGCCGCGCCCCGCTCCAGGCGCCGACGGTTGTTCTGCCCAGGCCCACCAGCCCGCCCAGTATATGCAGCCCATGCATTCCCGTTAGCAGGTAGAAGAAACTGTTGGCCGGATTGGAAGCCAGAAAGTAGCCATCGGCAGACAGCTCGCGCCACGCCACAAGCTGTCCAATCAGGAAAGCGAGCGCCGTGAACCCGGCGGTGGCAAGGCCGAGCCTGACCATGTCCATTTGACCCCTGCGCGCCGCGACCGCGGCGCATTGCAGTGCTATGCTGCTCAAGACCAGCACGCCGGTGTTGAGCCAGAGCAGCCGCGGCAGCGGCAGCGCCTGCCAGTCCGACAACGCCATGCGCATGAAGTAGGCGCTGGTGATCAGCGCGAACAGACAGCCGACGACCGCCAGGAAGACGCCGAGGCCGATCTTGGCGGTCGGCAGCGTCGATCCTTCCATGCCAACGAAATCCCCGGCCATACCTTGCTCGAGCCATGGCTTGGCCATCAGCCGCTGGTGGGAAAGCCACCATCCGGCAAAACCGGCGATCACGAGCATGAAGACCAGAATGACGCTCATGCCGGCTCCCTGGAGGGACCTAAGGAGCCCGGCACGTTTTGCGGAATGAAGTCCTCCTTGGCGCCCGGTACGCTGTAGTCGTAGGCCCAGCGATAGACGATCGGCAGTTCCTTGCCGAAATTGCCGTGGGGCGGCGGTGTTTGCGGCGTCTGCCATTCGAGCGTCGTGGCCCGCCACGGGTTTCCGCCAGCCTCCCGGCCATGGCGGATGCTCCAGATCAGGTTGAACAGGAACACGATCTGCGCAAAGCCGACGATGAACGCCATGATGCTGATGAAAGAGTTCAGATGGTGGGCCGATTCCGTCATCACCGCCATGTCGGTCAATTCATTGTAACGCCGGGGCACGCCCATCAGTCCGAGATAGTGCATGGGAAAGAAGATCAGGTAGGCGCCGAGGAAGGTGACCCAGAAATGGAACCGGCCCAGCACCTCGTTCAGCATCCGGCCGGTGACCTTCGGATACCAATGGTAGATCGCGCCGAAGATCACGATGATCGGCGCGACCCCCATGACCATGTGGAAATGGGCAACGACGAACATCGTGTCCGACAGCGGAACGTCGACCACGACATTGCCGAGGAACAAGCCGGTCAACCCGCCATTGACGAAGGTGACGATGAAGGCCAGGGCGAAAAGCATCGGGATGGTGAGGTGGATGTCGCCGCGCCACAGCGTCAGCACCCAATTGTAGACCTTGATGGCGGTCGGAACCGCGATGATCAATGTCGTGGTTGCGAAGAAGAAGCCGAAATAGGGGTGCATGCCGCTGACATACATGTGGTGCGCCCAGACGACGAAGCTCAGCGCACCGATGCCGACGATGGCCCAGACCATCATGCGATAGCCGAAAATGTTCTTGCGCGCATGGGTGCTGATCAGGTCGGACACGATGCCGAAGGCGGGAAGCGCCACGATGTAGACCTCGGGATGGCCGAAGAACCAGAACAGATGCTGAAACAGGATCGGGCTGCCGCCATTATGCTGCAATTGCTCGCCCATCTCGACGATCGCCGGCATGAAGAAGCTGGTGCCGAGCGCCCGATCAAGCAGCATCATCACGCAGGCCACGAATAGCGCGGGGAAGGCGAGCAGCGCCATGACGGTCGCGGTGAAGATGCCCCAGACAGTCAGCGGCAGACGCATCAGCGTCATGCCGCGCGTGCGGCCCTGCAACACCGTCACGACGTAGTTCAGGCCGCCCATGGTGAAGCCGATGATGAACAGGATCAGCGAGACGAGCATCAGGATGATGCCCCAGTCCTGGCCCCCTGGTGTACCGGTCATGATCGCCTGCGGCGGGTAAAGCGTCCAGCCGGCACCCGTCGGTCCGCCGGGCGCAAAGAAGCTCGACACCAGAACCAGCACGGCAAGCAGGTAGATCCAGTAGCTCAGCATGTTGACATAGGGAAAGACCATGTCGCGAGCCCCGACCATCAGCGGGATCAGGTAGTTGCCGAAGCCGCCAAGGAAGAGGGCGGTGAGCAGGTAGATCACCATGATCATGCCGTGCATGGTGATGAACTGGTAGTAGGCTTCAGGCGTGATGAAGTCGAAGGTGCCGGGAAAGCCGAGTTGCAGCCGCATCAGCCAGGACAGCACCAGCGCCACAAGGCCGATCGCCGTTGCCGTTGCCGAATATTGGATGGCAATGACCTTGGCGTCCTGCGAGAACACGTATTTCGTCCACCAACTGTGCGGATGGTAGAGTTCGACTTCCGCGACTTCGGCCGGCGGGATGGCATCTGCAGGAGTAATATCGACCATAGGAACACCTCCGTGTCCTTTTTAGCGAGACCCGACGGTTTCGAGCTTTGCTGCAATCTTCGAACCTGACGCCGTTGTTTGGTCCGGCGCCTGGCCTGCCGAGCCCGTCTGCTGGGGGGCCGACATCTGTGCAAACGTCTGTTGCTGGCCGAGCCACGCCTGATAATCCTCCTGCGTGTCGACCATCACCACGCCATGCATCATCGGATGTCCTTGGCCGCAGAGTTCGGCGCACAGGACCTGGAAGGTCCCGGTTTTCGTTGGGGTGAACCAGAAGTAGGTGACCGAGCCCGGGATCATGTCCATCTTGGCGCGGAATTCCGGCACATAGAAATCATGCAGCACGTCGATCGAGCGAAGCAGCATCTTGACCGGCTTGCCAACCGGCAGATGCAGATCGGCCGCTTCGACCACGACATCGTCCTGGCCATTGGAATCACTAGTGATCACGCCCAACGGATTCTCAGCTTTGACGTCGCGGGTATCGGATGTGCCGAGTTTGCCGTCCTTGCCGGGCAGGCGGAAACTCCATTGCCATTGCTGGCCGACGACTTCGACCACGGTTGCGTCACTTGGAACGTTGACGAACCGGTTCCAGACGAACAGGCCGGGAACCAGCAAAGCCGTGACACCGACCGCGGTGACAACCGTCAGCCAGGATTCGAGCCGCCTGTTCTCCGGTTCATATGCCGCCTGATTGCCTTCCCGATGACGGAAGCGGAAGACGCAATAGGCCATGAACAAAACCACGGCGGCGAAGACGACGCCGGTGATCCAGAAAGTTATGATGATGGTGTTGTCGATATAGTCCCAGTTCGAGGCAATCGGCGTCCACCACCATGGGCTCAGGAAGTGGAACAACACCGAGCCCACGACTATCAGAACGAGTACAAGCGCAACGGCCATGTCCCGCTTCCTCCCGGCATTATAGGGCGCGCGAAGCTGTCCCGGCGAATGCCAATGTCATCATAGCTCTTTTTTCGGTCGAAATTCCAGAGCCGACTATCCTGACGGGAAAAATGCCGCCTTTTTCCACCGCGGGCCGTGGAGAACGACCATTCCTGGATCAGCCTTTCATGCTGGAGTGGCATTTTCGCCGACGATGATGTGGTCATGCGCGGCGATGCTGGCTCGATGCCTCCCATGGGAGGCACCGACTTACGCAGGCGATCTGTTGAAGCGTCCGATGGAAGCGTCCGAGCAGATTAGCATGAAGACGGCCCGGACCTCCTCATGCCGAAAAAAGGCAACCGCTTCCGTTTGCGGCCGCTGTGAATGCTCACGGCAGGGGCTTTGGGAGCCTTTGGCGCACTCGGCAGGGTTCGAACCTGCATCTGCCCGGGAGGTCCCGCTCTGTCCTAATTTGAGCTACGAGCGCTGACTTCGCAGGCTAAAGGAACAAGGCGTTTGATCAATTTGGAGATTGGGGGTAGCCGGCACATGCATTGGCAGTAGGCCAAGCCGCGATGATCCGGCGCTTCGCCAGCCGTGGCACACGTTGGGAGGTTGCTGGTTCTAGGAATTGGAAAGAGCCGCGCTTGCACGCCCCGCCAGCAAGGGAATCAAAGTTTGGCGGAGAGAACGGATTGCAGGTGCCGCGCGTACCCATTGTGTATCTGGGGCGGAATCCGGCTTCGCGGCGTCGGTAGTTAAGTATTTGAAAATGTAGGCGTGCGTATCGGTCGGGGCCACGCCTGCGCGCGGCCCCGAAGCGTCAGGGGCGACCTGCGGCTGCGAGGGTGGGATAGTCGGTATAGCCGGCGGATCCACCGCCATAGAGGGTCGCTGGGTTGAACTCCGCCAGCGGCGCGCTGGTCTTCAGCCTATCCACCAGGTCGGGATTGGCGATGAAAGGCCGACCGAACGCGAACAGATCGGCCTTGTCCTCGGCGACCTGCGATGCCGCGAGTTCGAGGTCATAGCCGTTATTGGCGATATAGGTATTGTTCAAGCGCCGGCGGAGCGATCCGAAGTCGAACGGCGCGACATCGCGCGATCCGCCCGTGGCGCCCTCGACGACATGGATATAGACGATGCCCAAGGCGTCGAGTTGATCGACGATATAGTCGAACTGCGCCTGGGGGGCGCTGCTCGAGACGCCGTTGGCGGGCGAGACGGGCGAAATCCGGATGCCGGTGCGCTCGGCACCGATCTCCTCGATCACCGCAGCGGTAACCTCCAGCATCAGCCGGGCGCGGTTCCCGACCGATCCGCCATAAGCATCCGTCCGGACATTGGCACCGTCCTTGGCGAACTGGTCCAGCAGATAGCCGTTGGCGCCGTGAATCTCGACGCCATCGAAGCCGGCCTCAATGGCGTTCGCTGCTGCTTGCCGGAAATCATTGACGATCCCCGCAAGCTCGTCGAGCGCCACCGCACGGGGCTCCGAAACTTCGACAAAGCCGTTGTTCACGAACGTCTTGGTCGCGGCCTGGATTGCCGAGGGTGCAACGGGCGCGGCGCCATGCTCCTGCAGGTCGACATGCGAGACGCGGCCGACATGCCAGAGCTGCAGGAAGATCCGCCCGCCCTTGGCGTGCACGGCTGCCGTGACCTTGCGCCAGCCGTCGATCTGAGCCTGAGTGTAGATGCCGGGTGTGTCCTGGTAGCCCTGTCCCTGCTGCGAGATTTGCGTGGCTTCGGAAATCAGCAGGCCGGCCGATGCGCGCTGGCCGTAATACTCCGCGGCGAGATCGCCTGGAACGAAGCCCGGGCCAGCGCGATTGCGCGTCAGGGGCGCCATGACGATACGATTGGAGAGGGTCAGCGAGCCGAGAGTATAGGGCTCAAATAGCGTTTTGCTCGTCACAGGTCACCTTTGTTTGTCCCCGCCGCGGCGGGTCATCTATTAAAATGGCTTCGTTGGTACTAGGCGGCTGTGCGGTACCGCTCGGCGGGATGTTCGTTCCCATAGTTCGGAAGCATGGCCTGGCGCGCGGCCTGAAGCGCGTCCCACTGCCCGGCATCGGGAAGCGGCGGGATGGTCACCGGTTCGCGGCGGTCGAAGCCGACCAGCGCCGCATCAACCAGATCGTCCACCTCCATCACGTTGGAAAGCGTGTTGATGTCGGCACCGACGTGTTCCCAGATCTCCGTTCGCGTCGTGGCGGGAAGCACGGCCTGGACGTAGACACCCTTCGGCGCGAGCTCGAGGCTGAGCCCCTGCGACAGAAACAGCACGAAGGCTTTGGTTGCGCCGTAGACCGTCATGCCGAACTCCGGCGCCAGGCCGACCACGGAGCCGATGTTGACGATCGCCCCTTCGCCGGCCTTCGCAAGACGCGGGGCCATGGCGCTGGCAAGCCGCAGAAGTGCGGTCGTGTTGAGCGCAACAAGCCGCGCGACGTCATCGGTGCTCTGCTCGATGAAGCTTCCGCCGATGGCCGTTCCGGCATTGTTGACGAGGATCCCGATGCGGGCGTCATCGCGCAGCCTCGTTTCTACCGTTGCAAGCTCGGCAGGCTGCGTAAGATCAGCCTGGATGATGTCGATCGCCACGCCGTTTTCCAGACGCAGACGCGCCCCCAGTGCCTCCATCCGTGCCGTATCACGGGCAACAAGCACGAGGTCGTGCCCCCGGCGCGCGAAGCGCTCGGCATAGGCGGCTCCAATGCCGGTGGAGGCGCCGGTGATGAGGACTGACGAAATGGTGGCCATGGGTTGCTCTCTTTTCTGGTGGGACCTATATTCATGACGGTCATCATGATTGACGCTAAATATGATGGGCATCATGTAAATGTCAACGGGCGGAGAATTTTAAAATGAAGGTGAGTCGAGAGCAGATGGCGGAGAACCGTCACCGGATATTGGATGCGGCCAGCCGGCTGTTTCGCGATAAGGGGTTCGACGCGGTCAGCGTGGCGGAGGTAATGAAAGCCGCCGGGCTCACCCACGGCGGCTTCTATGGCCATTTCAGTTCGAAGGACGACCTGATCGCGCAGACCCTTGCTTACGTCCTCGCCGCGGACTCAGGCGGGGGGGGCGATTTTCGCGCTTATGTAGGTTCCTATCTTTCGCCCCGCCATCGCGACAATGCCGCGGGTGGTTGCCCGACGGCGGGCCTTGCCGCGGCCATCCGCCATCAGACCCCGGCTGCTCGCTCGGCCATGACGGAAGGCCTTCGGTCGCAGATCGACCGTATTGGCAAGGCGCTTCCGGAGTTGGATCCGGCAGACAGACGTCGCGCGGCGATCGGAAGCTGGGCAGCAATGGTGGGGGCAGTGATCCTCGCCCGGGCGATCGACGACCCAGCGTTTTCCGATGAAGTGCTGGAACAGACGCGTGCCTGGGTTGATGCCGGTATCAACCAAGTGTCAGCCAGTTAGCCTCGACCGGCTTGTTGTGCAGAGTTCAGAGAGCGGTCGTTTCCGACAGTGCCGTTTGTTCCCCGGCCAGCGTCGCAGTGCGGGCTTCGGCTGGTTCTGGCGCGCCATGGCTTAGAATGCGCGGCCTGAGACATAGGTGAGGTTTTGTACCGGACACCATGTCTAAGGTACAATCTGGTCAGTCCCGCAACAGCCATGGCAGATACCATGATGCTCTCACCAAAGGAGGGATGGATGGTTTCGGTTATTGCAAGTCAGCATCGGAAGGCACCGGAAACTCAACTGAAAGCCGCCAAGCCAGAAACAGGCGAAGGATTTGCGCCGGGCAAGAGCGCCGACAGCGTAGGACATCGCGCCAAGGCGATGATTGCCGAATCGGGCGACACAGCTCCCAATTCACAGGGAAACGCTGCATCGAAGATCGCCAGAATGGACATCACAGTTCTGACGCCGCCGCAAGAAGCGTCACCAACGGTAGCGTTAGAGTAGCACTTTACCGGGAGCTCAAGGCGCCTGGACTTGGCTGCTCGGACGATTCAAGCCGGTTGTCCTAGGGACCAGCTCCATGGCGGCAGTTCATCGATCCGGTTAATCGGATGTCCCTCTGCAATGCGGGCGAGAATGTTCGTGAGCCAAGCTTCCGGGTTGACGCCGTTGAGCTTTGCCGTGCCGATCAGCGTGTAGATTCCCGCAGCCCGTTCGCCACCAGCATCGGAACCGGCGAAGAGGTAGTTCTTGCGCCCAATGGCGATACCATGGAGCGCATTCTCGGCGATATTGTTGTCGGCTTCCAGCTGCCCGTCATCGAGGAAACGCGACAACGCAATGCGGCGCTTGATTGCGTAGCGGAACGTGCCGAGAGTTTATAAATCGTTGCCTCCATCCAGGAGAAGAGACCGGCGAGCAGCGGCTTCGAGGTGGCGCGGATCGCCAGGCGCTCATGCTCCGGCTTGCCTCTTGCCTAAGCCTCGACAGCATAGAGTCGCGCGATTCGCTCAAGCGCTTCCTTCGCAACAAGCGATGCGGTCGCGTGGAAGGAGCCGGACATGCCGGAAGACGTAAGGACTGCGTTCGACGCCATGACGATCAAAGACATGGCACAGAACATCAAGCCGGCCATCTACGCCGCATGGCGCAACGAGATCAAAGAACAGAAAACCGCGAACAGGGCCTTGCGGGATGCTGCCGAAGAGGCATTCAACGCGATTTGCGACGAGGAATGGGAAATAGGCATGCGCATTTGCGCGATCCCTGCCCATACCCTCGAAGGCATGACGGTAAAGCTTCGGGGTGAGCGATATATTGGGATTGGGATTGGGATTGGGATTGGGACTGGAGATTTATGACAGTCCGAACGAGGTGTTCCTGTCGATCGCCGAAGATATCAGGCGCCTTTCGGCTCGCTCGAGTTGAGCCCGGAAGGTGCTGGACCTTTCGACCAAGAATGGCCTGCTGCCTCACGGTGGCGGGCTTCTTCGTAAAATGGGATAATTCGCCGGTTGGGCACGGGGTGGCGGAAATGCTTAGGGTTCTTGTTGGCGCGGCCAGCATCTGCATTATCTTGGTGAGCGGTATCTGGTTATACGGCAAAGCCGCTGAATTCAGGGACTGGCGAGCGCTCGTCAACAAGCAAGGCGAGCGCGAGCGCTGCCTCCAGGTGTTGCGTGAGTGGTCGAAGCTGGGCAGAGACCCGACCTCAGCGCTGCTACTTGATAAGATGTCATCTTGTGAGGCTGCGGGCGCCATAACAAATGACGATTTGAAAAAGGCCCTTGCTGATGCGCTGAGCCACTAGGCCCTGGCGCCGCTGGCGGGCTTTTCAATCAATCGCGTTGAACTCGCACTATTCGCCCCACACTGCTTGTGCATCGGAGCAATACTTTTCGTGCGCCCCAGCGGGGAAAAGGTAGTTGGCGTTCCGAATTCCCGCGAGGTACATCTGGTCGAGCGTGGCTTCCTTGCCAATCTCCGCCTCGGCTGCTGCGAATTCGCGCCGGTGATCCTCCTTTGTACGCTCGTTGTCGATGCCACAGGCCAGGTTGATGGCGTTAAGGTATTCGACCTGTTCAGCATGACGGTTGAACGGTTGGTGTTCCTCAAAAAGCGACTTGACCACCCGGGAAACCGGCTGCCTCTCCCCAGCGCCAGCTGTGTAGGTGGAAGGTAGAGCCGCGACGAGCAGGGCGAGCAGCTTGTACATGGTAGAGACCCGATCCAAGTGTTCGGAGACATCATTTCGAAACAAAGCACGATTCGCTTGGCGTTATTGCCCCAGATGTTGCCGAAAGGGGACCTTCCCGCTTTTGAGGGAAAGTGCATTCGACGCTAAGCGCTTGAAAATTTGGCTCCCCGGGCCGGATTCGAACCAGCGACCAACCGGTTAACAGCCGGTTGCTCTACCACTGAGCTACCGGGGAACAGAGGCTCTGAAGCAAGTGGCGCAGCCTATAGCAAACCCTTTTCGGCTTTGCAAAGAAGCATTTCGTATTTTTCCGAGACTTTTTCGCGCAGCGGTTTCTCGCAATCGGAGTTGTCCGTCCTCATATTAGCCGTCTTGGCGAAGGCGCGGAACCGAAACGGCGGTGGCGGCTTTCGTGAATAACATTGCAGAGCCACCAGACGGACCAGCCATTCGAGATGACGGCAGCAGACGAAAACCAGGAACCGGCGCGAAAAATCTCGGTCTTCGGGCGTCAATTCACCATGCCGCGTTCGCGCGCCCTCAGAATCACTATCGGCGTGATCTTGATCATCGGCGGCATTCTCGGGTTCCTGCCGATCCTTGGCTTCTGGATGGTTCCGCTCGGGTTGCTGGTGCTGTCCTATGAATTCGCCATGGTGCGCCGCCACCGCCGTCGATTCGTCGTCTGGTGGGAGCGGCGGCGCCGGCCGGATTGACGCTCTGCCTCATCGGCCCAACGATCGATGCGGGGCATCGGACCGAATGCAGAGGAAACCGCGGGGAATGCGCGGTGGCCGCTTGACGGCATTTTCGCCGCAACCTATTGGAACCGGGTGGAACGCCGGGAGCAATGAGGCCTCGTGGCGGAGTGGTTACGCAGAGGACTGCAAATCCTTGCACCCCGGTTCGATTCCGGGCGAGGCCTCCAATGCCCGGCTCCCGCGCGCCAGCGCCGGAGTTAGACGTTCCAATCTAGATGAACCGCGGTTTGGCGCGGCAAGCGGACTGGTTGGGACATGAGCGCTGATTTCTCCGAGCTTCGCGTCAAGATGGTCGATGGTCAGGTTCGCACCACCGACGTGACCAGCGCGCCGCTGCTGGATGCGATGCTTTCCGTGCCGCGCGAGATTTTCGTCGGCCAACGCCAGCGCGACCTCGCCTATATCGACGAGGACATCCGCATCGCCGACGGCGCCGGCGGGGCGCGCTACCTCATGGAAGCTTCGCCGCTGGCCAAGCTGATGCAACTGGCCGAGATCAGCCCGGCCGATTCAGCGCTCGATGTCGGCTGCGGCACCGGCTACGCCTCGGCCATCCTGTCGCGGCTGGCGAAGTCGGTCGTGGCGCTGGAAAGCGATTCGGCGCTCGCCGAAACCGCCAGCTCGGCGCTCTCGTCGCTGGGCTGCGGCAATGTGACCGTGGTTCAGGGCGCGCTGCCGCAGGGCCATGCGGCCAAGGCGCCTTACGACGTCATCTTCATCGGCGGCAGCGTCGAGAAAGTCCCGGCGACGCTGCTTGCCCAGCTTGCCGAAGGCGGCCGACTCGTCGCCGTCGAAGGGCAGGGCAATTCAGGCGTGGCGCGACTTTTTTATAAAGCTGGGGGGGTTGTAACCGGAAGACGGGCATTTAATGCGGCAATTAAGCCACTACCCGGTTTCGAACGTGAGCATGCTTTCGAATTCTGAATGATTTGCCTTGCAGCAAAGGCCTTGTCATGGTCGCTTGGGCTTGAACGATCGTTGCTGAATCCCAGACTGGGGGCACTTTGGGCTAGGCGACAGGGAATATTAACGCCGCTCCGGCTGCTCAAAGGAGAAGCTGGCGTGGCGCGGTTCCCATGGAAAACGAATGAGGGATACCCGTGCCGTCTTTATCCAAGTCACTTTTTGCCGCCGTCCTCGTTTCCGCGACCGCGCTTTCTTCCTTCCCGGCCTCGGCCGAAACCATCTCCGGCGCGCTTGCCAAGGCCTATCAGTACAATTCCTCGCTGAATTCATCCCGGGCCGGCGTGCGCGTCACCGACGAGAGCGTGGCGATCGCCAAGTCGGGATGGCGCCCGACGATCGCCGGATCGTCCGGCATCGATTATACGAACACCCGCCGGGCAAATGACGGCGGCAATTCGAAGCTGACGACCGCCAATTTCGGCATCCAGATCAACCAGACGCTGTTCGACGGTTTTCAGACCAGGAACAATGTGGCGGCCGCCGAATCGCAGGTCAAAGCGTCGGTGGAAAGCCTGCGCAACACCGAAGAGAACACGCTGCTCAACGCGGCCACGGCCTATATGGACGTCATTCGCGACCGGCAGATCGCGGTGCTGACCGAACAGAACCTTCAATTCCTGACCGAGCAGGCGCGCGCCGCGCGTTCGCGCTTCGAGGTGGGTGAAGGCACGCGCACGGACGTTGCCCAGGCCGATGCGTCGCGCGCTTCGGCGGTGGCCTCGCTCAGCGCCGCCCGCGCGCAGGCGCAAGCCAGTGCCGCATTTTACCATCAGGTCGTCGGCGACGAGCCGGGCAAGCTCAGGCCCGCTTCGCCATTGGGCAAGCTGCTGCCGTCGAGCCTCGATACGGCCATAGCGATCGGCTCGAAGGAACACCCGGCCATTCTCGCCACGCAGCATCTGGTCGACGCGGCGGCGTTCTCGGTGAAGTCGTCCGAGGGCGCGCTGTTGCCGCAACTGTCGGCGTCGGCCGGTATTTCTGAGAATTACCGCAAATCCATCCCCGACATTTCGGGTTCCAATGGCGATTCGACCTCGGCCAATATCGGCGCGACCCTGACCATTCCGATCTATTCGGGCGGCCGCACCTCCGCGGTCGTGCGGCAAAACAAGGAATCGCTCGGCGAGGCGCGCATCCAGGTCGACGTCAGCCGCGACCAAGTGCGCCAGGCCGTCGCCTCGGCATGGTCGCAGTACACCGCCGCGCAGCAGAGCGTTGCCGCCAACAGGCAGGTGATCGACGCCGCGCAGTTGGCGCTGAACGGCGTCATCGAAGAGCGCAATGTCGGCCAGCGCACCACGCTCGACGTGCTCAACGCGCAGGCCGCCGTCATCACCGCCAAGATCAACCAGGCCAATTCCGAGCACGATGTGGTGGTGGCAAGCTATGCCATCCTGTCGGCGATGGGTCGGCTGTCGGTCGACCGGCTTGCGTTGCAGGTTGCGAAGTACCGGCCCGAAGAGCACTACAACGCCGTCAAGGACAAATGGATCGGCCTGCGCACGCCGGACGGTCGCTAGACGCCGCCGGCTCCGAATCCGGTTTCCCCGGTCGAGTGGAACTTTTTCAAAGCGGTTCCGCTCTTTCTGTTCCGTGCCTAATCTGTTGAAATCCCACATGTCCCCAGATTGGGGATTCTCGTACGGCGATCCGTCGGTTACGCTGTCGCCATGATTCGAATCCGGCCTGCGCCGGAGCGGAAATCCACAGAGGTCACAAGGGCGGCGGATGTGACGATGGCGACGGCAAGCAGCGCACAGCGCGAACCTTCCATGGAAGAGATACTGGCTTCCATCAGGAGGATCATCGAGGACAGCGACACCGGCCGCAAGCCGCCGGGCGACGCCGATGAATTGCGGCAGGACCTGGAGCCTGCATCGAGCACGGCTCCAGCCGCCGATTTCGACGCGTTTCGTGCCGAGTTGCATGCCCCCGAAGTCAGGAAGCCGGTCGCGCTGGCGGAGCCGCCGGCCGCCGAGCCGGCACCCGCCGCAGGGATCGACCCGTCGGCGGCGCCTGATTCCGCCGCGACGAGTGAGGAAATCGTTGCCGATTGGCGGCGCGAGATCGCGGCGGTCGGCGAGCAGGCGAAAGCAATACCGGGCATCCGCAAGCCGGCCGCCCAGCCCGAGGCGTCGGTCCACGAGCCGGTGGCGGAGCCTGCGTTCGAGCGGCCTTCGTCGGGTGACGATCTTGGGCGACCGGCGGCAAGCGACGGCCCGGCTGTTCGCCCGGCAATTCTTTCCGAGCACACGGGCCGCCAGGTGGCCGCGGCTTTCGGCGAGCTTTCCGACGCCTTTGCCAGCCGCGGCAAGAAGACGTTCGACGAGATGGCCGAAGAGATGCTGAGGCCGATGCTGCAGGACTGGCTGGACAACAATCTGCCGACGCTAGTCGAAAGACTGGTGCGCGAGGAGATCGAGCGCGTGGCGCGCGGAGCGCAATGATTTCCGGATCCCTTAGGTAGCCAGTTGGACCCGGTTGCGCCGTCACCCTGGCGGCGCAGGCACGGTAATCTCGGGGCCGGCATGGCGAGGAAGGCTAGCTCCGATGATGGCGATTGCCACGATCACTCCGCTCAGCATCAACCGCCAGTCGAGCCTGTCCGACGCGCCAGCCACATTCTTCCAACACCTCTCGACGCTTATTTCGGTTCTTCTTCGGGTTGGACTACGCCATGCGGCTCAAATAGATTTCGAGCTTCGCGGTTCGGTCTGCACCAAGGATCGCGATCGCACCGACATACCCGTCCGGCCGGATCAGCACACACTCGCCCGGTGCCAGCGCATAAGCATCGCGAAGGTGTCCCCAGGCGTCGATGACGCCTTGCGGGCCGATGTGGTGGACATGCAGCCCCTGGCGTGGCCCAACCGTCTCTCTGCCGGCTTCCTGAACAAGCAGCGTCCAATGCGGTCCCTGGAGCAGTTGGAACAGTCGCCATGGTTGGCCCGCCGCGCCCCTGATTGGGGCATCCGGCGCGCGGTCCCCCGCACGCAGGCCGCCGCCGCGTTCGGCCAGCTCCCTGGAGAGCGGCGAGTCCGGATAGCCGATATCGAGCTGGCGCACCTCGCGGCCGCGCATCCCACCCTGTTTCTGGGCGTCGAGCAGCCGGGTCGAAAGGCCGAGAACCGATTCCGCGACTGGACGCCGTTCCTGCTCATAGGTGTCGAGCAGCCAATCCTCCGCACCGCCGAGCACGGCGGCGAGTTTCCATTCCAAAAGCCAGAGGACCCCAGCGCATCCTGAGGTGTCGCACTATTCCTAAGGTTCGCGATTGACTTTCTCTCTAGCCAGCGTGTATCAATATCGATACAGTACGAGCCATGTGGCTGGCAGCTCGAACTTGTCCAGCGCGGCGACGATCCCGACGACTGGAAACCTATGCAGACCGTCGGACCGGTGTCAGGGAAATCAGGGTTCGGGAAGCATCGGGAGCATTTCGCGTCATCTATCTGGCGACACTAGATGACCGCGTTTTGGTGCTTCATGCGTTTCAGAAGAAGACACAGGCCACATCCAAGAAAGACCTCGATCTAGCGACACAACGGCTGAAGCGATGGAAGGCAGAACGATGAACGTAGAAATCTATGAGAACGTCTGGGATGCCCTGGCGGATACGGAACAAGAGGCAGCAAACCTTAAAGCGCGCTCGGCGCTGCTCTACGAAATCCGTAAGGTGGTCCAGCGTTGGGACATTCCCCAGGAGGATGCCGCCAAGCGGCTCGGCCTGACGCGCCCCCGCACCAATGATCTGCTGCGCGGCAAGCTCGCCAAATTCTCGCTTGACGCGCTCGTCAACATCGCCGCCTCCGCGCACCTCGAGATAGAAATCCGGGTAAAACAGGCAGCGTAGTCACGAGATGTTTCGCGAAAATCGGGAGTTTTGCGACACACCCGTTCCGCTTCCACGTTTGGACGTTCCTGATCTCAACAACATCTTCGAAGCGGACGCTCGTTCGAATTGTGCGATCAATGGAGGCGTGGAGCAACGTATCGCCTGGCGGTCAAGCACGGTGCCCGCTGGCACCCCTGCGTTGAAATGAACAAGGCCGTGCCTATTTGCTCGTGATGAGCCGGGGCGGCCCCTTGCGGTTGACTTGGCCAAGACCTTCCGATTTACACCGGACCAGCAAAAATCCCGACAGCGCGGACCATTTTCCCATGCTTGAAAAGACCTACGACGCAAAATCCGTCGAGCCGAAGATCGCCAGGGTTTGGGAAGAGGCCGACGCGTTCCGGGCCGGCGCGGGTGCCGAGGAGGGGGCCGAGGCCTTCACCATTGTCATCCCGCCGCCCAACGTCACCGGCTCGCTGCATATGGGCCACGCGCTCAACAACACGCTTCAGGATGTTCTGGTGCGCTTCGAGCGCATGCGCGGCAAGAACGTGCTGTGGCAGCCCGGCATGGACCATGCCGGCATCGCCACGCAGATGGTGGTCGAGCGGCAGCTGATGGAAAAGCAGATCCATCGCCGCGACCTGACGCGCGAGGAATTCATCGAGAAGGTGTGGGAGTGGAAGGCTGAATCTGGCGGCGCGATCTTCAACCAGCTAAAGCGGCTCGGCGCCTCGGCCGACTGGTCGCGCGAACGCTTCACCATGGACGAGGGCCTGTCGAAGGCCGTGCTCGAAGTGTTCGTCACGCTCTACAAGGAAGGCCTGATCTACAAGGACAAGCGCCTTGTGAACTGGGATCCCAAGCTGTTGACCGCGATCTCGGATCTCGAGGTCGAGCAGCAGGAAGTCAACGGCAATCTCTGGCACTTCCGCTATCCCATCGAGGGCCAGATCTTCGATCCGGAGAATCCAAAAACCTTCATCACCGTGGCAACCACGCGCCCCGAGACGATGCTGGGCGACACGGCCGTCGCCGTGCATCCGGACGACGAGCGCTTCCGGCACCTGGTCGGCAAGAATGTCGTCCTGCCGATCGTTGGCCGCAGGATACCGGTGGTGGCGGATGAATACTCCGATCCGGAGAAGGGCTCCGGCGCGGTCAAGATCACGCCGGCGCATGATTTCAACGACTTCGAGGTCGGCAAGCGCCACAAGCTGCCGGCGATCAACATCCTCACCATCGAGGCCGCGATAAGCCTCGTGGATAATGAGGATTTCCTGGCCGGCCTCGACGTGACACCGGAGCGCCGGGCGGTCTGGGACGAACTCAACGGCCTCGACCGCTTCGCCGCGCGCAAGAAGATCGTCGAGCTGATGGAAGAAGGCGGTTTCCTCGACAAGGTCGAGCCGCATCGCCATGCCGTGCCGCATGGCGATCGTGGCGGCGTGCCGATCGAGCCGTTCCTGACCGAGCAGTGGTATGCCAATGCCGCCGAGCTCGCCAAGCCGGCGATCGCCTCGGTGCGCGAGGGCCGCACGAATTTCGTGCCGAAGAACTGGGAAAAGACCTATTTCGACTGGATGGAGAATATCCAGCCCTGGTGCATTTCGCGCCAGCTGTGGTGGGGGCACCAGATCCCGGCCTGGTACGGGCCGGACGGACGTGTCTTCGTCGAGAAGTCCGAAGAAGAGGCGCTTGCCGCGGCGATTGAATATTATCTGGCGCTGGAAGGGCCGTGGAAGGCCTGGGTCGAGGACAAGCTCGAGAATTTCAAGCCTGGCGAGATCCTGACCCGCGACGAGGATGTGCTCGACACCTGGTTCTCGTCGGCGCTGTGGCCATTCTCGACGCTCGGTTGGCCGGACCAGACGCCGGAGTTGAAGACCTACTACCAGACCGACGTGCTGGTGACCGGCTTCGACATCATCTTCTTCTGGGTCGCCCGCATGATGATGATGGGCCTGCATTTCATGGACGAGGAGCCGTTCCACACGGTCTATGTCCACGCGCTGGTGCGCGACAAGAACGGCGCCAAGATGTCGAAGTCGAAAGGCAACGTCATCGATCCGCTCGACCTCATCGACGAGTATGGCGCCGATGCGTTGCGTTTCACGCTGACGGTGATGGCGGCGCAAGGGCGCGACGTGAAGCTCGATCCGGCGCGCATCGCCGGCTATCGCAATTTCGGCACCAAGCTGTGGAACGCGACGCGCTTCGCCGAGATGAACGAAGTCGCGCGCAACGACGATTTCTGGCTGAACGATGCCAAGCTGGCCGTCAATCGCTGGATCCTTACGGAGCTGACGCGCGCGGCGCGCGAGATCACCGACGGCATCATCTCGTACCGCTTCAACGAGGCGGCTGGGGCGGCCTACCGCTTCGTCTGGAACCTGTTCTGCGACTGGTATCTGGAGCTGCTCAAGCCGGTGTTCATGGGCGCCGACGAGGCTGCCAAGGCCGAGAGCCGCGCCTGCGTCGCCTTCGTGCTCGACGAGATCTACAAACTCCTGCATCCGATGATGCCGTTCATGACGGAAGAATTGTGGGCGCAGACCGCTGGCGAAGGCAAGGAGCGTCCGTCGCTGCTTTGCCATGCCACATGGCCGTCGCCGGACTTCGAGGACGCGGAAGCGGCCGCCGACATCAACTGGCTGGTCGACCTCGTCTCCGGCATCCGCTCGGTGCGTTCGGAGATGAACGTGCCGCCCGCGGCGATCGCTCCGCTGGTCGTGGTCGGCGCCAATGATGTGACGCGTGAACGGCTGGTGCGTCAGGACTCGGCGATCAAGCGGCTGGCGCGCGTCGGCGACGTCTCGCTGGCCGACGCGGCACCCAAGGGCTCGGCGCAGATCGTGCTCAACGAGGCGACGATCTGCCTGCCGCTAGGCAGCCTAATCGATCTCGGCGCCGAGGCTGTGCGGTTGCAGAAGGAATTGGCCAAGGTGACCGAGGAAATCGCGCGCCTGCACAAGAAGCTGTCCAACGAACGGTTCGTCGCCAGCGCGCCGGCCGAGATCGTCGAAGCCGAGCGTGAAAAGCTCGCCGAATACCGCGATGCCCAGGACAAGCTTTCGGTCGCGTTGACCAGGGTTCGCGACGCCGGTTGAGGGATGGATTCGCGAGGCTTTAGCGCTCTCTAAAATGACGAGCTTTTTGCCCCGAAAGCAGGCATTCCGCAGCGTTAATGTTGACGTAAACGGAAGTTTTAGCCCCATTGTTGCCATAATGTAACAATGGGGCCGCAGCCTCTTAAAACTGGGTGTTTTTGGGCCTTTTCGGCTGTCTTTTCTCCATTTTTAGGGCCGGCCGAAGCTTCGGAAGCCGGTTTTCGGCGTTCTGACGCTCCCCCGCATTTTGTCGAAAATGCGTTTGGCGAATATGTACATGTACGCCCAAGAATTCATTGTTGCGCCGTTAACCCGAATTGGTTCTAGCTTGATGCACTAGTTATTCGGGGAGGACATTCATGAACAATCTGCGTCTGAAAGCACTGCTGGGGGCAGGGTGCTTTTCGCTGGCTTTGATCGGCCCGGCGCACGCCGGCGGCATCGAGCGCGGCGGCTATGACATCGATCTTCTGTTTGATCCGGCTCCTTTCGCGACGGAAGCCGAAGCGACCTTCGTGATGCCGGATCGCAAGCTTAAGAACGCGAAGGATACTGATCCGCTCAACGGTACCGTCGTAGGCTCGACCAGTGCCAACGATAGCGAGAATTACTGGGTGCCGCGCATCGGCGTTAAGGCCCAAGTCGTGCAGGGGGTCGACTGCATGTTCGACTACTCGCAGCCTTGGGGCGCGCATACGGCCCCCGGCCAGTGGGTTGGCGCGCAGTCCAACATGGAAACTGAAATCAAGAGCAACAACTACGCAGGTACCTGCTCCTATAAAATGGATGCTGGTAAGGGTCAGGTTCGCTTCATTGGCGGTGTGTTTTATCAGGAAGTCTATGGCTTCAAGGAAGACCTTGTAACTCCGCTGCTACCGAATTTCTCCGGTACCGGCCGCGTCGATCTGACGAGTAGCGGCTGGGGCTGGCGAGCCGGGCTGGCCTACGAAATTCCTGAGATCGCGTTGCGAGCCAGCCTCGTCTACAATTCCCAGGTGAGGCTAGATAATATTTCGGGCACTCTTGATCTGACCCATGTCGGTGGTCCGATTATTCCGATCTACGGTGAAGCTTCGATGCCGGATTCTGTCGAATTGAAGCTCCAGTCGGGTATAGCTCCCGACTGGCTCGCCTTCGGCTCAATCAAGTGGGTCAACTGGAGTGTTTTACAAAGCATTCCCATCTGCTCGCAGGCCTCGAAAGGGGTTGCTGCTTGTACAACGACCTCTCCGCAGCCGGTCAGGTGGACTTCCCTCGATCTGATGTATCGCGACGGCTGGACCGTTTCGGGCGGCATCGGCCACAAATTCAACGATCAATGGAGCGCCGCCGGTCAGCTTACCTGGGATCGCGGTACCTCACATGGCTACGGCTCACAGACCGACACCTGGACGTTGGGTGGCGGCGTCGCTTACACGCCTCGCCCCAACATCGAACTTCGTCTGGCTGGCGCGATTGGCGTGCTGACCAGCGGCCACTCCGGTACACTGACGGATGAAAACGGGTACGTGGCCGGTACCGATGCAAGCTACGACTTCGGCAACGATCTGGTCACGGCGTTTTCGGGCGGTCTCAAGATCAAGTTCTAAATCTCTGAAAAATCGAACAAAAAGGCCGGGCAATGTCCGGCCTTTTTTGTTGGGATGGGTATTGCCTGAGATGCAGTTTGCAAGCTGCTTAGCATATTAGCTTCGCCGCTTTCACCTCCTGCGATTGTGACGTTTTGGCAACACTTTCTGGACAACCCCTGCGCTGGAAGCCGGGCCGGGGAAATTGCCCATTTCCCGCCATAAACCCGGCGCACCTCGATCCTGTCTCGGGACACGCGCCAAAAGGCTCGGCGATGGGGTAGGCCGCACCGCCCCATTTGCAGGGAAGATGCGGCAAGGAAGAGTATGAACGCCAGAGTCATCTCCAAGGCTAAGCTCCCTAGCCGCCATGTGACCGTCGGTCCGGCACGTGCGCCGCACCGTTCCTATCTCTATGCCATGGGCCTGTCGGCGGCCGAGATCGCGCAGCCGCTGGTCGGCGTCGCATCGTGCTGGAACGAGGCCGCGCCTTGCAACATCTCGCTGATGCGCCAGGCGCAGGTGGTCAAGAAGGGGGTCGCCGCCGCCAACGGCACGCCGCGCGAATTCTGCACCATCACCGTTACCGACGGCATCGCCATGGGCCACCAAGGCATGAAGTCGTCGCTGGTATCGCGCGAGGTCATCGCCGATTCGGTCGAACTCACCATGCGCGGCCATTGCTACGACGCGCTGGTCGGGCTCGCCGGCTGTGACAAGTCGCTGCCCGGCATGATGATGGCCATGGTGCGGCTCAACGTGCCGTCGATCTTCATCTATGGCGGTTCGATCCTGCCCGGCAGCTATCGCGGCCGCCAGATCACCGTGCAGGATGTGTTCGAGGCGGTCGGCCAGCACTCGGTCGGCACGATCGGCGATGCCGAACTGCTTGAAATCGAGCAGGCCGCCTGTCCGTCCGCCGGCTCCTGCGGCGCCCAGTTCACCGCCAACACGATGGCCACGGTGGCCGAGGCGATCGGCTTGGCGCTGCCCTATTCCTGCGGCGCGCCGGCGCCTTACGAGATGCGCGACCGCTTCAATTTCGCTTCCGGCGAAAAAATCATGGAGCTGATCGAGAAAAACATCCGCCCGCGCGACATCGTCACGCTGAAGGCGCTGGAGAATGCAGCGACCGTTGTCTCGGCCACCGGCGGCTCGACCAATGCGGCATTGCATCTGCCGGCCATCGCGCATGAGGCCGGGATCAAGTTCGACCTGTTCGACGTGGCGAAGATCTTCGAGAAGACGCCCTACATCGCCGACCTCAAGCCGGGCGGCAAATATGTCGCCAAGGACATGTTCGAAGCCGGCGGCATTCCGCTCCTGATGAAGACGCTGCTCGACAACGGCTACCTGCATGGCGACTGCCTGACCGTGACTGGCCGCACTTTGGCCGAAAACATGGAGCACGTTGCCTGGAATGAAGATCAGGATGTGGTCCGCCCGGCCAACAGACCTATTACCCAAACCGGCGGTGTCGTGGGGTTGAAGGGAAACCTCGCCCCCGAAGGCGCGATCGTGAAAGTCGCGGGCATGACGGAGTTGAAATTCTCCGGTCCGGCGCGCTGCTTCGATTCGGAAGAGGAATGTTTCGAGGCGGTGACGCAGCGCAACTACCGGGAAGGCGAGGTTCTCGTCATTCGCTACGAAGGACCGCGCGGCGGCCCGGGCATGCGCGAGATGCTGTCGACGACGGCGGCCCTTTACGGCCAAGGCATGGGCGGCAAGGTGGCGCTGATCACCGATGGCCGTTTCTCGGGCGCGACGCGCGGCTTCTGCATCGGCCATGTCGGGCCGGAAGCGGCGGTCGGCGGCCCGATCGGGCTGCTCCGGAACGGCGACGTGATTTCGATCGATGCGGTGAACGGAACGATCGACGTGGCGTTATCCGAGGCTGAACTGGCGGCGAGGGCAAAGACATGGAAGGCGCGCACGACCGACTATCAGTCGGGCGCGATATGGAAATACGCACAGACGGTCGGGTCTGCCCGCGACGGCGCGGTCACCCATCCGGGCGGTGCGAAAGAAACACACTGCTATGCGGACATCTGAGTTGTTGAAGTCGTCTGTCCTTTCGGCACTGGTCGTGCTCGCCACTTTTGGCGCGACCTTTGGCGCCGTGGGCCAGGCCATGGCCTTCGACGACAAGGTGTTCGACGACAAGACTGGCGTGAAGCCGCAGTCGAGCCCATGGGCGGTGTTCCAGTTCGGCTTCTCCGCCTACAAGAACGGACACAAGGAACAGGCCGCCGAGGCCTACAAATACGCCGCTGAAAACGGCCAGATCGGCGCCACCTGGAAGCTTGCCCGCATGTACGCCGAGGGCGACGGCGTGGCGCGCGACGATTACGAGGCGTTCAAGTTCTTCTCGGAGATCGTCGACCAGGATGTCGAGCCCGGATCGCCCGAGGAAAGCTACGTTTCCGACGCGCTGGTGGCGCTTGGCGATTATCTGCGCAAGGGCATTCCAGGCAGCCCGGTCGCCGAAAACGAGGTGGCGGCCCAGGAATATTACATGCGCGCCGCCGCCAACTACCGCAATCCCAACGCCCAGTTCGAAATGGGGCAGATGTTCCTGAAGGGCGAGGGCGGCGTCAAGGCCAGCGTCAAGCAGGCGGGGCGCTGGTTCCAACTCGCCGCCGAGAAGGGCCATGCCGGCGCGCAGGCGACGCTCGGTCATCTGCTGTTCCAGAGCGGCAAGATAGTTCGCGGCCTGGCGATGATGACGGCAGCGCTCGAACGCGCATCGCCTTCCGATCAGCCCTGGATCCGCGGCATGCAGGAAGAGGCCTTCGCCGCCGCCGGCGAAGCCGACCGCCGCACCGCGATCTCGCTGGCCGACGACATTCTCACCAAGGGCGGCACCGCGGATCAATAGGGGGCGGTTGGGGTAGCCGCCGGTAGGACACAGATCTGCTCCGCAGTGGTTTGGGTTCTTGTAAATTGGAAGCGTAGCGCCGCCCCTCATCCGGCTGCCGCCACCTTCTCCCCGTATAGTGACGGGGAGAAGACGCAGTCCGCGACTTTGGCACTCATTCTGCAACGCTGGTAGTTGGCGAAATCGTCGGACACAGCTCACTTCTCCCCGTCACTATACGGGGAGAAGTGCCCGGCAGGGCGATGAGGGGCAGCCAAAGCGTCAGGAAAGTATCGGCCCAGCACCTACCCCAAAATCAGTTCTCGGTCGGCTCGGTCGGCACCATGCTTGGCGCTGGTGTCGAGATCGGCGTCATGTGCGGATGCGGCGCCAGCGTGTTTTCCGGACAGCTATTCCCGACCTTTGTCCATGAGGTGTTGTTGAGCACCATGTCGCAGCGGGCGAGGTGGCTCTGGTCGGCAATCGTCAGGCAGGCGACCTGGCCGATCTGGAACGATTTTCCGTTGGCGAGACATTCCGGGGCGGCAAAGGCCGGTGCGATCGCGGCGATGGCGAATGCCACGCCGATCGGACAAAGAACAATTCGGATGGTCATGGGAACCCCGGCCGCCATGATGATCTCCCATCATGCGCCGGAATGTGGCGATATGAGGTTCAGCGCGTTCGGCGTCCGGCGTCGGGACGGAGGCTCTCCGTCAGGCCGGCTGGAGCGCGAGATCGATCGCCACCGGCACGTGGTCGGATGGCTTTTCCCAGGCGCGCACATGCTTTTCGATCGAAGCCGACGAGAATCGGTTGGCGGCCTCCGGCGACAGCAGCAGATGATCGATGCGGATGCCGTTGTTCTTCTGCCAGGCGCCGGCCTGGTAGTCCCAGAACGTGTAGGTGTCCGGCGCGTCGGTGACGGCGCGCACGGCCTCGGTGAAACCGAGATTGAGCAGCCGGCGGAAGGCCTGCCGCGTCTGTGGCTGGAACAGCGCGTCGCCCAGCCAGTTCTCCGGAAACCGCGCGTCGACCGGTTCGGGAATGACGTTGTAGTCCCCGGCCAGCACCAGCGCCTCTTCGAGGCTGAGCCGCTCCTGCGCCCACCGCTCCAGCCGCGCCATCCAGTTCAGCTTGAAGGAGAACTTCTTCTCGTCGTCGACCGGATTGCCGTTCGGCAGGTAGAGCGAGGCGACGCGGAGCGCGCCCTTGTCGGTCGAGAACACGCCTTCCATGAACCGCGCTTGCTCGTCGGCGTCGTCGCCGGGCAGGCCTCTGATAACCTCGTCGAAGCGCAGTTTCGACAGGATGGCGACGCCGTTGAAGCCTTTCTGGCCATAGGTTTCGACATTGTAGCCAAGCGCCTCGATCTCGGCGCGCGGGAACTGGTCGTCGACCGTCTTGATCTCCTGCAGACAGGCGATGTCGGGCGCGCTCTCGGTCAGCCAGTGGGTAAGATTGCCGATGCGGGCGCGCACGCCGTTGATGTTCCAGGTGACGATTTTCATGACGGTCTCGATGCTGTTCAGTGGGGTTCTTGTGGCGGATGGCGTTCGACGAGTCCGATCGTATTGCCTGCCGGATCCTTTATAAAGGCCATCCATTCGCTTTCCCCCGCCGGACCGAACAGGCCCTCGGCATCGCGATGGACCAGCGTCGGCGGCGCGGTGAAGGGGACGCCGGCGGCGGTCGCCGAGGCATGGAAGTCGTCGAGGCCTGTTATGTCGAGATAGACCGTTCCCGCCGGTATGCCGTCGGTGAACAGCAGCCTGACATCACCGGCCATGATGAAGGCGATGCCGGGCGGGTCGAAGCGCGCATGCACATTCATGCCGAGCACGTCGCGCCAGAAGGCCAGCGTTGCGTCGAGGTCGCGCCCGGCCGACAGCGCGATCTGACGGACCGCGCCGATTGCAGGCATTTCTAGATGGAGAAGCTCGTGCCGCAGCCGCAGGAGGCGACGGCATTCGGATTGCGGATCTGGAAGGACTGGCCCATCAAATCGTCGACGAAGTCGATCACCGAGCCGCCCATATAGACCAGCGACAAATCGTCGATCAGCACCGTGGCGCCATCCTTCTCGATGGCGACATCGTCGTCATTGCGGGTGTCGACGAGATCGAACTTGTAGGAAAAGCCGGAGCAGCCGCCGCCTTCGACCGAAACGCGCAGCGCGGTCTTGCCGGCCTCGCCCGAAATGATCTTGGCGATCCGCCTTGCGGCGGCTTCGGTCATGTCGACTTTCATGGCAGTCTTGGCATCAGCGCCCATGGGCGTCACCTTGCTTTCGGTTTCACATGATAGGTATGAAGCGCGAGGGGCCAAGTCAACCAGATCACGTTAAGCTGCGGCATCGATCATGACCAACGAGTTGGGCGACATCGGATTTGGCTACCGGCCGCGCGCGGCCTATGCCACCGATCCTGCGCGCTCGCGCGGCCGGCTGTTCGATGAAGTGGAAAGCCCGACCCGCACGCCGTTCCAGCGCGACCGCGACCGCATCATCCATTCGACGGCCTTCCGGCGGCTGAAGCACAAGACGCAGGTCTTCATCGCCCATGAAGGCGACCACTATCGCACCCGGCTGACGCATTCGATCGAGGTGGCGCAGATCGCGCGCGCCCTGGCCAGGGCGCTGCGCGGCGACGAGGATCTGGCCGAGGCGGTAGCACTGGTGCATGATTTCGGCCACACGCCCTTCGGCCACACCGGCGAGGACGCGCTCAACGAGAAAATGAAAACCTGGGGCGGCTTCGACCACAACGCGCAATCGCTGCGCATCGTGACGAGGCTGGAGGCCCGCTATGCCGAATTCGACGGGCTCAATCTGACCTGGGAAACGCTGGAAGGCCTGGTCAAGCACAATGGGCCGTTGACGGACGCCCAAGGCAAGGGCCTGAAAGGGCCGGTGCCGCAGGCGATCCGCGATTATTCGCAGCTGCACGACCTCGAGCTGGACCGGTTTGCCGGCATCGAGGCGCAATGCGCGGCGATCGCCGACGATATCGCCTACAACGCCCATGACATCGATGACGGCCTGAGGGCAGGGCTGCTGACGCTGGACATGCTGGAGGCGGTTTCGCTGCCCGGAAAAATCCTGGACGGCGTGCGGGCGCGCTATCCCAGGCTCGACGACGTGCGCACGGGCCACGAACTGATGCGCCGGCAGATCACCGCCATGGTCGAGGACGTCATCGTCCGCGCGACCGCCAATCTGGAACGCGTCAAGCCGCGGAGCGCCGACGCGGTGAGGGCGGCGGGCGAGACGATGGTCACTTTCTCCACCGAAATGGCCGTGGCCGAGAAGGAACTGAAAGCTTTTCTCTACAAGCATCTCTACCGGCACGAAGAGGTGATGCGGGTGCGCGCCGATGCCGAGCAGATCGTCAGGGACCTGTTCGACGTCTATTTCGCCGATCCGCGCGCCATGCCGGATGGCTGGCGCGAGGGGCTGGATCGGGCCGACGATCGCATAAAGGCGCGCAGCGTCGCCGATTTCCTGGCCGGCATGACCGACACCTACGCGCTCAAGGAACACCGGCGTTTGTTTGACCGCACCCCGGATTTGAGCTAGGGCGGGCTCGATTTTGCCGGCCAGCGAGCCGGATTCGATGCAAGCCGCCAGAGCAACACCCATGAACATCTTCGCCGATTTCACCGCGCGAGTCATAAAGGCCGTCGAAGCGCTTGACCTGAAAGACGGAAATGGCGGTTCGCCCGACCTGTCGCGCATCGCCGTCGAGCCGCCGCGCGACGCCAGCCATGGCGACCTGGCGACGAATGCGGCGATGGTGCTGGCCAAGCCGACCGGCCACAACCCGCGCGCGCTCGCCGAGAGACTGGCGCTGGCACTGCGCGACGACAGGGATGTCGCTGCCGCTGACGTCGCCGGCCCGGGCTTCGTCAATCTCAGGCTGAAGGACGGCTTCTGGCAGGCGCATCTGACCGCGCTTCTTGGTGAAGGCCGCAACTACGGCCGTTCGACGGTCGGGGCTGGCCGGAAAACCAATGTCGAATATGTCTCGGCAAATCCGACGGGGCCGATGCATGTCGGCCATTGCCGTGGCGCGGTGGTCGGCGATGCGCTTGCCAATCTGATGGCCTTCGCCGGCTACGACGTGACCAAGGAATATGTCATCAACGATGCCGGTTCGCAGATCGACGTGCTCGGCCGCTCGGTCGTGCTGCGTTACCGCGAGGCGCTTGGCGAGGATATCGGCGAGATCCCGGCCGGGCTTTATCCCGGCGACTACCTGGTTCCGGTCGGCCAGGGACTGGCCAAGGAGTTTGGCCATTCGCTGCTGCAGATGCCGGAGGACGAGGCGCTGGCCATCGTCAAGGACCGCACCATCGATGCGATGATGGCGATGATCCGCGAGGACCTGGCGCTGCTCAACGTGCATCACGATGTGTTCTTCTCCGAGCGCACGCTACATGCCGACAACGCCAGGAAGATCCGTTCCGCGATCAGCGACCTGACGCTGAAGGGCCATATCTACAAGGGCAAGCTGCCGCCGCCCAAGGGCGAGAAGCCGGATGACTGGGAAGACCGCGAACAGACGCTGTTCCGCTCGACCGCGGTCGGCGACGACATGGACCGGGCGCTGGTCAAGTCGGATGGCTCGTTCACCTATTTCGCCGCAGACGTCGCCTACCTCAAGGACAAGGTCGATCGCGGCTTCGTCGACCTGATCTATGTGCTCGGCGCCGACCATGGCGGCTATGTCAAGCGGCTGGAAGCGCTGGCGCGGGCCATTGCCGGCAACGAGGTGAAGCTCACCGTCCTGCTGTGCAACCTGGTCAAGCTGTTTCGCGAAGGCGAGCCGGTGCGCATGTCGAAACGATCAGGCGATTTCGTGACGCTGCGCGAGGTGGTGGAAGAGGTCGGGCGCGATCCGGTTCGCTTCATGATGCTCTACCGCAAGAGCGACGCGCCGCTCGATTTCGACTTTGCCAAGGTGACCGAACAGTCCAAGGACAATCCGGTGTTCTATGTGCAGTATGCCTCGGCGCGCTGCCATTCGGTGTTCCGGCAGGCAAGCGAGCAGTTGGGCGAGGCGAATTTCGACCGTAATAGCCTGGCGGCGGCGGTGTCATTGCTGACCGACGAAGGCGAGATCGGCCTGATCCGCAAGCTCGCCGAATATCCGCGCCTGATCGAGTCGGCAGCCCTTGCGCTCGAGCCGCACAGGCTGGCATTCTACCTCTACGACCTGGCTTCCAGTTTCCACGGACACTGGAACCGCGGCACGGATAATCCGGACTTACGTTTTGTTAAGGTTAACGACCGAGAATTGACGCATGCCAGACTAGGGCTGGTGCAGGCTGTTTCGGACGTTCTGACGTCCGGCCTGACGTTGATCGGAGCCGCCGCGCCCACCGAAATGCGTTAGGTTTGACTAAAAAACCTGTCACCTTTTGCCCACATTGCGCTGGTAAGGGCCAACCCTGCGCGACGTCCATGGCGTCCGACTGAGTGCGAGTTCGGGAACAATAATGGCAGACAGAACCCAGCTGAGAGCAGCCGACAACAACGATATCGCCGACGACGATCCGTTCGCGGAACTGACCAGGATCATGGGATTCGACCCGCGCCAGCCGGTCAGGCCGCAGGCGCCCGCCCAGCCCAAGGCCATCGCTGACGTTCGGTCGGCGGAAGACGGCGATTTCGACATCGACCTCGAAAAGGAACTGATGGGCGATTTCGACGCTGGCTACGGCGACGCCGCTTCGGTTGCCGAGGAGCCGGCGTCCGAAACGGTTGCCGCCAGCGCGGCGGATGACGATCTGGCGCTGTCGCTCGACGACGATTTCGATCTGGACATGGCTGATGTCGACACGGCCGAAGCCGACATGGCCGAAGCCGGCGATCACGCGACCGCCGCCAGCCATTTGCATTCAGATGCCGCGGAAGTCGCGCCATCCGTCGAACCCGCCTTCGACGTCGATTTCGACAATGCCGCCGCCAGTTCGCTCGAAGACGTTTCGCCGTTCGAGGACGATCAACCGATGGAGGATGAGCTTGCCGCGTCGCTCGATCAGGGATTCCAGATCGAGGAAGAAGCGAGCGAAGCCCAGCACGCCGTTGCCGAGGCGCCGGTTGCCTTCGAGCCTGCCTCCGATCATGAGTTCGACGATGCGATCTCGGTCGAAGACGAGCTGACGCTCGACGGCCATTCGGCGGAGCAGCATCCCGTGGCCGCGCCCGCGGTCGAATATAACGAGGTCGAGCAGGCCTCCGCTGCGGATGACGCCCAGCCGATTGCCAAAGAGGATTTTGGCGGTCGCTCAGACGACGCCATGGCCGATGTCGACATGGATCTCGATATTCAGGCGGATTTCGACGTTCAGGCGGAAGAGCCGCAGGCTTTCGACTGGCCGGAAGCGCACGAAGTGCTCGCCGACACCGCGCGGGAAGAGACGTCCAGCCCGGAAGCCGTGTCGGATGATGCGTTCGATCTGAATTTCGACGACCAGTTTGTGCAGACGGCCGAGGAGCCGGTCACCGAGATCGCCGCCGCTCCCGCCCAGCCGGTGGCCCTCGCGGCCGAACCGGTGCAGGCCCCCGTGGAAGATGAACGGAGCCTGGAAGACGAGTTGAGCGCGCTGCTGGGCGCCATGACCGCGCGCCCCGCGCCCGTGGCCAGGGAGCCCGTCACGGTCCAACCGGCCGTCGCTCAGCCGGGCGAAGCCCAGCCGGCTGCCGCTGCTGCAACGGCAGAGATCGCGGAAGAGCCGGCCGTTCCGGCCGCGGACCTCGAATGGGATCTCGATGAACCAGCCGAGGAGCCGCATCACGCCGATGCGACCCAGGCGGCCGATGCCGATTTCGACAATCCGCAGGCCTATGAACTTCAGGACCAGGACGATGAACGTCAGGGCCAGGATGCTGGCGCGCACGCCGCCGGACAGGACGATGTCGATTTCGACGATGATGCGTTCGACGCGGCATTGGCCAAGAGCCTCGATCCGCGTGATGACGAGGCTTCCCGGCAGGATCAGGATGATTCCCTCGATTGGCTGGCGGAACGCTCCACGCCCGCGGAGCCGGCCCGTTCGTGGAGCCGCGTGACACCGGTTCCGCAGCAGCCGGCATTCGCCGCGCAGCCGAGCCTTGCCAGGAGCGCGGCGCCGGAAGTGGCTGCCGTGCCGTCCTACCGTTCGGCCGAACCGGCCGCGCCTGCTTATGAAGCCCCCGCATTCGTACCGCAGGCGCAACAGCCGGCGCGCTACGAAGACATGCCCGATGTCGAGACTGTCGACGTGCCGGAGCGCGTCGTAGCGCTGGCGGACGATCTCGACATTCCCGAACTGCATTTCGAGGAAGACGAGCCTGCCGCGCCCGGTTATGACGACCTCGACGCCGAGTTCGCCAGCCTTCTCACCGAGATGAATTCCGTGGAGGTCGCTCCCGCGCCGGCGAGCAGCGCCGCCTATGCCGATGAATCCTACAATACCGGATTCAAGCCAGGCCATGATGGATTCAATCCGGGATATGAGCCGGCCAATCCGGGCTACGCGGCGCTCAATCCGGGCTATGAGGGGCTCAATCCGGGATATGAGGGGCTCAATCCGGGTTATGAGGAGCCCAAGCCAACCTATCAGCCGGAAGCACGGAGCTACGCGGCACGGCCGGCGGCAATGTCGGCGCGCGCGGCCGCGCCCACGGGTTATGCCGATGCCGCAGGCTTCGACCTCGATAGCCTGCCCGGCAGCCAGCCGGAGGCGGACGATTTCACCGTCGACGAACTCGACTACGATCCCGAACTGAACGAGGCTATGACCGTTCCGGGTCTCGGCGAGCGCGCGGCCGCGAGACCTTCGCGCGGGCGTGGCCTGTTCATTGCCGCGATTGTCGCTGCCGTGGCGGTCGCGGGCGGGGTCGGTGCCTTCGCGCTGTCCTTCGGCGGCAAGGGCGGCAGCGAAGCGCCGGTGATCGTCAAGGCCGACAATGCGCCGATCAAGATCAAGCCGGAAAATCCGGGCGGCGCCGTGGTGCCGAACCAGGACAACAAGGTCTATGACGCGGTGGTGAAGGGCGCGAAGCCCGCCGAAGCGGTCCAGCAAAAGCTCGTCACCAATGTCGAAGAGCCCGTGGACGTCGCGGCGAAGGATCCGGCTCGCGTCGTCGATCTTGCGCCTGAACAGGGCACGGCCATCGGCGGAGCGGATGACGGCAACGCCGCGCCGGCCGCCAGCGCCGCGCCAGTCGACAATGCGGCGCCCGCGCCCAAATCCGAGGATCGCATCGCGCAGGTGCTGCAGGATGCCGACAAGGGCACCGATGCCGATGGCGTCGCGGTTGCACCACGCAAGGTGAGGACCATGGTGGTCAAGTCGGACGGTTCGCTGGTGCCGCGCGAGGATCCGGCACCTGCCGCGCAGCAGGTTGCCGCCACGGAGCCGGTCGATCCGGCGCCGCAGCATGTCGCGCCTGCCGCGCAGGCCGACGGGGCACAGGCCAATGCCGACCAGACCGGCACGGTGCCGCCCGCCGCCGCGCAGGCGGATGACGAGCCGGCGCTCAAGCCCGTGGCCGCCGCCAAGCCCGCGAAGGAAGCCAAGGCTCAATCGTCCAACACGCCGGCCAGGGTTCCGCTCGCGCCGCAGCGCCCGTCCGACCAGCCGGTCGACGTCGTCGGCGAGGTCAAGCCCGACCAGGTCGCGTCCATCGATCCAGCAACGCCGGCCGCCGGCGGTGGTTCGTGGTCGATGCAGATCGCTTCGCAGCCGACGGTGGAAAGCGCCCAGTCGACCTATCAGGATCTGCAGCGCCGCTATGGCAGCGTGCTTTCGGGTCGCACCGCCAACATCGTCAAGGCAGAGATCTCCGGCAAGGGCACGTTCTACCGGGTCCGCGTTCCGGCCCAGTCGCGCAACGATGCCATCAACCTGTGCACCAGCTACAAGGCCGCCGGCGGCAACTGCTTCGTTTCGCGCTAGCAACTCATCCAATCGATCAGCCGGCGCGGTCCTGGACCACGCCGGCTTTTTTCATGGGGAAGCGGATTCCGCGTTCGACCTCATGTGATCGGGGCGATTCCCTTTGATCGCGGGAAGCCTTAGACTCCTGGCATGACCGAATCAAAATCCATGATCCTCGGCTGTGCCGGGAAATCGCTCACCCGCGAAGAAATCAGTTTCTATCGCAATGAATGTCCCTGGGCCTTCATCCTGTTCGCCCGCAACATCGGCGAGACCGAACAGATCCGCGATCTTGTCGCCGAAATGCGCGACTGTATCGGCCGACCGGACGCGCTGGTGTTCATCGACCAGGAAGGCGGCCGGGTGCAACGCCTGCGTCCGCCACTGGCGCCGAACTATCCGGCCGGCGGCGCTCTCGGCGCGCTGTGGCGCGACGATCACGACGCCGGAGCCCGCGCCGCCTGGCTTATGGCGCGGCTGCACGCCTTCGACCTGCTGCGCTACGGCATCACGGCGGATTGCCTGCCGGTGCTCGACGTGCCGATCGAAGGCGCCAGCGACGTCATCGGCGCGCGCGCCTACGGCAAGGACCCGCGTCCGGTCATCGAACTAGGGCGCGCCGCTGCCGAGGGGCTGATAGCGGGCGGGGTGCTGCCCGTCATGAAGCACATTCCGGGCCATGGCAGGGCTTTTGCCGACACGCATTTCGAGTTGCCGACGGTCGACGCTTCGCTCGGCGATCTGCAGCGTCACGACTTTGCCCCGTTCCGGGAGCTCAACCATCTGCCGATGGCGATGACGGCGCATGTCGTCTACAGCGCGATCGACCCGAAGAACCCGGCGACGACTTCCGGCAAGGTCATCGACGAGATCATCCGCCGCGACATCGGCTTCGATGGGCTGCTGATGAGCGACGACACCTCGATGAAGGCACTTTCTGGGGATTTCCCGACAAAGGCGGCCTCGATCCTTGCGGCGGGCTGCGATCTGGTCCTTCACTGCAACGGCGTTTTCGAGGAGATGGCCGGTATCGCGTCGCGCACCACGGGGCTTGAAGGCAAGTCGCTGGAGCGGGCAAAACGGGCGATGACCTATATTAGCAAAAGCGACGCGGCCGAAGAGACCGAGATACGCGCCGAATTCGCCACCTATTTCGACGCGGTGGCCTGACCAAGGGGAAGAAAGCAACGTGGCGGAAGCATTGGACCAGAAGGTCGCGAAGGCCGCGCCGATGGACCGCCTGTGGGCCGAAAACGACGATTCACGGCTGACTGGCGATCCGTCGCTGGTCGTCGATGTCGACGGCTTCGAAGGTCCGCTCGACCTTCTGCTGCATCTTGCCCGCAACCAGAAGGTCGACCTGGCGCGCATTTCCATTCTGGCGCTGGCCGAGCAGTATCTGGCTTTCGTCGAGACGGCGAGAACGCTGCGCCTCGAGCTCGCGGCCGACTATCTGGTGATGGCGGCGTGGCTGGCCTTCCTCAAATCGAAGCTGCTGATCCCCAAGCAGCCAGGCGAGGAGGGCGAAAGCGGCGAGGAACTGGCGGCGGTGCTGCAATTCCGGCTGAAGCGGCTGGAAGCGATGCGCGATGCGGCGGCGCGTCTCGTCAATCGCAACCGGCTCGGCCGCGACGTGTTCGCGCGCGGCATGCCGGAAATGGTCATCATCGAGAAGCGCAACGCCTATTCGGCGTCGCTCTACGATCTCCTGACCGCCTATGCCCAGCAGCGGCAGAAGCAGGCGATCACCAATGTGACGATCGCCAGGCGCGGTGTCTGGTCGCTCAAGGACGCGCGCGACATCCTGACCCGGCTGGTTGGGTCGCTGCGCGACTGGACGGCCCTGGAGAGCTTTCTGGTCGGATACATGACCAGCCCGGAAGAGCGTCGTACCGCGATCGCCAGTTCGTTCGCGGCGACGCTGGAACTGGTGCGCGAAGGCAAGATGGACGTGCGGCAGGACGAGGTGTTCGCACCGATCTACCTGCGCGGCCGCGCACAGGCAATCAAGGCAGTCGAGGTGGCATCATGAGCGAACGCGCCAACGCTTCGGTTATCCCATTCAAGGTGGACGACGAGCCGGAGGAGGGCGGGCTTGACCAGACTCCCGCCCAGAACCCGGCCGAGCGGCTGCATATGGCGGAAGCCGTGCGCATGGCTGAGGCTATCGTGTTCGCCAGCACTGAGCCGGTCAGCGAAAAGCAGCTTGCAGCGCGCCTGCCCGACGGCATCAATGTCGGCCTCGCCATGGCCGAGCTGCAGCAGATCTATGCGCGGCGCGGCGTCAATCTGGTGCATGTCGGCGATGCCTGGGCGTTCCGCACCGCCGGCGACCTTGCCTTCCTGATGAGCCGCGACACGGTGCAGCAACGCAAGCTGTCGCGGGCGGCGCTCGAAGTGCTGGCGATCATCGCCTACCACCAGCCGGTGACGCGCGCCGAGATCGAGGACATCCGCGGCGTCGAAACCTCGAAAGGCACGCTCGACACGCTCTTGGAGACGGAGTGGGTGCGCATGCGCGGCCGCCGCAAAACGCCGGGACGCCCTGTTACCTACGGCACCACTGAAACCTTCCTTGATCATTTCGCGCTGGAGGAAATCCGCGATCTTCCCGGCATGGAGGAGCTCAAGGGGGCCGGCCTGCTTTCCGGCCGCATGCCGTCGAATTTCTCCATCCCGCAGCCACCGGCCGACCCCGACGCGCTGACCGAGGACGAGGATCCGCTGACCGATATCGACCTCGAGGAGCTCGGCCTGCTGACTCCGCGCGTCACGGATGATTGACCGCCGGCCTCCGTCAAAGGACGCCGGCTGACCGTGGATGCGCGGATTGGTAGCGGGCCGACGCGTCGAAAAAGCGTGACATCGCGCGGCCTTTCATAAACTCTGTCGCAGTTGTGTTTGAATCCCACCGCGAAAGCGCATAGATCATCGCCAGGGAAAAACGTTCGAGAGAGATTTGTTATGGGTTCATTTTCGATTTGGCACTGGATGATCGTGCTCGTGATCGTGCTTCTGGTGTTCGGCCGCGGCAAGATCCCCGAGCTGATGGGCGACATGGCCAAGGGCATCAAGAGCTTCAAGAAGGGCATGGCCGACGACGATACCGCCGACGACAAGCGCACCGTCGAGCACCGTGCCGACGAGACCGTTTCGGCCGCGAAGGAAAAGGCCAGCAAGAGCTGAGCCGCAAAGTTCTAGTCGGAACAGATTGCCATGTTTGAAGTCGGCTGGACCGAAATGCTGGTGATCGCGATCGTCATGATCGTGGTCGTCGGGCCGAAGGACTTGCCCAATATGCTGCGCACCTTCGGCCGCACGGCGGCGAAGCTGCGCACCATGGCGGCCGATTTCCAGAAACAGTTCAACGAAGCGCTGAAGGAAGCCGAGCTCGACGACGTCAAGAAGTCGGTCGACGAGCTCAGGGGCCTCAGCCCGGTTGCCGAGATCAGGAAGCAGCTCAATCCGTTCGAGCAGGCGGCGACCGACGTGCGCGCCGGCGTCGACGCGGTGATGAAGCCGAAGCCGGCCGTCGATACGGCAGCGCCCGCTGCCTCGACCCCGCAAGCGGTCGAACCGTTGAAAAACGGCGCGGCGACGGCGACGGACCTCAATGGCCCCGAGGCAGGACCGGCTGCCCCTGCAACGTTTCCGGCGATGACCGATGAATCGGTGGTGACGTCGTCAACGTCCACCGAGCCGGCAGCGGCGGCGTCTTCGGCAAAGAAAGCCAAAAACGCACCAGTGGCAAAAGCACCGGCCAAGGCTTCGGCCAATGGCGGGAAAATTTCCGCGCCGCCGAAAGCCGCGAAGGCCGCGCCTGTGTCCAAATCACCTGCGCCCAAGGCGGAGGCGATAGCGGCGGCAAAGCCTGAGAAGACCGCTTCGGCCAAGACGGTCGCTACGAAGACAGCGGCGAAAGCAGAGCCCAAGCCTGCCGTGGCGAAGAAACCGGCCTCGGCGAAGAAGCCGGCGGGAGCTGCCAAGTGAGCGTTTCGGACAAGGAAAAAGACGAGATCGAAAAGTCGTCGGCGCCGCTGATGGAGCACCTCATCGAGTTGCGCCGGCGGCTGATCTGGTCGCTCGGCGGCTTCTTCGTCGCTTTCCTGGTCTGTTTCTTCTTCGCCAAGAAGCTGTTCAACCTTTTGGTCGTCCCGTTCAGATGGGCAACGCAATGGGCTGGACTCGATCCGCACAAGGTCGAGCTGATCTACACCGCGCCGCAGGAATTCTTCTTCACCCAGGTCAAGCTCGCCATGTTCGGCGGCATGGTCATCGCCTTTCCGCTGATCGCCACGCAGATCTACAAATTCATCGCGCCCGGCCTCTACAAGAACGAGCGAAACGCCTTCCTGCCGTTCCTGATCGCGTCGCCCATCCTGTTCCTGATGGGCGCTTCGCTGGTCTACTTCTTCTTCACGCCGATGGTGATGTGGTTCTTCCTCGCCATGCAGCAGTCGGGCACCGACGAGCAGGTGCAGATCTCGCTGCTGCCGAAAGTGTCGGAATATCTCAGCCTGATCATGACGCTGATCTTCTCCTTCGGGCTGGTGTTCCAGCTGCCGGTGGTGACCAGCCTGATGACGCGCGTCGGCATGCTGTCGTCCAAGGCGCTGGCCGAGAAGCGCAAATGGGCGATCGTCATCGCCTTCGTCGTCGCCGCCGTGCTGACGCCGCCCGATCCGATGAGCCAGATCGGCCTCGCCATCCCGACCATCCTGCTCTACGAGGTCGCCATCTGGTCGGCGCGGCTGATCGAGCGCAGCCAGGAGCGCGAGCGTCTGGCGCGGGAGAAGCAGCAGGCCGAGGAAGAAGTGGCCGAAAAGCCGGCGGACGTATCGTCCACATAGGCGAGGACGCGGCTCCCGTCAGGGGTCGCCGGGTCCGGACCGGCGCATGGCAAGAATAGGAATTTTTTCTTGACAGGTGAGTGCAGCTATGGTAGATATTTATCTATGGTGTAGATTCGCGCCAGCGACCCGCCGCCAAGGCGGGTTTTTTGTTTCGGGCCGTCGCACTATCCTTCACTGGTCGAAAGCGAGCTCGCGACCGTGCCGTGACCAAGCCCGATCTTGCATCGATCAGAGATGCGGTTTACCCCGTCTGGCCTGAAACGCATCGCGAAACCGGCGATGCGTTTCAGGCTTTATTCTTGAGCATATCGTAGCGCGCAAACCGCCGCGCGCTTTTGGGCGGCACGCTACCGCAGGAGCTTTCAGACCATGCTTGACATCAAATGGATTCGCGACAACCCGAAGGCCCTTGTCGAGGCGCTGGCAAAGCGCTCCTGGTCGGCCGGTGAGGCGCAGTCCACCGTCGATGATCTAATCGCCAGGGACGAGGCGCGGCGCGAACATGTCACCGAGCTGCAGTCCAAGCAGGAACGCCGCAACGCCGCCTCCAAGGAGATCGGCAATGCCATGCGCTCGGGCGATGCCGCGCTTGCCGAAAAGCTCAAGGCCGAGGTCGGCGAGATAAAAACCTTCATCCAGGACGGCGAGGCGCGCGAACGTGAGCTCGACAAGGCGCTGAACGACGCGCTGGCGGTGCTGCCCAATGTGCCGTTCGACGACGTGCCGGTCGGCAAGGACGAACATGACAATGTGGTCAAGCACATTGTCGGCAAGGTGCCGGCGCGGCCGAACTGGGTGAAGGAGCATTTCGAGATCGGCGAAGCGCTCGGGATGATGGATTTCGAGCGGGCGGCAAAGCTGTCCGGCTCGCGCTTTACCGTGCTGAAGAGCGGGTTGGCCCGGATGGAACGCGCGATCGGCCAGTTCATGCTCGACCTGCACACCACCGAGCATGGCTACGAGGAGATCATTCCGCCGTTGATGGTCAAGGACGACGTCCTGTTCGGCACCGGGCAGTTGCCGAAATTCGAGGAGGATCTGTTTTTCATGGCGCACGGGGAGGGCAGGCTTGGCCTGATCCCCACCGCCGAGGTCCCGCTCACCAATCTGGTGCGCGAAGAAATCACCGCGCATGAAAAACTGCCGCTTCGCTACACCGCGCTGACGCCGTGCTTCCGTTCGGAAGCCGGTTCGGCGGGGCGCGACACGCGCGGCATGCTGCGCCAGCATCAGTTCTACAAGGTCGAGCTGGTGTCGATCACCGACCAGGAATCCTCGCTCGCCGAACACGAGCGGATGACGCAATGCGCCGAGGAAGTCTTGAAGCGGCTCGGCCTGCCGTTCCGCACCATGGTGCTGTGCACCGGCGACATGGGGTTTGGCGCGCGCAAGACCTATGACATCGAAGTCTGGCTGCCCGGCCAGAACGCCTATCGCGAAATCTCGTCCTGCTCGGTCTGCGGCGATTTCCAGGCCAGGCGCATGGACGCCCGCTACAAGGACAAGGACGGCAAGGGCAACCGTTTCGTCCATACGCTGAACGGCTCGGGCACCGCCGTCGGGCGCGCACTCATTGCCGTCATCGAAAACTACCAGAATGAGGATGGCAGCGTAACCATTCCTGAAGTGCTGCGGCCTTACATGGGCGGTCTGGAAAAGATCGAATCATCGAAGTGACAGGCTTGGCAGTGTCGCATTCCTTGGCGCCCCCCTCTGCCCTGCCGGGCATCTCCCCCTCAAGGGGGGAGATTGCGCGGTCATCACAGCTTTCGCCAATTGTTGGCGGAAAGGCGGCGACCACGAAACTGCCGATCTCCCCCCTTGAGGGGGAGATGGCCGGCAGGCCAGAGGGGGGCGCCGTAGAGCGCTGCCGGCAACCCAATTCTGCGAAGGCAGTCCCATGCGCATTCTCCTGACCAATGACGACGGCATTCATGCCGAGGGCCTGGCCTCGCTCGAACGCGTCGCGCGCACGCTGTCCGACGATGTCTGGGTGGTGGCGCCCGAGCAGGACCAGTCCGGCTACGCGCACTCGCTGTCGATCTCGGAGCCGCTGCGGCTGAGGAAAATCGGCGAGAAGCATTTTGCCGTTCGCGGCACGCCGACCGACTGCGTCATCATGGGCGTGAAGAAGATCCTGCCCGGCGCGCCCGACCTGATCCTGTCGGGCATCAATTCCGGCGCCAACATCGCCGACGACGTCACCTATTCGGGAACCGTCGCCGGCGCCATGGAAGGCGCGCTGCTCGGTATCAGGTCGATCGCGCTCAGCCAGGGCTACAGCACTGTCGGCGAGGACCGCGTCGTCCCTTACGAGACGACCGAGGCGCTGGCGCCGGCGCTGCTCAAGAAACTCGTCGCTGCGCCGCTGCCCGACGGCGTGCTGCTCAACGTCAATTTTCCCAACTGCCTTCCCGAAGAGGTCGCCGGCACCGTGGTCACTTCGCAAGGCAAGCTCGTGCACAGTCTGTGGGTCGACGAGCGCCGCGACGGACGCGGCCTGCCTTACTACTGGCTGCGCTTCGGCCGCGAGCCGGTCGAGGGCAAGCAAGGCACCGATCTCCACGCCTTGCGCAACCGGCTGGTGTCGGTGACGCCGTTGCAGCTCGACCTTACCGCGCATGAAATCCGTGACCAACTGAGCAAGGCGCTTGCATGAATCTGCCAATCGATGACCGCGAAGGCTTCGCCGCTTTTCTGCTGCGCCTGCGCGGCAGGGGAACGGTGCCGAAGCCGCTGATCGCGGCATTCGAGGCGACGCCACGGCGCGGCTTCCTGACCGCCCAGTTCCACCCCATCGCCTGGTCGGACCGGATGCTGCCGATCGAATGCGGCGAGGCGATCGAAGGCGCCGACATGCAGGCGGCGGTCATCGCGGCACTTGCCATCGAGGCGGGAAACCGCGTGCTGGAGATCGGCACCGGGTCCGGCTATACGGCCGCGGTGATGTCGCGGCTGGCGGCGCGGGTCGTCACCATCGACCGTTACAAGACGCTCGTTGAACAGGCCAGGCAGCGGTTCGAGGCGCTCGGTATCGGCAATGCCATCGCGCGCCAGGCGGATGGCTCCAACGGCCTGCCGAATGACGGGCCGTTCGATCGCATCGTCGCCTGGGCCGCGTTCGACAACCTGCCGCGCTTCCTGCTCGACCAATTGTCGAGCGGCGGCATCGTCATCGCCCCGATCGGCCCCGAGGAGGGCGAGCAGGTTCTGGCCAAGCTCACCAAGGTCGGCAGCCGTTTCGAGCGGGAGGATATCGGCCTGGTCCGGCTGCAGCCGATCCTGCGCAGCCTGGCGTCCGTCCTGTAGATTTCGCCCGCCCGCACGATCGCCGTGCGGGGCCAATTCGGCCTCAGGATATGCACCGCCAGCGCCCCGAAATATTTTAAGAAAATTTGCGTCTGATTCTAAGGGGTTAACCGACCAGTAACATTAACGCGCTTTAATCCTGTCCAGTTGGTTCAGCGTTTGTGCGGGTTAGTGCGATGCAATTCAGTGTTTTGAAGGCAAATAGTCGCAATCTGGCGCGGGGCTGCGCCGTTCTCATGATTGCGGGCGCCGCGGCGGGGTGCAGTTCCCAGGCCTCGCGGTTCAACAGCGTCGACGACGTCTTTACCTCCTCGACCAATAATCAGCGTACCATCATCAACAAGCAGGACGCCGTACAGCCCTATCCGGGCGATGTCGCGGCCGCTCCGCTCGATGGCGCCAATACACAATCTGTCGCCCGTTCCAGCCTCGAGCCGGTGTCGTCGCGGCCGCTGCCTCCGCCCGTCGCCCAGGCGCAACCGGCTCCCGCACTGGCTCCCGCGGCCAATCCGGTCCGCACCGCATCGGCCCCGGCCCTGGTGCGTCCGGCGCCTCATGTCGACCGGACGACGACCGGCACGGTGGCTCCCGCGGCAAAGCCGTTCAAGGATGCCCAGCCCGATGCGCCGAAAATGGCGACGGCGCATGCCACCGAGATCGTGGTCCGGGACGGCGAGACCATTTCGGGCCTGGCGCAGCACTATAAGGTGCCGGCCGACGTCATCATGAAGGTGAACGGCCTGAGCGCGACCAAGGGGCTGCGCTCCGGGCAGAAACTGATCATCCCAGCCTATGGCTATTCGAGCAAGGCCGAGCCGACGGTGGCAGACGCCAAGCCGGCGAAGGATGGCAAGCACGACCTGCCGGCGACCGCGCCGGAGAAGGTTGCCGTGCTGCCGCAGCAGCCCAAGCCTAAGGAAGGCAAGTCCGCTCAGGTCGGCGCGTCCGCCGCCGCGAACCAGCCGAAGGAGCCCAAGCCCGCACCGCAGGCCGCCGCCGCCAAGACGACCAATGCCGCTGGCACCTACACGGTCCAGTCGGGCGATTCGCTTTCCTCGATCGCCAGGAAGACCGGCGTCGGCGTCGTTGCGCTGAAGCAGGCCAACGGCATGCAGGACGGGTTGCTCAAGATCGGCCAGACCCTGAAGGTGCCGGCCGGCGGAACCGCGACGGTCGCCGCCGCCAAGCCGGCGAAGATCGATCCGGTGACCACGGCCACCACGCAGCCGCCCGCGAAGGCCACGCCGTCGGAAACGCTGGCGTCCTACACGCCGCCGAAGAAGGACACGAAGGTCATCCAGCAGGCCGAGGACGACGACGCCGTCGCGCCCGACGCCACCGGCATCGGCAAGATGCGCTGGCCGGTGCGCGGCCGCGTGATCTCCGGCTTCGGGTCGGGCAAGGACGGCGTCGATATCGCCGTGCCCTCGGGCACGCCGGTCAAGGCGGCCGAGAACGGCGTAGTCATCTATGCCGGCGACGGCCTCAAGGAATTCGGCAACACGGTGCTGGTGCGACACGAGAACGGCCTGGTCACGGTCTACGGCCATGCCAGCTCGATCGAGGTGCAGCGCGGCCAGAAGGTCAAGCGCGGCCAGGAGATCGCGCTGTCGGGCATGAGCGGCACGACGGACTCGCCGAAGCTGCACTTCGAAGTGCGTAAGAATTCGGCCCCGGTCGATCCGTCGGGCTATCTCGAATAGCCGGGCTATCTCGAATAGAACAAAAAAAGCGATTGCGGGCCGTCTGACCTCCAGTCCGGCCCGCCGGCTCAGCCCGTTCCGCAAGGAGCGGGCTTTTTCAGTTTGGCATCTTGCAGTTTCGGATATTCGACCCTTTGACTGGGTCTGATGTGCTTGCGTTGCCGAACTGCATGTCTTGGCGATTGGCGAAAACACACATCGCGTGGTCATCAACTCTGAGGGATCGTAGCATCTCGGAATTCGGGCCTACGGAGCGCCTCCTCATCCGCTGCATTTCTCGGCAGGCGTCACACAGGATCCTAGGGTCTGCGCCTAATCCTTCAGCGGCTTTCCAAGCCGGCCGGCGAGGTCCTGGGTGAATTGCCAGGCGACGCGGCCGGAGCGGCTGCCGCGCGTGGTCGCCCATTCCAACGCTTCGGCGCGCAGTTGCTCGGGGTCGACGGCAAGGCCGTGATAGCTGGCGTAGCCGTTGACCATGTCGAGATAGTCGTCCTGCGAGCATTTGTGGAAGCCGAGCCACAGGCCGAAACGATCGGACAGGGAAACCTTCTCCTCGACGGCCTCGGACGGGTTGATGGCGGTGGAGCGCTCATTGTCGATCATGTCGCGCGGCAACAGATGGCGGCGGTTCGAGGTGGCGTAGAAGATGACGTTGTCCGGACGGCCCTCGACGCCACCTTCGAGCGCGGCCTTCAGCGACTTGTAGGAGGTGTCGTCATGGTCGAAGGAGAGGTCGTCGCAAAACAGGATGAAGCGGTAGGGGGCCGCCTTGAGCAGCCCCATCAGCTTGGGCAGCGTGTCGATGTCCTCGCGGTGGATCTCGATAAGCTTCAAGGGCAGGTCGGACTTGGTCTTGGCGTTGATCTCGGCATGCACGGCTTTGACCAGCGACGATTTGCCCATGCCGCGCGCGCCCCACAACAGCACGTTGTTGGCCGGGTGGCCGGCGGCGAAGCGCTCGGTGTTGTCGACGAGGATGTCGCGCACGCGGTCGACGCCCCGGATCAGCCCGATGTCGACGCGGTTGACCTTGTGCACCGGCTCCAGATAGCCCGGATCGGCCTGCCAGACGAAGCAATCGGCCTCGCCAAGGTCGGTTTCGGGTACCGGCGGCGGGGCGAGGCGGCCGACCGCCTCGATCAGGCGGTCGAGTTTCTGGTTCAAGGCATCGAGGGTGCTGTCGGTCATGTCTGGCTTTGTCTTCGCGTTTGAAGTATGGACCCATCCGGTTCCGTCAGGTTCGAAACCGGTTCCAACTGTTTGTTCGAGCGTGATCTTTTCGCAAAACCGGCTCGCGCTTTTGGCGCTCATGCTCTAACACGCGCAAACAGGCCGGAAAAGCTGCCGATTTGCTGGGCAGCGCAGTTGCATTGACAACTTTACCGACTATATTCCGGCCAAATTTCGCGGGGCCGCCAAATTTCCGCAGGGATCGTTGGCGGCTGTCTTTCAAAATTCAGGAGTACCTCGATGTTCGTGACACCGGCATACGCGCAAGGCATTGGGGCTTCTCCCGACATGTTCATCAGCATTTTGCCGTTTGTCCTGATCTTCGTGATCATGTATTTTCTGATCATCCGCCCGCAGCGCACGCAGCTGAAGAAGCGCGGCGAGATGCTGGCGGCGGTTCGCCGCGGTGACACGGTGGTCACCGGCGGTGGCTTCGTCGGCAAGGTGACGAAGGTGATCGACGACAACGAACTCGAGATCGACCTCGGCGGCGGCACGAAGGTGACCGCGCTGCGCTCGACGATCGCCGACGTGCGCGTCAAGGGCGAACCGGTCGCCAACCAGAACGCCAAGAAATAACCAGATTCCAGGCGGAGCGATCCGCGGACACGCTCTGACGGACGACGCCCATATGCTTTATTTTTCGCGCTTCAAGATGATCCTGATCTGGGTGGCCGTGGCCATCACAGTGATCCTCGCCGCGCCCAATCTGTTCTCCGCCAGCACGCTGGCGCAACTGCCCAGCTGGGTGCCGAAGCGGCAAATGACGCTCGGCCTCGATTTGCAGGGCGGCTCGCACATCCTGCTGGAGATGAACCAGAACGACCTGATCAAGGATCGGCTCGAGACGACGCGCGACGAGATCCGGACGTTGCTGCGCGACGCCAAGATCGGCTACACCGGCCTCGGCGGCACGGGGCGCAACTTGCAGGTCCGCATAACCGATCCCAATCAGCTCGATGCCGCCAAGAAGGCGTTGAAGACCCTGACCGATCCGGTCGCAGCCGGCCTGTTCACCGGCGGTTCCATCCAGGAAATGTCGCTGGATGATTCCGAGCCCGGCCTGCTCAAATTCACTGTCACCGACGCCGGCATCAAGTACCGCACGTCGACCGCGTTGGCGCAGTCGATCGAGGTGGTCGAACGTCGCGTCAACGAGCTTGGCACGACCGAGCCCATCGTGCAGCGCCAGGGCGACGACCGTATCCTCGTCCAGGTGCCGGGCCTGCAGGACCCGCAACGGCTGAAGGAAATTCTCGGCCAGACCGCCAAGCTGACCTTCCAAATGGTCGACCAGTCGATGCCGGTGCAGGACGCGCTCAAGGGGCGTCCGCCCGCCGGCTCGTCGGTGCTCTATTCGCAGGACGATCCGCCGGTTCCTTATCTGATCGAGAACCGCGTCATCGTCTCGGGCGAAAATCTCGTCGACGCCCAGGCGACTTACAATTCGCAGAACAATGAGCCCGTGGTCTCGTTCCGCTTCGATTCGAAGGGCGCGGCGCGCTTCGGCCAGGCGACCTCGCAGAATGTCGGCAAGCTGTTCGCCATCATTCTCGACAACCAGGTGATTTCGGCGCCGCAGATCCGCGAGCCGATCCTTGGCGGCACCGGACAGATCTCCGGCAATTTCACCGCACAGAGCGCCAACGACCTCGCCGTGCTGCTGCGCGCCGGCGCACTGCCGGCGACGCTGACGGTGATCGAGGAACGCACGGTGGGCCCGGGACTCGGCCAGGATTCGATCCATGCCGGCAAGGTCGCCGGCATCATCGGCTCGATCCTCGTCGTCGCCTTCATGTTCGTTTCCTACGGCTTCCTCGGCTTCCTCGCCAACATCGCGCTGGCGGTACACGTGGCGATGATCGTCGGGCTGCTGTCGCTGCTCGGCGCGACGCTGACCTTGCCCGGCATCGCGGGTATCGTGCTGACCATCGGCATGGCGGTCGATTCCAACGTGTTGATCTATGAGCGCATCCGCGAGGAGCGGCGGGCCGGCCGCTCGGTGATCCAGGCGATCGACACCGGCTTCTCGAAGGCGCTGGCGACCATCGTCGATTCCAACGTCACCTCGCTCATCGCCACCGTGGTGCTGTTCTATCTCGGCACCGGCCCGGTGAAGGGCTTTGCCATCACCTATGCCATCGGCATCCTGACCACGGTCTTCACCGCCTTCACCTTCACCCGGCTGCTGGTCTCGATCTGGCTGCGTCGGGCTCGTCCGAAGGAGCTGCCGAAGGCTCCGGTGACCTTCGTCAAGCCCGGTACGAAAATCCCCTTCATGGGCATCCGTCGCTGGACGTTTGCGCTGTCAAGCACCCTGTCGATACTGTCCGTGGTGTTGTTCATGACCCTCGGCATCAATTACGGCATCGATTTCAAAGGCGGCTCACTGATCGAGGTGCAGGCCAAAGGTGGCAATGCCGATATCGCCGACATCAGAGGTCGACTGTCGGACCTCAACATCGGTGAGGTCCAGGTGCAGCAGTTCGGTGCGCCGAACGACGTGTTGATCCGCGTCGGCACTCAGGATGCAGGTGAGAACGCCGAGCAGACCGTGATCGACAAGGTACGCGGGGAACTGCAGGATCAGTACGATTTCCGCCGCGTCGAAGTGGTGGGCCCGACCGTTTCGGGAGAACTGGCCAAGCAAGGCACTATCGCCATGCTGGTCGCGCTGATCGGGATCCTGGTCTATGTCTGGTTCCGTTTCGAATGGCAGTTCGCGGTCGGCGCCATCGTGGCGACCGTGCACGACGTCGTCATGACGCTGGGTTTCTTCGTCATCACTGGGCTGGAATTCAACCAGTCGTCGCTGGCGGCGATCCTGACCATCATAGGCTATTCGCTGAACGACACGATCGTGGTCTATGACCGCGTTCGAGAGGATCTGCGAAAATACAAGAAGATGCCGCTGCCGCAGCTGCTGAACAACGCCATCAATGAGACGCTGTCGAGAACGACGCTGACCTCAGTGACGACCAGCTTGGCGCTGCTGGCGCTGGTGCTGTTCGGCGGCGAGGTGATCCGCTCCTTCACGTTGGCGATGCTGTTCGGCGTTGTCTTCGGCACTTATTCGTCGATTTTCATCGCGGCACCGCTGCTGATCCTGTTCAAGCTGCGGCCGCAAGCCACAGCCGACGAGGAGAAGCCGGTTGGCGGCGGTGGCAAAGCGGTCGCGACCTGACGCGCGGCCCCGAAGGGATGACAGAACGGTGACCGGCAAAGGCATCGTCATCCGCGAGGCGCACTTCCCGGGCCGTGCGCCGATCGAGGCCTACGGCAATGGCGGGTTCCGCTTTGCCGACATGTCGCATCGCGGCTCGCTGCTGTGCCTGCCATCGGGCATCCATGGCTGGGAGCCGGCTGATCCCCTGGCGTTGACGGTGGCTGATTTCGACAAGCTTCTGGCAGAGGCCGGCAAGGTCGAGATCCTGCTGGTCGGCATGGGCAGGGATCTGCGGCCGTTGCCGGCAGCGTTGCGGGCGGCGCTGAAGGCGGCTGGCATTGCCTCCGACCCGATGTCGACCGGTGCGGCGGTGCGGACCTACAATGTCCTTCTGGCGGAAGACCGCGCCGTGGCCGCCGCGCTCATCGCCGTCGATTGATATGTCCGAAATTAGCAAAATCGTCATGGACGCGGTGCGCGCGGCCGATCATGACCGCTATCTCACCGCGCTCTACGCACCGGCCGACAAGCGCGATGCGCTGTTTTCGCTCTATGCGTTCAATGCCGAGATCGCGGGCATTCGCGACCGCATTCATGGGCCGTTGCCGGGCGAGGTGCGGCTGCAATGGTGGCGCGACGTCATCGCCGCCGGCGGCGACGCGGGCGCCGGCCATCCCGTTGCCAGTTCCTTGAATGCGACCATTGCCGCGTTCAAGCTGCCGAAGGCGGCGTTCGAGAACATGCTCGAAGCGCGTATTTTCGACCTTTACGACGACCCAATGCCGTCGCGCACCGATCTCGAAGGCTATTGCGGCGAGACAGCGGCGGCACTCATCCAGCTTGCGGCGATGGTGCTCGATCCCATCGAGGCGCCACGGTTCGCGGAACTGGCGGGCAGGGCAGGCTGCGCGCAGGCGATGACCGGCCTGCTGCTGCTGTTGCCGCTGCACCGCAGGCGCGGACAGTGTTTTGTCCCGGCCGATATCCTGGCGGCGGCAGGCTCTTCGCCGGAGGAGTTCGTCGCCGGCGACGGTGGTCCCGGTGCGCGGCGCGCGGTGGCGGCGATGATCGCGCTGGCGCGCGAACATCTGTCCGTCTTCGAGAAGGGCGCCGCGGCATTGCCGGTTTCGCTGCGCGCGTCATTTCTGCCGCTCGCCCTGTCGCGCGCCTATCTGGCGAAAATCGAGCGTGGCTCGCCGCTCGACGGCGTGGCGCGGCTCGCGGCGTTGCGCCGGCATTGGCTGCTTGTGCGCCGTGCAGGCAAGGGCTGGCCGCCACTTTGACGTAAACGTCAATCGTGTTAAGACTTGCCGAGCCGTGAACTGTCGCCAAGACGACAGGCCGGCCCGGAGGAGATACCTCCGAAAGCCTGAAGGCAGCCTATGTCAGGCGAAATCCCGGTGAGGCGGGCAAGCCAGATTGCCGATGGCGAGTGCCGGGCCGGCCGAATAACAGGTTCGTTCGCTGCCGTTAAGAGGGGTCGCCCGAACCACTATCGCGCATCATCGTCTCGTAGTCGCGACCGCCATAAAAGACATTGACGACGTACACGAGATCCTTGTCGACGATGTAAGCGATGACAGCGGAATGCTCGAACGGAACCGTTCGCAGCCCCGGCACGATATCGTCGCGGGAACGACCGCCGCGAGGCGCATTGCCGATGCTCTGGCAGCGCACCTTGATCCGGTCGACAAACTGGTCGGCTGTGCTCTCGCTTCCGCTCCGATCCAGGACGTAAGCGGCAATCGATTCCAGATCGGTGATCGCGCTTTCGCTAAGAACGACGGCGAGACGCTGGATCATCGCTGTCTCTCGCCAGTTCCGAAATCCTGCTTTTTACTCTTGCGATTGCCTCATCCAGCGGAACGCCTGGCCTCGTATCCTCGATCGACGCCTTCACCCGCGCCCTGATCGAGGCCATGCGCTCGGCGTGCTCTTCCTCTTCGCGCTGGAAGACGCGAAGCGCGGCGCGGATGACCTCGCTCGCCGACCCGAAGGAGCCGTCCTCGACCTTCTCGCGGATCATGCGCGCCATGGCGGGCGTGACGGTGACCGACAGTTTCTCGGCGGATTCCATGGCGACCTCCTTCCAACGGAAAGTAGGATATTATCCTACTTTACGCCAATGATGCAACCAGAGCGATCTATTCCGCGGCCTCGGCCGTTTGCGCGGGCAGTCCCAGCCATTGCCGGCAATCGGCTCGCGCGCGCGATGTAATGGCGTGCCGCTTGGCCGACGTCTTGTCCTTGCCGCGCAGGCGCTTGCCTTCGGTTTTCGGCGCTTCCATTGGCGGGAACAGGCCGAAATTGACGTTCATCGGCTGAAACGAACGTTTCCCCGGTTCGTCATCGGACACGATGTGGCCGCCGGTGATGTGGTTGAGCAAGGCGCCGAAGGCGGTGGTGAGCGGCGGCAGGGACGGAGCATGGCCGAGCCGCTCGGCGGCGGCGAAGCGCCCGGCGAGCAAGCCGATCGCGGCACTTTCCACGTAACCTTCGCAACCGGTGATCTGGCCGGCGAAACGCAGGCCGGGCCGCGATTTCAGCTGCAGCGAGGCGTCGAGCAAGGTCGGCGAGTTGATGTAAGTGTTGCGGTGCAGGCCGCCGAGGCGGGCGAAGTCGGCGTTTTCCAGGCCCGGAATGGTGCGGAATATGCGCACCTGCTCGGCATGCTTCAATTTGGTCTGAAAGCCGACCATGTTGTAGAGCGTGCCCAGCGCATTGTCCTGCCGCAGTTGCACGACGGCATAGGCCTTGACCGTCGGATTGTGGGCGTTGGTCAGCCCCATCGGCTTCATCGGCCCGTAACGCAGCGTCTCGACGCCGCGCTCGGCCATGATCTCGATCGGCAGGCAGCCATCGAAATAGGGCGTGCCTTCCCATTGCTTGAACTCGGTTTTTTGGCCGTCGACCAGCGCCTGCACGAAGGCAAGGTACTGCTCCTTGTCCAGGGGGCAGTTGATGTAGTCCTTGCCGGTGCCGCCGGGCCCGACCTTGTCGTAGCGCGACTGGAACCAGCAGGTGTCCATGTCGATCGTGTCGAAATGGACGATCGGCGCGATGGCGTCGAAGAAGGCGAGCGCATCGGCGCCCGTGGCTTCGGCGATCGACTGGGCAAGCGAAAGCGCCGTCAGCGGACCGGTGGCGACGATCGCCTGGTCCCAGTCCGCCGGTGGCAGGCCGGGTACTTCCTCGCGCCGGATGGTGATCAGCGGGTGCGCTTCGAGCTTCTTCGTCACCGCTTCGGAGAAGCCGTCGCGGTCGACGGCCAGTGCGCCGCCGGCCGGCACCTGGTTGGCGTCGCCGGCGTTCATGATCAGCGAGCCGGCCAGCCGCATTTCGGCGTGCAGCAGGCCGACGGCGTTGTTGTCGGCGTCGTCGGAGCGGAAGGAATTGGAACAGACGAGTTCGGCCAGCCCATCGGTCTTGTGGGCATCTGTGCCGCGAACGGGCCGCATTTCATGCAGGATGACGGGCACGCCTACCTGCGCCGCCTGCCAGGCGGCTTCGGAGCCGGCGAGGCCGCCGCCGATGATATGGATGGGATTTTTGCTCATGAGCGCCGGAATAATCGCTTGGGGCAGCGATTGCAATTGCGGCGTTCACGCAGAGCGGACGCCGCTGACGCAAGCGAGCCCTGAAAACAACAACACCCGCCGGGGGAGGAGGTCCGGCGGGTGTCGTTTTTGGGGTCGACCCTCGGGAGGAGGTGAAGGCCGACCGTATTCGTCATCGCCGGGGAGGAGGTCGGCTTTGACGAAATCTCTTTCGCTATTTTCAAAAGGGGCGAAACCCTTTTTTGGAGCAAAATTCATTTGCTCCGGGGAAACAGCGCCCGCCGCGGGAGGAGGTGCGGCGGGCGCCGTTTTGGTGGCCAACCCTCGGGAGGAGGTGAAGGTTGGGCCTATTCGTCATCGCCGGGGAGGAGGTCGGCTCTGACGAAATCTCTTTCGCTATTCTCAAAAGGGGCGAAACCCTTTTGGAGCAAAATTCATTTGCTCCGGGAAACAACGCCCGCCGCGGGAGGAGGTTGCGGCGGGCGCCGTTTTTGTGGTCAACCCTTGGGAGGAGGATAAGGGCTGGCCGTCTTCGCTGCGGTCGGGGAGGAGGTCGACCCCAGCGAAATTCCTGTGTTACATCGCCTTGCGGGCGATGATCTTGATTTCGTCGCGGACGATACCGAGATCATGCAGCTGGCGGTTGGAAAGGCGACCCAGCTCGGTAACCGTCTCGCGATATACGCGCCAGTTACGATAGTTGCGGATCAGGTTCATTGTCGTTCTCTTCTTCAAAACTGGTTTCGGACCATTTGCGGTCCGAAGGATTAGACCGCCTTGCGAGCGACGTAAGGAATGTCGCTGCGGCTGATGCCGAGGTCGACCAATTCACGGTTGCTCAGGCGGCTCAGCTCGGAGACAGTGTCCCGGTAGCGGCGCCAGTTGCGGTAGTTGCGGATCAGGTTCATGGTATTCTCGTTTCGTCTTTCTTCGGATCATTCCGTCTCTTGTACGCAGCATAGATAGGCGGGCTCATATCGATTTAAAAGCGCTATGGCTGCATGGCAGCAATGCAAATTGTGCAATGCAACATTAACGCGGCTTCACGGACCTGACACAAAGAATCCAGAATCAGAAAGTGCCGTGACGTCAACGGTTTGGCCGTTTCGGTTGAAAGCCGACATGGAAAGGGAGGGGGCGATATGGCAAGCTATTCGACACGGGTGAGGTCGGATATCGCGCGGTGGCGGCAGGGCGGCCTGATCAACGCCGCGACAGCCGATATCCTTGCGCGCGACATCGAGGCCAACGCGCGCAACTCACTCAGCTTCGGTTCGATCCTGGCGATGATGGCGGCCTTGCTGTTCGGCGCGGCGATCCTGATCTTCGTCGCCGCCAACTGGGAAGCAATCCCGCGGCTGGCGCGGGTCGCCGCACTGTTTGCCATCATCCTTGGCGGCTATGTCGGCGGCGCGGTTTTGAAGACGCGCGACCATGCGGCAATCGGCGAGGCATTGTGGATCGTGGCGGCCGCGGCATTCGGCGGTTCGATCGCGCTGATCGGCCAGATGTATCACCTCTCCGGCGACGAGGCCTCGGCCCTGGTCACCTGGGGCGCCGGTACCGCATTGGCGGCCGTGGCGCTGCGCTCGAACCCGCTGACCGTCGCTGCGGTCGGCATCGCCGATGCCTGGCTGTTCCTGAAAGGGTTCGACTATTTCACCCGCAACGAATTTCCGCATCTCTTCGTCGTCATGGCGGCCGTGCTGTTCGCCGTTTCGTTCTGGACCCGCAGCCAGCCGGCCCGGCACCTGATCATCCTGTCGCTGCTCTTCTATGTCATGCTGCTGGCTATGGATCACGCGACGCTGCCGGTGGCGATCCCCCTGGTCATCGCATCGGTCGCGCTTTTCGCGGCTTCCGTCCTGGCGCCGGAGCCGGCCGACGCGATCGTTCGGCTCGGCGGCCGCTTGCCCTTGCACGCGCTGCTCGGTTTCCTCACCGGCCTGGCCATCATCCAGTTCGAACTGGCCGACGAGAGCAGCTACGCCAGCGGCTTCGCTATCGCCTCCGTTGTGGCGCTCGCCGGTATCGTCGGGGCGATCGTGCTGGCGGGGCGGGAGAGCCGGGGACTGCGCTGGCTCGCCTATCTCGGCTTCGCCTTCGAACTTGCCATAATCTATGTGGTGACCTTGCAATCGATGCTCGACACGGCCGGCTTCTTCCTTGCCGCGGCGGTGCTGCTCGGCCTTCTTGCCATCGTCATCATCCGCGTCGAAAAGCGCATGAAGGGCCCAGCCACCGAAGGAGCCGCGGCATGATGACCGGAAAGAGACTAATCGTCTCGGCGCTGGTGCTGGCGCTTGTCCAGATAGGCTTCCTGAGCTGGATCATCGCCGGCCGGGCGGCGATCCTGCGCAGCGGCAAGGACGTGCTCCTGAAGGTCGAACCCGTCGATCCGCGCGATCTGCTGCGCGGCGACTATATTACCCTCGGCTACGAGATCTCGCGCATTCCGGTGAAGATGATCGCCGACATACCCGCCGGCAAATTCTCCAGCGACGACACCTCGATCGTCGTCAGGCTGAAGCAGGGCGCCAACGGCTACTGGACGCCGACCACCGCCTGGTTCGGTAAGGCGCCGGCACCCGCCGCGACCGACGAGGCCGATATATCGGGCCACGTCGCCCAGGGCTGGGATCTTCGCGGCGAAGGCATGACCATCGCGCCGGACTACGGCATCGAGCGCTTCTATCTGCCGGAAGGCGAGGGCATGGCGATCCAGAACGACATGCGGGTGCGCCCGTTCGGCATAAGGCTTGCGCTCTCCGCGAACGGCACCGCCCAGATCAAGGCGCTGGTGGATGGCGACAAGACGCTGTTCGAGGAACCGCTTTATTAGAGCGCGAAAACCTCATCGCGTTGGCTCTCCGAAGGGATTGAAATAATGCGTCGGCGCGCAGAATCTCGGCGGCGAAGGGGAAGGGGTGGTGCGGGTAGAGGGACTCGAACCCCCACGTTCTCACGCCAGAACCTAAATCTGGTGCGTCTACCAATTCCGCCATACCCGCCGATCTGGTGACCTATGCCACGTCTATGTCACAAGCCATGTTACAAGTTCAAGGGCGATAACGCCGCGTCGTGGGTCGGTCTGAATTTTCCCTTCTCCAGAACCACTGGACCGCGATCATGGTTCCGACAGGTCATCTACCAGTTCCGGCCACATCCGCATTGTCCGGCAATCCCGTGTAGCCATCATTCCGTCAATGTCAGAGACAAGATGTTGGGTGAGGGCCGAGATATTGCTCATTCGCCGAAACGCGAAGATGGTTGAAAATTAAGCTCGCCTGTGACAAAAGGCGTGTCGAATGTGACGAGACGCGACGATCCGCTTCTGCAAAATGTGATAAGAAGTAGGAAAAACAAAAACTTATTCACATTTTGGAACGCAGCTCGGGAGAGTTTGAGCCGTATTTTCGGTCAAATCGCCAGCTTCCGTACCAAAAGCCATTTCCGGCAAGAATTACCGGCAGGCTGTGAGCGGCAGAAAGCCGCTTTGCAGCCTCATTGGTGAAAACAAAGGTTTTACGATGCAGGTCACCGAAACACTCAACTCCGGTCTCAAGCGCGAGATCAAGATCACCGTGCCGGCCGGTGACATGGAAGCCAAGCTGATGGCGCGGCTGTCGGACGCCAGGAACAAGGTCCGCATCAACGGCTTCCGCCCGGGCAAGGTGCCGGTGCAGCACCTGCGCAAGGTCTACGGCAAGTCGTTCATGGCCGAAGTGGTCAACGAGATCCTCAACGATTCGACCCGTTCGATCATTTCGGGCCGCGGCGAAAAGGCCGCCATGCAGCCCGAAGTCATCATGACCGAGGACGAGAAGGAGGCCGAGAAGATCCTGGCCGGCGGCGCCGATTTCGAATTCCGCCTGAATTACGAAGTCATCCCGGCGATCGAGATCAAGGATTTCTCCGACATCAAAGTGACACGCCCAGTGTTCGACGTGCCTGACACCGAGATCGACGAGCAGGTCAAGCGCGTTGCCGAATCGGCGCGCAGCTACGAGCCGAAGACCGGCAAGGCCGCCGAGGGCGACCGCGTGACCATCGACTATCTCGGCAAGATCGACGGCGAGGCCTTTGCCGGCGGCGCCGGCACCGATCAGCCGCTGGTGCTGGGCTCCAAGGAGTTCATTCCCGGTTTCGAGGACCAGCTGGTCGGCAGCAAGGCCGGCGACGAAAAGCAGGTCACCGTGACGTTCCCGGAAAACTACCAGGCGGCGCATCTGGCCGGCAAGGAAGCGACCTTCGACGTTACCGTCAAGGAAGTGTCGAAGCCCGGTGAGCTGGAAATCAACGACGAGACCGCCAAGAACCTCGGCCTGGAATCGCTGGAGCGCCTGCGCGAGATCGTGCGCGGCCAGATCGAGAACCAGTTCGGCTCGATGACGCGCCAGAAGGTCAAGCGCCAGCTGCTCGACCAGCTCGACGCGGCCTACTCGTTCGAGGCGCCGTCGAAGCTCGTCGACGCCGAGTTCGACAATATCTGGGCGCAGGTCAACCGCGATCTGGAAGCCGCCGGCCGCACTTTCGCCGATGAAGAGACGACCGAAGAAGAGGCGCGCGCCGAATATTTGCGCCTTGCCGAACGCCGCGTGCGCCTCGGCCTGGTGCTTGCCGAGATCGGCGAGAAGGCCGGCGTCACGGTGTCGGACGAGGAGTTGCAGCGCGGCCTGTTCGAGCAGGTTCGCCGCTTCCCGGCCAACCAGCAGCAGGAAGCCTTCGAGTTCTATCGCAGCAATCCCGAGGCGCTGAATGCACTGCGGGCGCCGATGTTCGAGGAGAAGGTGGTCGATCACCTGCTCGGCCAGATCTCGGTCACCGACGTCAAGGTCAGCAAGGAAGAGCTGATGGCCGACGACGAGGAAGCGGAAACCGCGACCAAGGTGAAGCCGGCGAAGAAGGCCGCCGCAAAAAAGGCTGACGACAAGAAGGCCGACGAGGCGGAAGAGCCGAAGAAGAAGGCCGCGCCGAAGAAGAAGGCCGCCAAGAACGCCGAATAAATTTCCGCTTGATGGAATCGACGAAGGCCGCCCTCGAGGCGGCCTTTTTTCGTTGCGAAACTGCAACAGCCGGTATGCTTCGTGGGCAGCGGCACTTGGCGATACCAGGCGTTGATCATTATCTGCGCTTCTGCTGCAAACCTTAATGGTTCCTGGAGGGGGCGTTGAGCCTATTCTTCGAAACGGGGCGTGTCGTCGCCTTGGCACTCGTTCTGGCCTTCACCTGTAATTTCGCCCAAGCCGAGGCGATCACGGGTGACTGGCGTTTCGCCACGGATGATGACGGCCTCGTCACGGCTTCGCTCCATGCCACCAACAAGCTGATCACCGGCGGCGGGGCCTTGAGCTACAGCCCGGTCCTGACCATTGCCTGCCGGGCAAACAGCGAACCGCGCTGGACGGAGTGGCTCCAGTTGAACGACGCCGTTTCGGCCAGCCGCAAGGTCACCATGTCGGTCACCGTCGATACCGGCAACAAGGTCGACGAGAGCTGGTTGGTCGGCCCGCGCGGCAGGATGCTTGTCCGTGACGGCGCCGATGGCGTCCGGCGGCTTGCCGCTGCGAGCCGGCTGTCGCTTTCCTGGCGGTTCGGATTGCTGTCCGGGCGCGGCCAGGCGGATTTCGACCTTGCCGGATTTGAGCAGGCGGTCGAGCAGATTGCCGGAACTTGCCAGACGGACCCGCCCTGAACGGATCCGCCGGAGCGCCTTCGCCGGCGGTGTCCGTCCCGCCTACTTCAGCAGGCCGACCAGAACGTCGAAGGCGGCGTCGCCGCAGATACCCCACGCCCAGGCGCGATGGTCAACACTCGGCGAGCCACCGCCTCGCGCGGGCTAGTCGCGGAGGGATGGGCTTGCGATCATCAGGCGGGGAGAGTCACGCAGCAGCAGGCGCGATCCGACCTCCACGATAGACCTGATCGCTGGGAGCAGCTCCTGCCCCAATGAGGTCAGCTCATACTCCACGGTCGGCGGCGATGTCGGCATCACGTGGCGTGCGAGGACGCCGCGCTCCTCGAGATCGCGCAACCTGCCGGTCAGCACCTTAGCCGAAATGGCTGGGATATCGCGGCGCAATTCGGAGAACCGGCGCGGTCCGTCGCTCAAGGACCAGAGCACCTCGGGTGTCCAGCACCCGCCAAGCAGCGCCATGCACTTAGACATGGGGCAGCCGGGAAGCGCCTTCACCTTCGTTCGCATCCTGAGGACCATCGCGCATCTTCCATGGGAGTTTCCAGTTGGTTACCGGAAAATGATGGTAACCACAAGATACGTGGTTTCCGATGGTAACGAGAGCCGCTATCTGAGGCTCTCAATCCATCCAACCACGAAATGGACAGAACGATGTACGCAATAACTGGAGCAACAGGACAGCTTGGCCGTCTCGTGATCGACGCACTGCTGAAGACAGTTCCGGCCGACCGGATTGTGGCGGCGGTTCGCGATCCGGCAAAGGCCAGCGATCTTGCCCAACGCGGCGTAGTCGTGCGGGAGGCGGACTATAATCGTCCCGACACGCTCCCGATGGCACTGGCCGGCGTCGATAGACTGCTGCTGATTTCCTCGACCGAAGTCAACGGCCGCTTGCCGCAGCATCGGTCAGTGATCAAGGCCGCCCAACGGGTGGGCGTTTCGCTGATCGCTTACACGAGCATGCTGCATGCGGACACGTCTCCCGCGAGGCTCGCGGTCGAACATCGGCAGACGGAGGAGGTCATCGCGGCCTCGGGCCTGCCCGCCGTCATCCTGCGCAACGGCTGGTACACCGAGAACCATCTGATGGCGCTCCCGGCGGCTCTGGAGCACGGCGCCTTCATCGGCGCCGCAAATGAGGGGCGCTTCTCGTCCGCGGCACGGCAGGACTATGCCGAGGCCGCGGCCGTGGTGCTGACGAGCGAGGATCAAGCGGGGAGGACTTACGAGCTCGCCGCGGACCAAGCCTTCACGCTCGCCGAGCTTGCGGCGAAGGTTTCGCGGCAATCGGGCAAGGCGATCGCCTACAATGATCTTGCCGGGGCGGTCTATGAGGGTGTGTTGACAAGCGCCGGGCTGCCCGCCGATCTCGCCGCTATCCTGGCCGATGCCGACATTGCAGCCTCACGCGGAGCGTTGTTCGATGACGGCGGCGCCATGAGCCGGCTGATCGGTCGACCGACAACGCCACTGGAGAGCGTCGTTGCGGCAGCATTGCGCGGTTGAAACCGAGATGAGTGTTCACATCACCAAAGGATCAGAGGACCGTCTGTCGCTCGTGCCACAGGTAATTCAAGCGACTAGATCAGCAGCAAGCCCTTCATGCTGGAATGGCCTTTGCGCCCGATGATGATGTGGTCGTGCACGGCCACGCCCAGCCGCTTGGCCGCGTCGATGATCTCCTTCGTCATCTCGATATCGGCGCACGATGGCGTCGGGTCGCCTGACGGATGGTTGTGGATCAATCTTTCCAGCTATGGCACGGGGTCTTGGATAACGTTTCCGTTCTCCATCCGATCCAACGTTCCGTCATAGAGAGCGATCGGTGGATGGCCGCCTGGGTCCGTCAGCACGTCGAGCAACGCCACGGCATCGGATTCAGCCGCACGATCGAACGCGGCGTCCAGGTCGCTCGCGCGCTCCA
>NZ_JAMYTH010000024.1:0-99441 GCF_040322415.1 Mesorhizobium sp. M0152
TGACGTAAAGGTCGGCCGAATATTTCGCCAGCCGCGTCATGTTCTGCGAGCCGCGCAATTGGCCGATCAGGCCGGCGGCATGCCAGGTCGTGCCCGAGGTCAACTGCTTGCGTTCGAGCAGCACGATGTCGGTCCAGCCGAGCTTGGCCAGGTGGTACGCGACCGAACAGCCGGAGACGCCGCCGCCGATGATGACGGCACGGGCTTTGGTAGGGACGGCCTTGGCGGTCATGCGGCCTCGCGACGGTAGCTGGAAGCAAAGCGGCGCAGCCGAAGCGCTGCTTCCCGCAACACGGGTTCGGGTTGGCACAGGCTGACGCGGATATGACCAGCGGCAGCTTCGCCGAAACTGGAACCCGGCATCACGCCGACCCTCTCCTTGTCGAGCAAGGCGAAGGCGAATTTCTCATCGTCCGGCTCGATGGCCGATATGTCGAGCATGACATACATACCGCCCTCGGAGCCGCGCACGGCAACGTTGTTCATGCCATGGACGGCGTCGAGCAACACGGTGCGTCGCGCCGCATAGCGCTCGGCGATCTCCTTGACGCCATAGCCGTTTTCCAATGCCTCGACACAGGCGATCGAGATGAAGGCAGGCAAGCCGTAGGTCGTTACCAGATTGAGATTGGTCAGCAGCGTGATCATCTCGCTGGGGCCGGTCAGCCAGCCCATGCGCCAGCCGGTCATGCCGTGGCTCTTGGACATCGAATTGATGACCAGCGTGCGCTCGGCCATGCCGGGCAGCGAGCGCGGCGAGACGTGCTCGCCACCACCCAGCGTCCAATAGACCTCGTCCGACAACAGCCAAAGATCATGCTCCCGGCAAACTTCGGCCAGCTGTTCCAACCGCTCCCGCGAATAGACCGCACCGGTCGGATTGTTCGGCGTGTTGATCAGGATAGCGCGCGTGTTCGGCCGAAGCGCCGCGCGGATCATGTCGGCGCGTGGCTGGAAACCATCCGCTGCCGGTGTCTCGACCACTGTGAATTCGGCGCCAGCCGCGCTGAAAGTGTTGGGATAGGTCGCATAGTAAGGCGCAACCACGATGGCATGATCGCCCGGATCGAGCACGGCCTGGACGGCCGCGTAGAGCGCCGCCTGTCCACCGGGCGTGGCGATGATCTGGTCGGGGTCCGTCGCAACGCCGGTGCAGGCGCGCGATGCCGCGGCCATCGCCTTGCGCAGGCGTGGCAGGCCAGGCAGCGGCGTGTAATGGTGATTGCTGCCGCGAACCGCGGTCACGCATGCTTCTATCGTTTGCGAAGGCGTGTCGAAGTCGTGGTCGCCGACCGACAGCATGATGATGTCTTCGCCGGCCTCCTTGCGGGCCCAGGCGGCGAAATGGACTTCCCAGCCATCCTTGCCCGAAGGCACGATGCCGGAAATGCGCGATGATGGTCTAGGCATGGATGACTCCTGAAATCTCATAGCCGGCCCGTTCGAGCCGTTCGCGCAGAGCGGCGATATGGGCCGGTCCGACTTCGCAGCAACCGCCGACGATGTCGGCACCGGCCTCCACCCAGCCGATGGCCTGGTCGGCATAGGCGTCCGGCCCGAGATCATGACGGGCATGCAGCACATCGACCGTGCCGCCATGCTTGAGCGCCTCGGTGGAAGTGAAGCCGTTGGCATAGGCACCGACCGGACCGCCAAGCTCGATCAGTTCGGGCAAGGCCACGGCGATCGCTTCCGGCCGGCAGCAGTTGACCAGCCGCGCCGCGACCGGCAGGTCGCCGAGCGCCGAGGACGCGGCGGCGATGGCTTCGCCGCTGCGCAGACGCGGTTGGCCGTGGTCGGCCAGCGTCCACGACACCCATACCGGCTTGCCGCTTTCCGACGCGGCGGTCACCGCCGCGCGCGCTTCCTCGGCCGACGCCATGGTTTCGCAGAGGAACAGGTCGACGCCGTCGGCCTGCTCGGCAACGATGCGGCGGTAGATATCGAGCGTCTCCTGATAGGAAATGGTCAGCGCCGGCGCATAGCTGCCGAAAAGCGGCGACAGGCAGCCGGCGATAGCGGTGTCGCCGGCCAGGTCGCGCGCCTGCCTGGCCAGTTCGATGCCGCGCTTCTGCAACGGCTTGAACAGATCCTCCGCACCCTCTCGGGCCAGGCGTTCGGGTGTTGCCGAATAGGTGTTGATGGTGATGATGCGGGCGCCGGCGCGGATGAATTCCGCGTGCAGGTCGCGCACCAGATCCGGCTCGTCGATCAGCACCCTGGCCGACCAGAGCGGTGTTGGCTCGGACTTGCTGCGGCGAACCAGTTCCTGGCCCATGCCGCCATCGGTAAGGACGACTTGCTTCATGCGCGCAGCCTTTCGTTCCTGGGATCCTGTAGCGGGGCGTAGTGGACCTCCCAGCCGCCCTTGCCCAAAGGCACGATGCTGGAGACGTGCGATGATGGTCTGGACATGGCTATTCAGCTCCTGGAGAGTAAGTCGAGAAAAACACTTTGGGCACTTGCCTGTATTGAGGGCTCTTTTCCAAGACGTAGTCGGCGAATGAAAAGTCGTCTTTGCAGGAGAACACATTTTTGTGCGCAAAGAGAATCTGTAAGTAGTTGAAGTTTATGACATTTTCTTCGACCGCTGGCATTGGTGTCCCCCGGTGGAATGCATCATCAAAAATTTTTCCTGAAATCAATGTCTTTCGAATCGAGCTAAGCCCTTCCGGGTTCGCCATCGGGTGATACTGGCCAGAAAGGACTGCCCGGTTCGCCTCGATCTGAAACTGTTGTGCGCTCGCATATCCATCGGTTAGTTGCCTCGATGTCGATTGATGCGGGATATACAACGCCAACTTTGGGGTCAGTGGAAAAAACGCCTCAATCCCTGCAACGTCGAAACCGAGATCTCCGCTTTGAGATGGATTCTCCGTGTTCTGGAAGGTGACGGGATGGTCGCCAACATAAAATGTATGACTACCCTCGATCTTCATTAAGACCCACTTCCGCCCCAATATCTCCTTTTGTATCAAGAACGAGGATCTCATCGAGGTCATGAATATGTTAGCTCGCCTTTCTTTGTCGACGGCAGAAGCTCCCTCAAAAAACGATGCCGTCCTAAAACTCTGAATGGCAATAAGGAGACTGACGATCTCCCGCTCCTGCTCGGAGATTGAAAGTACATTCTCGTGATCCACCATTTTTTTGATGGAGCGTGCGCAGTTTGATTCAAGTTTAGACAATCGACCTTCGTATGAGATATTTCTCCCTGATATTTCGAAGTCATAGAAATTCTCGGAGCACGCGGCTTTCGTCACGGGAACGTATGAGCGCGCGCCATTTGACAGTGCATATGCACAAAGTCGGCCGTGTTCACCCACAAAGCGTTTCAAGATGAACTTTGGCACAAAATGGTGGTTGCCCAAGTCTATCCTCGCAGCCTCTCGTTCTTCGGATCCCACAAAGGCTCGTCTTTCTGCACCACCGCCCGAAAACGGTCGCCGAAGATTTCGACCTCGACAGAAGTGCCGGCTTCGGCCAGGTCGGCGCGCAGCATGCCGAGCGCGATCGACTTGTCGATGCGATGACCCCAGCCGCCGGATGTCGTCTCGCCAACGATCTGGCCGTCATGCCAGAGCGTCGACATGTAGGGCGCGTCGCAATCGCCGGGATTTTCGACGACCATCGTGACGAAACGCTTCTTCACGCCTTGCTGCTTCTCGTTCTGAAGTGCCGCCTTGCCCCGGAAGTCAGGCTTTTCCCATTTCACGAAACGCTCCAGCCCGCCCTGCAGGATCGAATAGTCGGTGGACAGGTCGCCCTTCCAGGTGCGGTAGCCTTTTTCAAGCCTGAGCGAATCCAGCGCGTACATGCCGAACGGCTTCAGCCCATGCTTCCGGCCGGCGGCCCAGATCGTGTCGAAAATAGCGGCGGTGTCACCGACCCTGGTGTGGATCTCCCAGCCGAGTTCACCGGCGAAGGAGACGCGGACAAGCTTTGCCCAGCGGCCGGCGATATTGGTTTCCTGGTGCGTCAGCCATGGCAAGGCGAGGTCGGCGCCACAGACATCGGCAAGGATCTTTCGCGCGTTGGGGCCGGCCAGGACCTGAGTGGAATATTCCTCGGTCCGATCGGTCAGCTTGAAAGGCGCATCCCCAGGCATGCGCGATTTCAGCCATTCGAAATCATGCCATTGCGCGACCGCGGCGGTGATCAGCGTCATCAGATTTTCATCGTGGCGCACGACGGACATCTCGGTGACGATGCGGCCCTTGTCGTCGGAGAAATAGACGAGGCCGATGCGACCGGGCTTCGGCACCAGGCCGGTGATCTGCAGGCTCAGCCATTCGGCGGCACCAGGTCCTTCGAGATTGAAGCGCGAAAAGCCCGGCAGGTCCAGAATGCCGGCGGCATCGCGCACGGCCAGGCACTCCTCGCGGACGCGATGCTGCCACGGCCCATCGCGGCGGAAGGTCAGTGTCGCTTCCTCGGAGATGTCGTCGCCGTCTTTCGCGTACCAGGTGGCGCGCTCCCAGCCATTATAGGCATCGAAGCGGGCGCCGAGCGCGCTGATGCGATCGTGGATCGGCGACAGCTTGCGATTGCGGCCCTCGGGCCAGGCATGGCGGGGAAACTGGATGGCGTATTCGTTGCCGTAGATTTCCATGCCCTTGGCGACACAATAATCCGGCGCCGAGGCGAAGGTGGTGAAGCGGCGCGGATCGCATGACCACATGTCCCATTCGGTCTGGCCCTGCGTCACCCATTCCGCCAGCACCTTGCCGGCGCCGCCGCCTTGCGCGATGCCGAAGGTGAAGACGCAGGCTTCGAAGGCATTGGGGACGCCCGGCATCGGTCCGATCAACGGATTGCCGTCCGGCGCATAAGGGATCGGGCCGTTGATGACCTTGGACAGGCCGGCGGTGCCCAGGATCGGCACGCGGGCGACAGCATCGGCTAGGTAATGTTCCAGCCGGTCGAGATCGTCCGGGAACAGCTGGAACGAAAAATCGTCCGGCATCGGATCGTTGTGACCGGCCCAATGCGCGCGGCAATTGCGCTCGTAGGGGCCAAGATTCATGCCGTTCTTTTCCTGGCGCAGATAGTAGGAAGTGTCGACGTCGCGCAGCAGCGGCAGTTTCTTTCCCTGCTCTCGCGACCATGCGGCGAGTTCGGGGATTTCCTCGAACAATATGTACTGGTGGCTCATCACCATCATCGGCACGTCGCGGCCGAACATGCGGCCCACCTCGGCGGCGCGGTAGCCAGCGGCATTGACGACGATCTCGCAGCGGATCTCGCCCTGGGCTGATACAACGACCCATTCATCCTTCTCGCGGCGCACACCGGTGACTGGGCAGAAGCGGATGATTTTGGCGCCCATGTCACGCGCGCCCTTGGCCAGCGCCTGGGTGAGCTGCGCCGGATCGATGTCGCCGTCGCTTGGATCGTAGAGTGCACCCTTCAAATCATGCGTCTCGATAAAGGGGTAGCGGCGCTTGACCTCATCGACGCCGATGATGTCGATGTCCATGCCTTGGTAGCGGCCCATGCCCTTGGCGCGCTGGAACTCCTGCATCCGCTCGACCGAGTGGGCGAGCCGCAGCGAGCCGGTGACGTGATAGTTCATGGGGTAATCGACTTCGTCGGCCAGCCCGCGATAAAGCTCGGTCGAATAACGCTGCATGTTCATCAGCGACCAGGACGAGGAGAAGGTCGGCACATTGCCGGCGGCATGCCAGGTCGAGCCAGAGGTCAGCTCGTTCTTTTCCAACAGCACGCAGTCGGTCCAGCCCGCCTTGGCCAGATGATAGAGCGAGGAGGCGCCGACGACGCCGCCTCCGATGATCACCACGCGTGCCGTGCTCGGCAAACCGGCCATATTCTTCTCCAACCCTTGGTCTAGCGTTCATTCAATAAACTGGCGGCGAAACCACCCAGATGACGACCGCCGGCTCCGTTCCCGGATTGCGCCAGCGGAAAGGCTTGCCGTCGAAGCGAAAGGAATCGCCTTCGCCGAGCCGATGCCATGTACCTGATATTTCGATGTCGAATGTGCCCGACACGACATATCCAGCCTCTTCGGTCGGCCGACGCGCCTCCGTCTTGAGCTCGGCGCCCGGCGCGAAGACGGAGCGCAGCATCTCGAAGCTACCGCCGAGATCGGGCGATAGGAGTTCCTCCATCAGGCCGGATTCGCTTGTGCCAAGCGCGCGGCGGCTGGCGGAGCGCACGATCACGCCACGCTCGCTTTCGATGGGAACGTCGTGGCTGAAGAATAGGCTGAGCGGCACGCCGAACAATTCGGCGAAGGCCCTGAGATCACTGAGCGAAGGCGTCGACAGGCCGCGTTCGACCTGGCTGACCCAGCCGACCGAGCGGCCAAGTCTCAGAGCGATTTCCGCCAGCGTCAGTCCGCGCGCCCTGCGCAAAGCTCTGATATCGCTGGCCAGCACCCGTTCGTCAGGTTCCTGCAATGTTCGTGCGATGGTTGAAGGCAAAACGATCTCTTCATGAAAATTCGCGACCAAATTTCATGAGAAATCAAGCTCATGAAAAAATCAAGTGGATTTTCACCGATGCTCAAGATTTACTTGCAGGATTTTGGCGGTTCATGCAAAGGCTCGGCGGCGAGCGGCGAGTGGGGACGTCCGAGCGAGACAAAGGCTAAAGGGACGGCCCATGCTAGAGAAAATGCCTCGAATTGCGGGCGATGCCGACGTCGTTGACGACGCGATCCTGTCGCGCCGTTCGGTGCGTGCATTCCTGCCCGACATGGTCGACGATGACACCATCCGCGCCATACTGACGGTCGCGGCCCAGGCGCCTTCGGGCACCAACATGCAACCGTGGCGGGTCTATGTCACCAAGGGCGAGACCAAGCAGCGGATATCAGCCGCCATTCTCAGCTCGGGCATTCGCGCCGAGAAAGCAGACTGGGACGAGTACCGCTACTATCCCACCCAGTTCTTCGAGCCCTATCTGACACGGCGGCGCGCCAACGGCTTCGGCCTGTATGGCGCGCTTGGCATCGGCCGCCGCGAAGTCGACAAGATGCGCGCCCAGCATGACCGCAACTTCGTCTTCTTCGACGCTCCTGTCGGCATGATCTTCACCATCGACCGCCGGCTCAACCAGGGCTCGTGGATCGACTACGGCATGTTCCTGCAGAACATCATGGTCGCGGCGCGAGGCAGAGGCCTGCACACCTGCCCGCAAGCGGCGTTTGCCCCCTATCACCGGCAGATCAGGCCGGTGCTCGGCATTCCCGACGAGGAAATCGTCGTCTGCGGCATGGCACTCGGTTACGAGGATACGACGAAGCCTGAAAACGCCTTCCGCACCGACCGCGTGCCGCTGGAAGAGTGGGTGACGTTCAGCGAATAGATGGCTGGCTATGTAGAGGCTCCACTCTATTTGTCGTCGCAACCGCGAAACGGCAAGAACAACATTGCTCATGCGGATAGAAGCGAGGGCCGACACACGGGATGTATATGCACGGACTCTTTACATGCGGCAGTTGCCATCGGCAGTTCTTGAACTTGATGATATCAGACGCGCGCCGTACCATTGCGTGACTAGCAGAGGCCTCAAAAGCCTTCCTTCTATGCCGCGCGGAAGAAACTTTTTCCCTTGTCATAGCTTTCTGCCTGCCCAAGTCGCTCTAGGGATTGCAGGACGTCCCGCACTTCGGCAACAGCCTGGTCTGCAGGACTAAACTTTTGGGCGATTGCCTCTGCCGACAGAGGTGTTTTTGCGTGCCCCATAATATCAAGCACGATCCTAGTCTGCTCCAGCCAAACTGTTGGGAAGGCGGGCTTCTTGACCCTAACCTTGGTTGAAAGGATTGCTTGTACACGATCGCCCCGGTGGGCCAGCGGACCGATCTTGTCGATCTGATACTCAGGACGAAGCCATTTGATAAAGCCACGTCGTTCTTCGGCAGCGCGGATTTCATTTAACTCAACGAGGGAAACAAGCGTCTGCTCGGCATCAATGTCGCTGTGCAATCCATAGGATTTCATAACGGCTGCATCGAGCCTCTCGTGAAGTTCCCGGAGGATTAGGACCCGGCCTCGGTTTCGAATGTCCTGTTCCGCGCGGGAAAGTGCACGACCTGCCACGATGGCTTCTATAACATTGTAAAGTGCGGTCAGCGTTATGTCGGGATGCTCAACGAGGACTCGTTTGCGTGTTTCGTCGAGTTCTTCCGCAATAGCTCCAATCTCGGCCCGGTCGGACGCATTGGCATTGGGAAACGGGAAAGGATCGAAGCACCGGGATTTCGTGTAGATGGGGCGGTCCTCAAGCGTGCCGCCTACTGCCCTACTCCATACCAAGTGCACACACGAAGACAGCACACCTAGCGTGAAGGCATCTTCAACCGCGATGACGACAAGCCTGTTGTCTGGAGTGATGTCTCCGCCCAGGAATTGGAAGATGTGGTGTTTTGCCGTTTCGACGGTCGCAATGTAGCGATGCAACCCGAATAGGGCTGAGCGCAGCTCTCTTCGCGGTTCGCCGAACCACCACCATTTCTGTCGGTACGAGGTTCGATTATTCCGCTCCCGTTCTGGCTTCACGGTGTCCAGTAAATGTTGATAGACTTCGGGAAAGTCGCGTCGAACTTCGGCAGCGGCAGTGTCGAATAGATCGATGACCATTACTCCACGCGGTCGCGAAGTCAGGTCTTTTCCATTGCGATATTCGCGAATATACTTTTCGAGCCCCGGCCGTTTTCCAAGCCCAAGTTTTTCCGCCTTATCCCTCGCAACGATAAAGCCGCTACCCATCAGCTGAACGCCACGATAGCCGATTACGCTGTTAGCTAGAAGTTCGCTTGCCCTGTCTGTGTTAGCACCAATCGTCAGATCGGCATTGACCTTGCCATCATGGCGGGCAAGATCGATAGTGGGTTCGTCTGTGTCTAGGTTCTCTTCCCGCGTCACAAGGCGTACAATTCCTTCCCGGTCGCCGGCTTCCGCAACGGTTATCGCAATTCTCACTGCAGCGGCGTCCTTTGTGGCCTTAGTCCAAGGGTGGTCGGGGATAGCGAGCACCAAAGAGATGGGCGACGAGCCGGATAGATGACGCTCAAGAACTCTTCGCTGAAAGACTTGCGTTATCGAATTTGTCGTAACGAATCCGAAGCGACGTAGTCGCGTTCCCTTTCTGACGAGCAACTCGGCTGCGCGATCCCACCAATACATCACGAAATCCGCCGCAGGATTCATCTGCGGATTTGCGGCCCACAATGCTTCGGCATAACCGGCACCGAGGCGCCCGCGAATATCCTTTCCGCCGATGAACGGGGGATTCCCGACGATGAAGTCAGCCTCCGGCCAGTCCGCGCTAATTGCGTTGGGATAGACGTACATCTCGTTGCCTTGGCCATCGACCATAGGCTTGCCGACCGCGTCACGCTTGAGCAGCGGATAAGGATAGCCCGACCAGGTGATTAAGGCATCCTTAGCGTGAACATGATCACTGCTGCCTAGGACGGGCTCTGGAGGGACTGTTGAGCGCGTTCGCATGTGCCACTGGATGTATCCTATCCAGAGGACCAGTTCGGCAATCTCGACCGCTCGTTTGTTGAGCTCCATGCCGAAGAATTGCTCCGGCTTCACTGAAATGTCCGCAACCCGTGCGACCGCCTCATCGCCTCCGATATCCTGCAACTGCTTGAGCGCTTCTCCCTCCAGTTGCTTCATCCTGCGGAGGGCGACATAGAGGAAATTCCCAGTACCACATGCCGGGTCGAGCACCCGCACCGATGCTAGGCGCCTCAGAAAATCTTCGATTTCACGAATGGCACCGGCCATCGAGCCGCTCCGGATCGCGCGATCCGCAGCCGATTGATGGCCAATCCAGTCTTTGGTTAGGGGTTCCATGATGGTCGCATCGACGACCCTTTCGACATAGGCGCGCGGTGTGTAGTGCGCTCCAAGACGCTTTCGCTCGGCGGGGTCTAGCGCCTGCTCGAACAGCGTACCGAAAATAGCTGGCTCCAGATCACGCCAATCGGCATCCGAGGCGTCTCGAAGTAGGCGTATTTCTACTTTCGACAATGGGAGCGAGACCGCATCCTTGAACAGCTTGCCGTTGAAGCGAAGCAGCCTCTCGCCGATGCCAGGGGAGTATCCCCCTTTGTCCATGCGTAGCCAGAGGTCGTTGATCTCGAACGTGAACTTCGTCGGATCATCTAGGCATCTCGTCAGAAGTTCGGTGAATCCCTTTTTCCGGAGCAGGCCTACGTCCTCGACGAACATCGTGAAGAGGCACCGCATCAGGAAGACAGCTACGTTGCGCGCCTCGAAACCTCGCGCCTCAAGGGCTTTGGAAATTTTCGCCAGATGTCCGGCAATCTCTCGGGTTATTTTCGCCGTTTGCTGTGCGGGGTCCAAGGATTGAGGCTGTTCCCAAACGGCGCGGAGAAGGTCTTGGGCTTCGGGCTTCGCAAGCTGGCTGAGTTCGATGCGAAATTGGCGCGCGTCAGGAAACTGCGCGTAATGGCGCCCGTGGCCGGAAAAGTCGGCATAGAGTTCGATCGCGCGCCCTACGTCGCAGGCGATGATAAACGGTGGGTAAGGATGATCAGACGGCAATGAGGCCGCATACCGCTCTGCCTGCCGGCGAGCTTGGACCATGACATGGTCGAGACCCACTTGGGCTGGATCTGTGCGTTCAGGGATTGGAGGGGCGAACAGGTCTGCCTGACCTTCCGGCAGAGCTTTTTTTGCGCCACGAAGACGGCTTTGCTTCGCCTCGAGAATGAAACACCCGCGTTTATACAGATCAATGCGGCCGGCTTCTGTTGTTCCATCCGGTCGTTTGCGCTCCACACGCCGCTCAAACACATAATCGTTGAAGTCGTGCGCGGCCAGTGCCGGATCAGGTCGCCTCACGTTGATGGCATCACAAAGCTCCGTCAAGAAAAGGGAGTAATTCGCCCGCTCCTGGCCACCGTCAAGATTGGACCATCTGCCGATAAACTCGGCCATTAGTAATTCGCTATTAACTTCTTGCGCGTTTCCCATGCAATAAATTGACATTGCATGGTTACTAAATGTATAAACATGTGTTTTGATGCTATATTATTATCATAGACGTCCCCGGAAGGGCTGTATCATGAACACGCCGCAGGCGACCGTCAGGCGGCAGCAGGAGCGTGGCCCTGGCCGACACATCGGCGCGATCGGTGGCGCCGGCGGATATTTCTGCTGTCATGGAGATGTTCGAACCAACAAATGTGCCGAACCCTGAGACGGGGTTCTATGTCCGTTGGGCCGGTGTGCGGCTATTTCCTCCTACCATGGATGCCGCGGCGGATATTTCTAGCGGCAAGACCGGCTGGCCTTGATGCCAGAAGCAGCGCCAAGGCGGCCATGCGGCCGCGCCGGCTATTGCACCTCGTAGCCTACTTCCTCGCTGGCATGGCAAAGAGCCTTCCAGAACGAGCGCGCGAACGAGCGAAAGACATAGATGTCGAACTGGTCGGCGCCGGTGCGCTGGATCTGGGCAAAGACGTCGTGATGGGCGGTCGAGCGGCCAGAGCCGACCGGAAAGGCTGGCAACGCGAAGTCGATGGCGAAGAATTTCGCCAGCACCCATTCGGCCTTTGGCCCGGCAATGCGGATAGCGGTGCGGCCGTGCGACAGATCGGTCACCGTACCGATGGCCGGGGTGACCACATTGACGAAGGCCGCGGCCAGCCCTTCGGCCTCGTCGGCGGCGGTGAACTTTCCCGGCGCGAAGCCGAACGCCGACTTCACCCCGTCGCTCAGGCCGCCACCGGCGCCGTCCGGCAGCGCAAGCCCGGTGACGGTGCGGATGGCAGCGATCAGTTTCTTCTCTTCGCCGGGCCACGCCGCAAGCTGCACGATCGAGCCCGGTCTCGTCTCGGTAAGGATGATCTCGACGCCATGCTCGAAATTGCCGTGGGAGCCGGGGTGAAATTCCGGATCAAGCGGTGATTGACGCTCAACCATGCATGCGGCTCCCGTCCGGATCGTAGAAGTGGTTGGACACGATCTCGACCGGTCCGAAGCGGTTGCGCAAGGGATCGGAGACATGAGCGCGCGTGCCGTGCCGCGCCTTGCCGCCCTTAACCAGTGCCAGCGCGATATACTTGCCCAGCGCCGGCGAATAGCAGCAGGCGGTGATGTGGCCGATCGAGCCGTGCGGGTTGGCCTCGTCAAGCTCCTCGACAATGTGCGCGCCGCCATTGAGCGGCCGGTTGTCGAGCGCGACCAGGCCGACGAGTTCCAGCCGATCGGGCGCGATCAGGCCCTCACGGTCCATCATCGCCGAGCCGATGAACGGCTTCTTCTTCGACAGCATCCAGTCGAGATGCAGGTCGCGCGCCGTGGTGCGTCCGTCGATCTCGGCGCCGGTGACATGGCCTTTCTCGATCCGCATCGTGCCCAGCGCCTCGAGCCCATAGGTGACCAGCCCGAACGGCTTGCCGGCCTCGACCAGCGCCTCCCAGACATGGGTGCCGTAGCCGGCGCCGCAGTACACCTCGAAGGCCATTTCACCGGAGAAGGAGAGCCGGCAGATCATCACCGGCACGCCTGCGATTTCGCCGCGAACGATGCCCATGAAGGGCAGGGTGGCATTGTCGACCGATGTGCCGGTGACGCAGGCGGCGAGAATCTGTCTGGCCTTCGGCCCGCCGATCGCCGCGCCCGCCCATTCGTCGGTCACGGAGGTGACGTGCACTTTCAGCTCCGGCCAGATCACGTCGAGAAAATATTCCAGATGCTGCATGACCTTGCCGGCATTGGCCGTGGTGGTGGTCATCAGGAAATCCTGTTCGCCGAGCCGCCAGGTGGTGCCGTCGTCGAAGGCGAGGCCGTCCTCGCGCAGCATCAATCCGTAGCGCGCCTTGCCGATGGTGAGCGTCGAAAACATGTTGGTGTAGACGCGGTCGAGGAATTCGGCGGCATCGGGGCCTTGCACGGCGATCTTGCCCAGTGTCGAGACATCGACCATGCCGGCGCTTTCGCGCGTCGCCTTGGCCTCGCGCACATAGGCCTGCTCGATGGTTTCGCCTGCATGACCATAGATCATCGGTCGATACCAGAGTCCGGCGGAATACATGGTCGCGCCGTTGGCGAGATGCCAGTCATGCATCGGCGTCAGCCGTTCAGGCTTCAGATCGCCGAAGCGCTCCGCTGCCAGCGAGCCGATCGACACCGGCGCGAAGGGCGGCCGGAACCGCGTCGTGCCGACCTCGGGGATCGGCTTGCCCAACGCTTCGGCCATGATGGCGAGGCCGGGGATATTGGAACTCTTGCCCTGGTCGGTCGCCATGCCGAGCGTGGTGTAGCGCTTCAGATGTTCGACCGAGACGAAGCCCTCGCGATGCGCCAAGCGCACATCTTCGGCCGTGACGTCATGCTGGAAATCGACGAAGCTCTTGCCCTTGGCCCTGACCTCGAAGACCGGCGCCGGATCGGGATCGCCGGGCGCTGCCTCGACCGTCGGCAGTATGGCGGGCGTGCTTTGCCCACCCGCTGCGACAAGGCCCGCGGCGCGCCCTTCGGCCATCGCCTCGGCGGTGGAAAAACTGCCGGTGAAAGCGCCGGCACCGATCCATTTTTGCATCGGTTTCGGCGGCAGGAAAGCCTGTCGCGAAGCGTTCCATTCCGCCTTGGCGCCGGCCTGGCTGGCCAGGTGAATTGTCGGCGACCAGCCGCCCGACATCAGCAGGCAGTCGGCGTGGATGCTGCGGGCGTCGCCGGTGAGCGAGCCGTTGGTCATGTCGAAACGCTGAACCTTGATGCCCGAGAGCACCTTGCCTCCCTCCGTTGCGACGACGGCGTGACCGGCGAAGATCTCGGCGTCGGTTTCCGCGATCAGCTGGCGCATTTCGGTCGAAAGCTCTGGCCGGACGTCGATAATGGCGACCACCTGTGCACCTGCCTTCTTCAGGGCAAGTGCGGAGCGATAGGCGCTGTCATTGTTGGTGAACAGCGCGATGCGCTCGCCCGGCAGCACGCCGAATTCGTTGGCGTAGCGCTCGGCCGCATGCGCCAGCATCACGCCGGGTCTGTCGTTGCCGGGGAATACCAGCGGCCGCTCGAAGGCGCCGGTGGCCAGCACCACGGATTTGGCGCGGATTGCCCAGTAGCGATGGCGTGGCTCGCCCTTGGCCGGGGCTTCCTTGTGGTCGCTGACCCTTTCCAGCGCGGCAAGCGTGTTGTTGTCGTAATAGCCCCAGACCGTGGTGCGCGGCAGAAGCCGGACATTGTCGCGGCCTTCGAGCTGGGCGACGGTGCGGCGCGCCCAATCGGCCGCCGGCGCGCCATCGACGATTTCATCGGACCAGTTTGCCGAACCGCCGAAGCGCGGCTCGAGATCGGCGAGCATGACGCGGGCGCCCTGGTCGGCGGCTGCCTTGGCGGCCATCAGACCGGCGGGGCCGGAGCCGACCACCAGTACGTCGCAAAAGGCGTTCATGCGCTCGTAGCGGGCCGGGTCCCTCGCGGATCCGGCCCTGCCCAGGCCGGCGGCGCGGCGGATGAAATGCTCGCAAAACATCCAGAGGCGCGTGCCCTTCAGCGGGCCGAACACCGGACCCATGAAGGTCTTGTAGTAGAAGCCGGCCGAGAGGAGCTTGCCGCCAAGCTGGTTGACGGCGTTGATGTCCCAGGCAAGCGAGGGAAAACGGTTCTGGCTGACGGCCACCAGCCCATCGTGGATCTCGACCATGGTCGCCGGAATGTTGGGCTCGCGAACCTCTCCCTTCAGCACCGTCACCAGCGCGTTGGGCTCCTCGACGCCGGCGGTCAGCAGACCGCGCGGACGATGGTATTTGAACGAGCGCCCGTAGAGGGTTACGCCCTTGGCCAGAAGCGCCGACGCCAGCGTGTCACCGGCGTGGCCGGTGTAGGGCGCGCCGTCAAAGGTGAAGCGGATGGTTTTCAGCCGGTCGATGCGGCCGCCGCTGTCGGTGCGCCGCGGGCTCATGACTTGCCCTCCGCCTTGCGGCGCGTGGCAGAGGTGTGATCGCCTCGCACGAAGGCGACGCTGGAAATCTCATGCGTCAGCGTGTTGCGCACGACCCGCAGATGTGCGCGGCAACCGCCGGAATGCTGCCAGATCTCGTTGTGGTCGCCGGCCGGGTTCAGCCGGTCGTAGACATAGGCGTTCCACGCCTCGAAATTCTGCGAGGCGGGATCGGGGCGCTCGCGGTTGCCGTCACCCTGATAGGTGAATTCGATGACGTCCCGCGGGCCGCAGTAGGGGCAAGTGATCAGCATCGAATTGTATCTTCTTGTTTGACCATGAACTTGTCTGGGAACCGGCTTCCAGTCTTCGCCGATGCGGCCCTTCGGTTCCGGATCATGGCTAATGAAGCCTCGGGGTGGCGCCCTGGCCCTTGTCGTCGATCACCAGGCCGCGGTGGAAGCGGTCGAGCGTGAAGGGGGCGTTGAAATCGTGCGGCTGATCCTTGGCGATGGTCCAGGCAAAGCACCAGCCGGAGGCCGGCGTCGCCTTGAAGCCGCCATAGCACCAGCCGCAATTGAGATACATGCCGGGCAGGGGACCGGTGGTGATGATCGGCGAACCATCCATCGACATGTCGCAGACGCCGCCCCAGGAGCGCAGCATGCGCACGCGGGCAAGCCCCGGAAACAGTGCCAGCATCTCGCTCATCACCTCGTCGACGATGGGTAGATTGCCGCGCTGGGCATAGCTGTTGTAGCCGTCGATGTCGCCGCCATAGACGAGGCCGCCCTTGTCGGACTGCGACATATAGAAATGCCCCATGCCGAAGGTCACGACGGTGTCGATGAAGGGTTTTAGCGATTCGGTGACGAAGGCCTGCAAGACATGGCTCTCGATCGGCATCGTTTCGACGCCGGCCAGTTGCATGACGCGTCCGGTGCTGCCGGCCACCGCGACCGCCACCTTCCTGGCGCGGACGTCGCCGCGCGAGGTGGTGACGCCCGATATGCGGTCGCCGTCGCGCAGGAAGCCTGTGACCTCGCAATTCTCGATGATGTCGACGCCGCGACGGTCGGCGCCGCGCGCATAGCCCCAGGCCACCGCGTCGTGGCGGGCGGTTCCGGCGCGGCGCTGCATCAGGCCGCCAACCACCGGGAAGCGAGCGCTGTCGGAGATGTCGAGCGCCGGGATCAGGCGCTTGATCTCGGCCGGCGTCATCAGCTCGGCGTCGACGCCGAGATGGCGCATGGCGTTGCCGCGCCTTGCATAGTCGTCGAACTGGGCTGGCGTGTGCGCCAGGTTCAGGCAGCCGCGCTGCGAGAACATGACGTTGTAGTTGAGCTCGTGCGAGAGGTTCTCCCACAGTTTCATCGAATGTTCGTAGAAGCGGGTGTTCGCCGGCAGCAGGTAGTTCGAGCGTACGGCTGTCGTGTTGCGGCCGACATTGCCGGAGCCGAGCCAGCCCTTTTCCAGCACGGCGACATTGGTGATGCCGTGTTCCTTTGCGAGATAGTAAGCGGTCGCCAGCCCGTGGCCGCCGCCGCCGATGATGATGACATCATAGGAAGCCTTGGGGTCAGGCTTGCGCCAGGCCGGCTTCCAGTCCTTGTTTCCCTTGAGCGCGTTCGCAAGCAGCGAAAAGGCCGAGTACTCTGCCATCATTGTCATCCGGTTCGGGCGATGCGGCAGACTATAGAGCAGGCCGCAGCCGCAAAGCCAATATTGCGCCATCGCCTTTCGACTGGCCGACGCCTTTGTCGGGGATCAGAGGAGGGCCAGCGATGGGATGATATCGGCGGTAGGATGCGACGGCTTGCCCCATGATATGGCCGTCTTTATCAAGGACAGGCTCTTCAACGCCTTTGCCGCCCGTGAGTCGTCAACAAATCATGCTTTTCCGATTGCTTCGCCTCATCCTGATCATCACGCTCGTCGTTTCGGCGCCGCTGTCGTTCGACGCGGCTGCGCAAGGGCTCGGCCAGGCCCCTGCCGGACTGGTGGCCGACCAGCAGAAGATCCTGCAGGATCTGACGACAAAGACGGACAATCTCGACAAGAAGATCCAGCAGGACGGTGAGGATGACAGCGACCTGGTCGATATCCGCCTGCAACTCGAGGAATTGTCGCACAAGGCGCTGAACAGCGCATTGGCCTTTCGTTCCCGCCTCGGCGAGATCAACGCCCGACTCGAACAGCTTGGCGCCGCGCCCGCCGCCGGCCAGCCGCCGGAGCCCGATATCGTCAGCGGCGAACGCCAGGCGCTGGCGTCGGAGAAGGCGGAAATCAACGCGGTCATCGCGCAAGCCCAGACCTTGTCGATCCGTATCAGCGGGCTGATCGACAAGATCGGCAACATGCGCAGCGAGTTGTTCCGTAATCTGCTCACCAAGCGTTACGTGCTTTCCGATGCACTGAGCCCGCAGGTTTTCTCCGATGCCAAGGACGAGTTCGACAATTTCTACAAGGCGGTGTCGTCCTGGCTGAGCTTCGCGTTTAAATTCAAGTTCCAGGCGATCCTGGCGGCGACCTTCGTGGCGCTTGGCCTGGCCCTCGTGCTGCTGGTCGGCGGCAGACGGCTGTTCGGACGAGTGTTCGAACCTGACCCCACCAACGAGGACCCGTCTTATCTCAGCCGCCTCTCGGTGGCCTTCTGGTCGACCTTGCTGCCGACGCTGGCGGTTGGTGCGTTTCTTGGCTCGACGATCTTCTTCTTCAATTATTACAATGTGTTGCGCGGCGATATTGGCTTCTTCCTCAATGCGCTGGCGACCGTCATCGGCGTGGTGTTCTGCGTCAACCGGCTGACCAATGCGGCGTTGTCGCCGCGGCTGCCGAACTGGCGCCTGATCCCAGTCGAGACCGGGCCGGCGCGATGGCTGGTGCGCCTGGCCACCGCCATGGCCGTCGTCATCAGCGTCAACACCTTCCTGTCGATAATCAACGACAAGATGGGATCGCCCCTGTCGCTGACCATCGCCCGCAGTTTCGTCGCCACCATCATCGTTGGCGTCATCCTGATCCTGATGGCGATGCTGAGGCCGTTCAAGGCGCATGACGGAAGCTGGCGGCCATGGCCGGCATGGCTGCGCTATACATCGCTTGCGCTCGGTTTCTTCACCATCATCGCGGCGCTGCTCGGCTATATCGGCCTCGCCCTTTTCGTCTCGCTCCAGGTTGTCGTCACCGGCACCGTCCTTGTCACCGCCTATATCGGCTTCCTCTCGGCGCAGGCGATCGGCGAGGAGGGTGCTTTCGCCAACACATCCGTCGGTCGCTGGCTGTCAGCCAATTCCAGCTATGAGGACACGGCACTCGACCAGCTCGGCCTTGTCGTCAGCGTCGCCATCAACGTGATGATCGTGCTGGTCTTCCTGCCGCTGATCCTTTTGATGTGGGGCTTCCAGCTGGGCGACATCCAGGCCTGGGCCTACAGACTGGCAACCGGAATCACTGTCGGCTCTGTGACCATTTCGGTCACCGGCATCCTTTCGGGCATCGTCGTCTTCATCATCGGCTATTTCCTGACGCGCTGGTTCCAAGGCTGGCTCGACGGCTCGGTGATGGCGCGCGGCAAGGTGGATACGGGGGTGCGCAATTCGATACGGCTGGCGATCGGCTATGCCGGCGTGGCATTGGCGGCGCTCGTCGGCATCTCGGCCGCCGGCATCGACCTCTCCAGCCTGGCGCTGGTCGCCGGCGCCCTTTCCCTCGGTATCGGCTTTGGCCTGCAGAATGTGGTGTCAAATTTCGTCTCGGGCCTGATCCTCTTGGCCGAGCGGCCGTTCAAGGTCGGCGACTGGATCGTCGCCGGCGACATCAGCGGCACGGTCAAGAAGATCAGCGTGCGGGCCACCGAGATCGAGACTTTCCAGCGGCAATCGGTAATCCTGCCCAATTCGAACCTGATCAACAATGCCGTCGGCAACTGGACGCACCGCAACAAGCTCGGGCGCATCGACCTGAAGGTCGGCGTCGCCTATGGCAGCGACGTGAAGCAGGTGCATGCCACTCTGCTGGAAATCGCGCGCAGCCACCCGCTGGTGCTGAAGAACCCCGAGCCTTTCGTGCTGTTTGCCAATTTCGGGGCTGCCGCGCTCGAATTCGAGGTCCGCGTGTTCCTGGCCGATGTGACGAACGGCAACATCGTGCAGAACGATATCCGCTTCACCATTCTCGAAACCTTCAACAACGAGCACATCGAGATACCCTCGACGCCGCGTGCCGTCGTTGAAGTCAAGAAGCCCAAGGCCTGGCCAACCGACGATGACAAGATCGAGGCTGACTTCGCCGAACAGGAACAGGCAAAGGTGGCCGCGGCCGAGGCGAAACTGCTGGTCAAGCCCCGCAAATCCAAGAAGCCCGATCCTGACTAATCGTGGAGCTCAAACCGCGCAAACCCAATTGCGGCATGATGCGGCATTCAGTTGCTGTTCAGCTTCCATCTCATATAAGCTTCCAAGCAAAGGCGAGAATGCCTTGCGAATGCAACAGAGGCGGTGGGAACACCGATATCGCAACATGTGGAAGTCTCTCGTCGCTGCCGTCGCCTTGCTCGCCGTGAGCGGCTCGGTCCATGCCGCCAGCGCGGTCAACAAGGACGCCGAGACCCGCACGCTGGTCGTGACGGAGGGCGGCAGCAAGACCGAACTCGCGTTGGCTGCCGGCGAAACCGTCGAATTCTGCCAGAATGGCTGCTTCGTCACCTTGCCCAATGGTGACCTCGAAGCCCTGACCGGCTCGGAAACGATCGAGATCTCGGGCGGCGCTGCGCGCATCAAGTAATTTCAGCGGCATATTCTGGAAAGGCCGGATAGTTTGTCCGGCCTTTTATCGTTTCCGGTAGCGGTTGCTTAACATTGACGCCGGAAATACCGACATCAGCTGCCTGCAACCGTGCGTTTTAACGTTCGCTACGCCAACCCCCGCTATACCAGCGTCAAGACGTCGAGAACGGCGCGGCGAGACTCCGGCTTTCTGGGTCATATGGCGGCAGGGCAGGACGGGCATGGATGCGCGGTCGGACAGCAACGCAATACCGCTCGCGGTCGATCTCGATGGCACGCTGATCGCGACCGACCTGTTGTGGGAAGGGCTGTTCATTCTTCTCAAGAAGAACCCGCTCTATATCTTCCTCGTGCCCTTCTGGGCCGCCGGCGGACCGGCCCGGCTGAAGCAGGCAATCGCGCAGCGCGTAGACATCGATCCTGCCTCGCTGCCTTATCGCGAACCGCTGCTCGACCGCTTGCGCACCGAACGCGCCGAGGGCCGCAAGATCGTGCTGGCGACCGGCACGCCGCGCAAGTTCGCCGAAGCCATCGCCGCCCATCTCGGCATTTTCGACCGGGTGATGGCCACCGACGGGCTCGACAATCTCACCTCGGGCAAGAAGCGCGCCTCGCTGATCACCGCCTTTGGCGACGGCGGCTTCGATTACGCCGGCAACAGCCGCCATGACCTCCAGGTGTTCGACGCCGCGCGCAATGCAATCGTCGTGGCGCCCGACCGTCACGCCGCGCGCTGGCAGGCATCGCGCAACGCCGAAACCATGCCGGCGCCGAAGCCGACCGTCAAAACCATCGTCAAGATGCTGCGCGTCCATCAGTGGCTGAAAAACTCGCTGATCGCCGTGCCGATGGTACTCTCGCACGAATATTTCAACACCGACATGATCTGGCAGTGTCTGCTGGCGTTCGTCTCGTTCAGCGCAGTGGCGTCGGCCATCTATATCCTCAACGATTTCTTCGATCTGGCGCTCGATCGCAAGCACCTCACCAAGCGCAACAGGCCGTTCGCCAGCGGCGCGCTATCGATCCCGTTCGGCCTTGGCGCGATCGCGGTGCTGCTGGCGATCGGCGTCGGCATCGGTCTCTTTCTGTCGCTCGAATTCCTGGCCGTGCTCGCCGGTTACATGGTCGTCGCCACGGCCTATTCGTTGTCGTTCAAGCGCATGCTCCTGGTCGACGTGCTGACTCTTGCCGGCCTCTACACGATTCGCGTCCTGGCGGGCGCGGCCGCGACCGGCGTCGACGTCTCGTTCTGGTTGCTTGCCTTTTCGATTTTCTTCTTCCTGTCGCTGGCGCTGGTGAAGCGCTTTGTCGAATTGCGGACTACCGCCATCGCGGTCGGCGAGCGCATCGCCGGCCGCGGCTATCGCACCGAGGACCAGGAGATCGTCGCCCAGGCCGGCATGGCCTCGGCCTTCTCCTCGGCGCTGGTGCTGGCGCTTTACATGGACAGCGTCGCGGTGCGCGAGCTCTATCCGCATCCGTGGCTGATCTGGCCGCTGCCGCCGATCGTGCTCTATCTCACCATGCGCGTCTGGATCCTGGCGCGTCGCGACGAGATGCACGACGACCCGGTCGTCTTTATCATCCGAGACTGGCGCAGCCAGATCGTGGTGCTGATCGGTGCTGTTCTGCTGTTCATCGGGGGCTGGTAGGCATGGCTGGGGCGCTCTTTCAAAGCTTCGGTCTCGCCACACCGCCCGCGCCGCTCGCGATCGGTGCCGCCGACGGCATTGCGCTGCTGAAGGGCGGCAAGGCGCGGGACGGGTCGTTGCTCGCTTATGGAAACGGCCGCTCCTACGGCGATTCCTGCCAGAACCACACCGGCGCCGTCGTCGACATGCGGTCCCTGAATCGTATCAGAGCTTTCAATGCCGAGACCGGCGTTCTCGAAGCAGATGCGGGCGTGCTGCTGTTGGACGTCATCGCTCATGCCGCGCCTTACGGTTTTTTCCCGGCCGTTGTTCCGGGCACGCAGTTCGTCACGCTCGGCGGCGCTATCGCCAACGACGTTCATGGCAAGAACCACCACCGGCGCGGCACGTTTGGCTGCCATGTGGAAGGTTTTACGCTGCTGCGGTCCGATGGACGCACCTATCATTGCTCGGCCGTCGATAACCCGCGCCTGTTTCGGGCGACGATCGGCGGCATGGGGCTGACAGGCCTGATCCTGTCGGCTTCGATCCGGTTGATGCGGGTGCATTCGCTCGACATCGTCGAGAAAGCGACGCCGTTTCGCGATCTCAGCGAATTCTTCGGCCTGGCAGAAGCGGCCGACCAGGCCAATGAATACGCCGTTGCCTGGATCGATCAGCTCGCCAGCGGCCGCCACAGCGGGCGGGGGCTGCTGTTCACCGGCAACCATGCCGAGCATGGCTCGCACAAAGCTTCGCGCGCCGGCGGCAATTTCTCGGTGCCGTTCCAGCCGCCGTTCAACGTGCTCAACCGGCCGTTCCTGACTGCTTTCAACGCGGCCTACCGGTGGAAGAAGCGCCGGGTCACCGCGCCGCGCCAGATCGGCTATCAAGGTTTCTTCTTTCCGCTCGACGGCGTGAGCGACTGGAACCGACTTTATGGCCCCAGTGGGCTGTTCCAGCATCAAAGCGTGGTGCCGGAAGACGTCGCACGCGCGATCGTGCCGGACCTGCTCGCGGCGGCAAGGCGCGCCAGGCAAGGCTCCTTCCTCACCGTGCTGAAACGCTTCGGCGAGGTCCGCTCGCCCGCGCTGCTGTCGTTCCCACGGCCGGGCTATACGCTGACGCTGGATTTCCCCAACAGGGGGCCCGCGACGCTTGCGCTGCTTGCGGAACTCGACCGCATCACGGTCGAGGCCGGCGGCGCGGTCAACCCCTACAAGGACGCGCGCATGGCTGCCGCGACCTTCGCCGCCTCCTTTCCGGAGTGGCCGAAGCTGGAAGCGCTGCGCGACCCCGTCTTCATGTCGGACTTCTGGGCGCGAACGGCCAGGAGGATCGACCCGCTGCGGTGCGGCGTCGAGGCCGCCGAATAGATAAATCTGGAATGGATCGTGGTTAGCGAATTCTTAAGGGCGAGATTTACTCAGAACCCTCTTGTGAGTTCACGAAGTCTTTTCGGATTTGTATTACTTGATGTCACGGTGAGTGGGCCGACATGAAATACATCGTCTTCATTCTCTTTACGGTCATGACCAATGCTGCCGCGCAGCTCATGCTGAAGCAAGGCATGATGTCGCTCGGGCCGATCTCGTTCGAGGGTGTCAATCCCCTGGTCAAGCTGTTGCAGATCGTCTTCAGCCCATGGGTATTCCTGGGCCTCTGCACCTTCGTCATCTCCATGGCTTCGCATCTCTACGTGCTGTCAAAGGTCGAGCTTTCCTTCGCCTATCCGTTCCTCAGCCTCGCCTATGTCGCTGTCGCCATCTTCGCCTATTTCGTCTTCCGCGAGGACCTCAATGGCTGGCGCATCGCCGGCATCGCCTGCATCTGCGTCGGCACGGTGCTGATCGCGCAGAGCGGCCGCGGCCATGAGGACCAGACCGCTTCCATCACGCACGACAGGATCCAAGCAAACGAGATCATTCGATGAGACATGTGATTTTCGGCGGCGACGGCTTCGTCGGCCGCCACCTTGCCCCAAAACTTGTGGCCGATGGTGAAGAGGTCGTCGTTGCCGACGTCGTGAAAAGCGAGCTGTCGCATTACCGCAACGCGCGTTTTATCAAGTGCGACGTGACGGATCCGGCCTCGGTCGCTGCCGTCGGACTTAAGGCCGGCGACATGGTCTACAATCTGTCGGCCAAGATGCTGTCGCCGCTCCAGGTGCGCGCCAAGCGGCACGATTTTTTCTTTCCGGTGAATTTCCACGGCACCGAGCACATCATGCAGGCGATGGACAGAGCCGGCGCAGCCAAGCTCGTCCACTATACGACCGACATGATCTACGGCCACACGGTCACCCAGCCAATGACCGAGGACCACCCGGTTGCGCCGCTTGGCGAATATGGCTGGTCGAAGCAGAAGACCGAGCAGCTGGCTGCCGAATGGCGCAAGCACGGCATGTCGATCTCGCTGTTTCGCCCGCGCCTGATCATCGGCCCCGGCCGGCTCGGCATCCTGGAAAAACTGTTCAAGCTGATCGACTGGAATTTTCCCGTGCCGATGATCGGTTCGGGCAAGAATCCCTATCAGTTCATCTCGGTGTTCGATTGCGCGGAGGCCGCACGCGCTGCCTGGAAGGCAGGGGTTCCGAACGAGGCCTACAATCTGGGCTCGCTCAATCCGCCGCCGGTCAGGAAATTACTCGGCGATCTGATCAGGCATGCCGGATCGAGATCGATCCTGCTGCCGACGCCGGGCTGGGCGGTCAAGCGCACGCTCGACCTGCTCGACCTCATGAACATGCCGATCATGGATCCGGAACAATATCTGATTGCAGACGAGGAGTGTGTGCTCGACGTGTCCAAGGCCGAGCGTCAGCTCGGCTGGGTGCCGCAATATCGCGACGAGGACATGCTGATCGCCGCCTACAGCGAGTACCGGGCCAAGAAGGCCGGCCACGCCGTCGCTACCAAACATGTGCCTGCCGAATAGCGGGCTCGCCGAACAGTTTTCGCTGCGCGCGATGCTGGTCGTGTGCACAGACAGGAGATTGAAATGACCGTCATGACCAAGCCCGACCAGACCAATGCGCGCACCATGGTCAGCGCACCGGGGCTGTCGCCCGTCGCCGTCGCCAAGCCCGACCTGATCAGCGTCGAGCAGGCCAAGGCAATGGACGTCGCTGGGATGACCGACCTGTTCAAGGCGCATCTCAATCCCGGCCAGCTGCATTTCATGAAGCTGCTCGGCTTCCACAAGATCAAGATCGAGCGCGCCGAGGGCATGTTCTACATCGACCAGAACGGCCGCAAGATCCTCGATTTCTTCGGCGGCTTCGGGTCACTGGCCTTCGGCCACAACCATCCGCGTATTCTGGAAGTTCGGAAAAAGTTCCAGGAGGAGAAACGCCAGGAAATCGCCATCGCTTTCATGTCTCAATATGCGGCAGCGCTGGCGCACAACATCGCAAAGTGCTCGCCGGGCGATCTCGACATGGTGTTCCTGGGCTCGTCCGGCTCGGAGGCGATGGAAGCGGCGGTGAAACTTGCCGAACGCGCCGCAGGCCCAAAGCGCCCGAAAATCGTCTATGCCGAGAAATCCTTCCACGGCAAAACCAAGGGCGTGCTGGGCATCACCGACGGCCAGCTCTATCGCGCCGACTTCAAGGTGGCCGAGAATACGGTCCGTATCCCCTTTGCCGACATCGAGGCGGTCGAGCGCTTGTTCCGCTCCGACCCGGAGGTCGGCGTCATCGTGCTGGAAACCATCCAGGGCGGCGGCGGCATCATCCAGGCTGAGGCGCAATACTGGCAGAAGCTGCGGGCGCTATGCGACCAGTATGGCGTGTTGTGGGTGGCCGACGAAGTGCAATGCGGCTATGGCCGCTCCGGCCGCTTTTATGCCTTCGAACATTATGGCGTCGTTCCCGATGTGACGGCGCTGGCCAAGTCGCTCGGCGGCGGCAAGGCCGCGGTCGGCGCGATGATAGCTCGCCGCGAAATCTACATGAAGGCCTATGGCACGCCCAAGACGGCGATGATCCACGCCATGGCGACGTTCGGCGGCATGGGCGAGGCCTGCGTCACCTCCATCGAGGCGCTCAATGTGCTCTATGACGAAGGGCTGATCGACAACGCCGCCGTCACAGGTGACTATCTGCTGCAGCGGCTGCAGGCGCTCAAGGACAAATACCCCAAGATCATCAAGGATGTGCGCGGCAAGGGTTTTATGGTCGGCCTGGAGTTTCATGATTTCTCGCAGACCTTGCCGATGGTATTGCGCCCGATCGTCAGCGTGCTCGACGACAAGCTGAAAGGCTCGCTGTCGGGCTTCGTCGGCGCGCTGTTGCTGCGCGACTACGACGTGCTCGTCGCTTTCACCGAATACAATCGCAACGTCATCCGGCTCGAGCCGCCGTTGATCTGCCAGCGCGAGCATGTCGACCAGTTCGTCGATGCTTTCGACAGCCTCTTGTCGCGCGGCATCGTGTCGATCGTGAAGGATTTCGTCAAAAGCCAAGTCCGTTAGGCGAAGGTCGCTGAGCAAGACCATGCTGACCAAGTCTCCCCTAGCGAAAAACCAACTCGACCGGCTCACCGAGGCCGGTCTGGCGTGGGGCGAGGGAACTTACGCGCGGTTGGCGGCTCCGATCGGCGCGGCCACCTTCGCGCTCTACATTCTGTTGACGGCGTTCACAGCGTGGGTAATGCCTGACGCCAACTGGGACATGCTGCCTTATCTCGCCATTGCCGAGGAAGGCACCTATCCCGATGCGCAGGCGCTGCACGACTATGCTTACAACACCGTCAAATCAGGCGTTTCCGCCAGCGACTACAAGACGCTGACCGACGATGGCGGTGGCTACCGCAGCCACATGACGGAAAACGCCGCCGATTTCCATTCGCTGCTCGGCATGTACCGGATCAAGTTCCTCTATGCCGAGATCCTGTCGACGATGAGTTCGGTGATGTCGCCGGTCGAGGCGATGCGGGTCGTCTCCGTGTTCTCGGTGCTGTTGTTCGGCGCGATTACGCTGCTTTGGCTGCGCTCGGAGAAGGCATTGGAGTTGGCGCCGGTGCTCGGCGCCGTGCTGATCATGGCCGGTTTCGGCGATGCGGCGCGTGCCTCATCACCCGATCTGTTATGTTCGGCGCTGTTGCTCGGTGGGCTCTATGCCTATGTCCGCGGCCGCGAGGTGGTAACGGCCATCCTCCTCTTCCTCGCCTTCATAGTGCGGCCCGACAATATTGTTTTCCTTGCGGTTTTCGCCGTACTGCTGGTCGCGTTCCGGCAGCGGGCATGGGGCGCGCTGGCCGGTTTTGCCGCGTCCTTCGTCGCCTATTTCGCCATTTCGCACTGGGCCCATCATCCCGGCTGGTGGCCGCATCTGTGGTTCTCCAGCATCGAGCAGCACTACAATATGGACGGCTTCGAGCCAGCATTCTCCGTCAGCGCCTATCTCAGGGCATTTGCCACATCGCTGCTTCGTGCCGTGAATCTGAACAGCTGGGTGGGCGTATCGGTGCTGGCGCTGGCCGGCTGGTTTGCCGCCGCCCGTGCCGGATTCCACCTCGACCGGCGCGCCGGCATCCTGTTTGCGGCGCTGGTGCTCGGCGCGCTGGCGAAGTTCGCCGTTTTCCCGATCCACGACACGCGCATCTATTTCCCGCACCTGATCCCGCCCTTCCTGCTGCTGGCGCCGCCGTTCATGGCGCTGTGGGCAACACTGGTGCGCGGGCAGCATCGCGCCGCCTTGCAAATGATTCCTGGAGACAGGCAATGAGTTCGCTATCCAGCCTGGCACGTATCGCCTTAGCGTTTTCCTGATCCATATCGGGTCGCGCCGCACCTGTGGCGTGTCGCAAACAGGCGGTAGCGCGGTGTCCGCCGCCTGCATATTGTGCGCCGATCAAACGGGCGCCGACGCTGCCCGCAATAGCATCTGGAGTCGCGGGCAATGGCAGAGTTTCCGAAAAAGGCGAAGGTCGTCATCGTTGGCCTGGGCGGCATCGTTGGCGCGTCGATCGCTCATCATCTGATCGAGCGTGGCTGGGACGACATTGTCGGCATCGACAAATCAGGAATTCCGACCGATATCGGCTCGACCGCGCACGCTTCCGACTTCTGCTACACGACCAGCCATGATTTCCTGTCGTGCTGGACGACACTTTATTCCATCGATTTCTACGAGAAGATGGGCCATTACGCGCGCATCGGCGGCCTTGAAGTCGCACGCGTCGGCGATGATGGCCGCATGGACGAGATCAAGCGCAAGATCGCCTCGGCGAAGGCTTTTGGCACGCGAGCGCGTCTGATCGAGCCGGCCGAGATCAAGGAAAAATTTCCGCTGATCGAAGAAGAGATCGTGCAGGGCGGCCTGTGGGACCCCGATGCCGGTCTTGTCATCCCGCGCTCGCAGACCGTCGCCGGCAAGTTGGTCGACCAGGCCGAAGCCTCGGGCAAACTGCGGTCCTTTGCCAACACGCCGGCCCGATCGCTCGTGGTCAAGGACGGCCGCATCACTGGCGTGGTGACCGACCGTGGCACGATCGAGGCCGACTATGTCGTCGTCTGCGCCGGCATATGGGGCCGGCTGATCGCGGAAATGGTGGGCGAGGACCTGCCGGTGATGCCGATCGACCATCCGCTGACTTTCTTCGGCCCCTACAACGAGTTCGCCGGCACCGGCAAGGAGATCGGCTGGCCGCTGCTGCGAGACCAAGGCAACTCGGCCTATATGCGCGATACCGGCGACCCCAAGACCGCCGAGGGCGGCCAGATCGAATGGGGCTATTACGAAGAGACCAATCCGCGCCTTTGCCATCCGCGCGATCTGCTGGAGAAGGACCAGGCGCGGCTTTCGCCGTCGCAACGCGACCTCGACATGGAGCAGATCCTGGCGCCGCTGGAGCGCGCCATGGAACTGACGCCGATCCTGGGCGAACTCGGCTACAACGAGAGCCATTCCTTCAACGGCCTGCTGCAGGTGACTGCGGATGGCGGCCCGTCCATGGGTGAGAGCCAGAAGGTGAGGGGGCTCTGGTATGCCGTCGCCATCTGGGTCAAGGACGGTCCCGGCATGGGCAAGCTGATCGCCGACTGGATGACCGACGGCCGCACGGCCATCGACCATCACGCCATCGACTATGCGCGCTTCTATCCGCACCAGACGAAGGAGCAGTTCATCTGGGATCGCTGCACCGAGACGGCGATGAAGGTCTACAATCCGGCGGTGCATCCGCGCGAGCCGTTCTCCAAGGCCCGCAACATCAGGCGCTCGCCGTTCTGGGAGCGGGAGAAGGAACTCGGCGGTTATTTCATGGAACTGGGCGGCTGGGAGCGCGCCCATGGCTACGCCGCCAACGAGCACCTGCTGGAGAAATACGCCAACCGGGTGCCGGTGCGCGAGAACGAGTGGGACAACCGCCATTTCTGGCGCGTCTCCAATGCCGAACACCTGGCGATGAGCGAGGATTGCGGCATCGTCAACCTGTCGCATTTCGCCATGTACGACATCGAAGGTCCGGATCATGTGGCGTTGCTGGAATGGCTGTGCGCGGCCAAGATCGGCGGCGACAACAACATCGGCAAGGGCATCTACACCCACTTCCTCGACGAGGAGGGCATGGTGCGCGCCGACTTTACGGTCATCCGCATGGCCGACCGCTGCCGTTTGATCGACGGGGCGGACGCCGGCCCGCGCGACTTCCAGTACATGCGCCGCACGGCGCAGGACAAAGGCTTTGATGTCACGATCACGGATGTGACCGAGAAATTCGTTACCATCGGCATCTGGGGTCCGAATGCACGAGCGACCTTGCAGAAGGTTGTCGAGAATCCGGACGGGCTGTCGCTCGAAAACTTCCCGTTCGCGGCGATCAAGCCGGTCAGGATCGGCGGCAAGGATGTCACCGCCTTCCGCATCTCCTATGTCGGCGAGCAAGGCTGGGAATTGCATATGCGCTACGACGACGGCCTGGCCGTCTGGGATGCGTTGCGTTCGACCGGCGTCATGCCCTTCGGCGTCGAGACCTATGCCAATACCCGCCGCATGGAAAAGAGCCTGCGCCTGCAGAACGCCGACCTGCTGACCGAGTACAATCTGCTCGAAGCCGATCTTGCACGTCCGAAGGTCAAGGAGAACGACTTTTGCGGCAAGGCCAAGCATCTGGAATACCGCGCCCGCGAGCACCAGCCGGCTATGCTGTGCACGCTGGTGATGACCGAAAACACCGATTCCAAGGGCGTGGCGCGCTATCCGGTGGGCACGATGCCGGTGCTGGATCCCGCCACCGGCGAGACGCTGGTCGACGAGCTCGGCCGCCGCTCCTTCACCACGTCGATGGCCTATGGTCCGACCATCGGCAAGAACATAGCGCTCGCCTACCTGCCGTGGGCCTATGCCCAGGAAGGCCGCAAGCTCGCCATCGAGTATTTCGGCGAGACGTACCCTGTCGAAGTCGCGGCTGTCGGCTACAAGCCACTCTACGACCCGGAGAACCTCAAGCCACGTAGCTGAGGCAGCAGGATTGTGATGAGAAGCCCGGCGCCTGGTCGGCCTTTTCTCTTTGTCGACCGGCTGTTTTCGCTTACCGTTGCGTCATGTCTGCTTTTTCCCGTGCGAGACATGTCCTGTCGGGCGCCGCCGCGCTGGCGCTGATGCTCTGTTCGGCGCCGGCCGCCCAGGCGGACGAGCCGGTCGATGTCGAACTGGTGCTGGCCGTCGATGTGTCGCTGTCGATGTCGCCTGACGAGCTCGAGATCCAGCGTCGCGGCTATGCGGCGGCATTGACGCACGACAATGTGCTGCGGGCTATCGCAGACGGCGCCTATGGCAAGATCGCCGTCACCTATGTCGAGTGGGCCGGCACCAGTTGGCAGCGCGTCATCGTGCCGTGGACGGTGATCGCCAGCCGCGCCGATGCGGAGCGGGTGGTCGCGCAATTGTCGGCGCAGCCGCCCAACAGTGCTCGGCGCACGTCGATCTCGGGCGCGCTGGAGTTCGGCAGCGATCTCTTCGCCGAAAGCGGCTACCAGGGGACGAAGCAGGTCATCGATATTTCGGGCGATGGTCCCAACAACCAGGGCGCGCCGGTCGATCTCACCCGCGACGGGCTGGTCAAGCAAGGCATCGTCATCAACGGCCTGCCGCTGATGACCCGAGGCGGCTTCACCAGTGCCTACGATGTCAACGATCTCGACCGCTATTACAGCGACTGCGTCATTGGCGGCCCCGGCGCCTTCATGATCCCGGTCAACGACTGGACGCAATTTCCCGAGGCGATCCGCCGCAAACTGGTGCTGGAACTGGCCGGCCCGGCCTCGCCGCAATGGGCGGCCGAGGAGGCTGCGCATCCGCCGGTTGTGCTGGCGCAGAACACGCCCGCCAGCGACTGCCTGGTCGGCGAGAAAATGTGGCGCAACCGCAGCTGGATGTTCGACAGCCGCTAGACCACTCCTGTTGCCACGGCTTGCTTCGCTGCCCGCAGCAGTGGCAAAGTGGTGCAATCCGCGCGAGGGGTAGGGCGCCGCGGTCGAACAGAGGAAACACCAGATGAAACGCCTTGTCATCCTCACTGCCGTCGCGTCCGTGCTCTGCGTCGAGGGCGCCAGCGCCCAGTACAACGATGAGCCCGCCTGTGTCCTGTTCGAGCACGCGAACTTTCGCGGGCGGTCGCTGGAAATGGGGGCCGACGATGCCGTCAATTTTCGCGGCGGTCAGTTCTGGAACGACCGCGTGTCGTCGGTCTTCGTTCGCCGGGGCTGCACCCTCGTTGCGTATGAGGATTCCCGCAGGGGAGGTCGCTCGATCGAGATCAGGCGCAGGGTCCGTGATTTCGGCGGCAGCGACTGGAACGATCGCATTTCGTCGGCCGAGTGCTATTGCGACGAGTACTGAGGCGTCCTTGGATTTCAGGCATCTGCGTTTCCGCGCCTGGTCGGCGATCGTTTGTATGTCGCCGGCCAGTTTGCCGTCCGCCTCACTATGCTGTTGATTGACAAGCCGATTGGCGTCTGTGAACAATTCCCCATTCAAGAAAACAATAAGGGGAACCGACATGAACAGGATCGCCGCTTTCACCGCGACATTGACGCTTGCCGCCGGCTTGTCCGCACCGGTCATGGCCGCAACATCGGTCACCATCGGCATCAGCGGCTGGACCGGCTTTGCGCCGCTAACGCTTGCCAAGCAGGCCGGCATCTTCGAGAAGCACGGCCTCGATGTGACCTTGAAGAAGGTGCCACAAGCGAGCCGGCCGCTCGCCATCGCCAGCGGCGATCTGCAGTGCGCTGCCACCACCGTCGAGACCTGGCTGGTGTGGAACGCCAGCGGGGTCACAACCAAGCAGATATTCCAGCTCGACAAATCCTATGGCGCCGACGGCATTGTCGCCCGCAACGACATCAAGACCGTCGCCGATCTCAAAGGCAAGAACGTCGCGTCTTCGGCGCCGGGCACTTCGCCTTATTTCATGCTGGCCTGGGTGCTGAACAAGAACGGCATGTCGACCAAGGATGTGACAGTCGTCAATCTCGAACCGGACGCGGCGGCGCAAGCTTTCCTTGCCGGCCAGAACGATGCCGCCGTCACCTACGAGCCGTTCATCTCGGCCGTGCGCGGCAAGGCCGATCAGGGCCATATCCTGGCGACCACGCTCGACTATCCGATGGTTCTCGACACGGTCGGCTGCACGCCGGAATTCCTCAAGGCCAATCCCGACGCCGCCAAGGCGCTTGCCGACAGTTATTTCGATGCGCTCGACCTGATCAAGAGCGATCCGCAGAAATCCTATGAGATCATGGGCGCCGACGTGAAGCAGTCGGCCAAGGAGTTCGAGGATTCGGCGAAGTACCTGAAATGGGCCGACAGGGCGGAGAACAAGCAGTTCTTCACCAAGGAGTTCCAGGACTTTTCCAAGACCGCCGGCGAGCTTCTCTTGCAGATGGGGCTGATCAAGGAAGCGCCAGATGTCGCCACGCTGGCCGACACCAGCGCGGTGTCGAACTGACGTTTCGGCCTTTGGCCATCATGCAGCGGTGCCTGGTGCCGCTGCCTTCTCCTGGACGAGAGACGATTTGAAGATGGGGACGATTTGAAGATGCGCCCCTTGCATCCAGTCTCGCCGGGCATCCGAACCGCGCTCGGCATCTCCTTCTTCGTGCTGTTCGTCGCCTTCTGGGCGTGGATCACGCTCGGCGGCCACGTCAACCGCATCTTCCTCGCCGATCCTCTGTCGATGCTGCGCGACGGCTGGCGGTTGCTGGTCGAAGACCGTTTCTGGCTCGACATTTTGATCACCATCTGGCGCGTTTTCGGCGGTTTCGTGCTGGCGTCCGTGGTCGCCGTGCCGCTCGGCATCGCGATGGGCGCCTGGAAACCGGTGGAGGCGTTTCTGGAGCCATTCGTCTCCTTCGCCCGCTACCTGCCGGCCTCGGCCTTCATTCCATTGCTCATCCTGTGGGCGGGCATCGGCGAACTGGAGAAACTGCTCGTCATCTTCGTCGGTTCGGTGTTCCAGATCATCCTGATCATCGCGGTCAAGGTGGGTTCCACGCGGCGCGACCTGGTCGAAGCCGCCTATACGCTGGGCTCGACCAGCAATGGCATCGTCAAACGGGTGATCATGCCGGCCAATGCGCCCGAAATCGCCGAGACGCTCCGGCTGGTGCTCGGCTGGGCGTGGACCTATGTCATCGTCGCCGAGCTGATCGGCTCGTCGTCTGGCATCGGCTACATGATCATCAACAGCCAGTCGCGGCTGGCCACGGGGCAGATCATCTTCGGCATCATCGTGATCGGGCTGATCGGGCTTTTATCCGATTTCGCCTTCAAGGCATTCAACCGCTGGCTCTTTCCCTGGAGCCTGGCGTGAGCAAGCTTCTCATCGAAGGCGTTTCGCGGACTTTCGCCGGCGTGCGCGGCGGGCAGCCGGTAAACGCCCTGATGCCGATCGATCTGGCGGTCGCGGCCAACGACTTCATCACCATTCTGGGGCCATCCGGTTGCGGGAAGTCGACATTGCTTAGAATCGTCGCCGGCCTTGAGGCGCAGAGCGAAGGCCGCGTGCTGCTCGACGGCAGGCCGGTGACCCGGCCTGGGCCGGACCGCGGCATGGTCTTTCAGTCCTACACGCTGTTTCCGTGGCTGACGGTCGCCGAGAATATCGCCTTCGGCCTGCGCGAACGCGGCATGGCCGAGCGCGAACGCGGTGAAATCGTGGCTTCCTATGTCGATCTCGTCGGGCTGAAGGGGTTCGAGAACCACTGGCCGAAGCAGCTTTCCGGCGGCATGCAGCAGCGCACGGCGATCGCGCGAGCGCTGGCCAACGATCCCGAGATCCTGTTGCTGGACGAGCCATTCGGCGCCCTCGACAACCAGACCCGCGGGCTGATGCAGGAGCTTTTGCTCGGCATTTGGGAACGGCGCAAGAAGACGGTTCTGTTCGTCACCCACGACATCGAGGAAGCGATCTTCATGGCCTCGCGGGTGGTCGTGATGACGGCGCGGCCCGGCCGCATCAAATCGGATGTCGGCATCGACCTGCCGCACCCGCGCCATTACACGCTGAAGACAAGTCCGGAATTCTCGGCGCTGAAGGCGCGGCTCACGGAAGATATCCGCGTCGAAGCGATGCACACGGCGCAGGCGTAGTTAGATCGACTCACACTGAATGGCGATCGGAAAAGATGCTCGGCTCGCTCAACAGGCGCTTTAGGCTTGGGAGATCACGCGTCGGAGCATCCAGCGCGGCCATGAACGCAGCCCATTTTTCCGCATCGAGACGGAAGCTGCGCCGGTCAGCCAGTTTTTCGGATCGGGTCGTGCTCGTACTCACGTGACACCTAATTACGCCGCCAGCAACTGCTTGCGGTCGACGCGCTCCTGTTGCGGCGAGCGGGCATAGAGCTCGCGGTAGCACTTGGAGAAGTGCGAGGCCGAGACGAAGCCGCAGGCGACAGCCACCTCGACCACCGGCATCGACGACTGGATCAGCAGGTGCCTGGCGCGGTCGAGCCGGATTTCCAGATAGTAGCGGGCAGGGGAGCGTCCCATCTCGGTGCGGAACAGCCGCTCGATCTGGCGGCGCGACAGGTCGACATGATCGGCGATCTCGATCAGCGAGAGCGGCTCGGACAGGTTGCCTTCCATCAGTTCGATGATGGTCAGCACTTTCGAGTTCTGCACGCCAAGGCGCGCCCGCAATGGCAGGCGCTGGCGGTCGGTCGGGCTGCGCACGCGGTCGGTCAGCACCTGTTCGCACACACGGTTGACGAGGTTCTCGTCGAAATCGTCGCCGATCAGTTTCAGCATCATGTCGAGCGCCGCGGTGCCACCGGCGCATGTATAGACATTCTGGTCGATCTCGAAGAGGTCGGCGAAGACATTGGCTTTCGGGAACGCTTCGGAAAAGCCCGGCAGGTTCTCCCAATGTATGGCGCAACGCTTGTTGGACAGGAGCCCGGCGGCGGCAAGGATGTGCGCGCCGGTGCACAGGCCGCCGACGGCAACGCCGCGATTATACTCCTCGCGCAGCCAGGCGAAGGCCGACTTGTTCTGGTAGCGCTCGACATTGATGCCGCTGCACACGATAGCCATGTTCGGCCGGTCTGGGCCGGCCATCTTCTTGCGCTCCTCCTCCAGCGACGTGTTGACCGCGCATTCGACGCCGTTAGAGGCACGCACCGGCTTGCCGTCAATGCTGGCGAGGCGCCAGCAATAGGCCTCGTAACCAAGCATGCGGTTGGCCGAGCGCAATGGGTCTAGCGCGGTCGCAAAAGCGATCATGGTGAAGTCGGGAATAAGGAAGAACACAAACGATCGCTTGATCGGATGCTTTACGACGACGTTCAACGGAACCTCACGCTGCCATGACGCGAACAGGATGTCGCGAATAGCATAGCGACATCAGGAAAAACCATGCCTGTCAATCGGCTATGCTGCCAGAAGGAGATTAAATTTGCGACATGGGTCGCAAATGGGCAATTGGCGAGCAGCAAGCTTGCGGCGTGGCCTCCATTTGTCCATCGAACGGGCAAAACGCGTGGCGGCAAAACAAAACGCCGCCTTGGCTGAGCCGGGCGGCGTTGCAGTTTTGAAGCAGCGGCAGGGAGCGCTGCCCGGAAAAAATCTTCAGGCGACGAAGCCGAGGCGAGCCGCAGCCATGGCGCCGGTCTGGCCGGGCATGGTGTTGGCAAGGCGCTGACGCTCGAGAGCGGTCGTCAGGTTCATTTCGCGGCGGGCAAAGAGGCGTGCAAAAAGCTTCATAAATCATCTCCATTTGTTGCTCAGACGGGTCGCCTTCGCTTGATGGAGTGGGGCAGCTCGTTTGCTGCCGGTGATATAGGCTTGTGTGAGAAGGAACTAAATCGCAAATGCGAAGCGCTTGATATGAAAAGCGACACCGAATGCGACAAAATTGGGCAAGCTGCTCTAAATTTACAGTTGTTTACAGCGCCTTAGGTCAAAATTTGAGCGCTATGCGACTTGCTCATATGCGTCATGCAGCAGGAACATAGCTCTGAATGTCGTTTGCATGCAGATAAAATAGAGAAGGCCTGCCGGGCGGTTTTTGCGCGGCAGGCCTTCAGCGTTTGGTACACACGATCTACTTTGCTCCAGCCCAGGATCCAACGCCATTGCGGGTACCGATCTTGGCGTCGGAAACTTCAGGCCAGCCGATATCCTTCTGCAGCTCGATCGGCAGGGAACGGATGGCGCGTTCGGTCTGGTAGCGGGTGCGGGCCGCGCTGAATTCGGTCGCGATGCGGCCGAGGGACGACAGGATAGACATCTTCTCTCTCCTTGGATGCCGGCAAATGCGGCAATTGGGTTACGTCGGGTCTGTTTCAGCTTCACTACTTGTCGATCGCAGGTCTGTGTCGTGGTCGTTTCGTGGTCACTTTCGGCACGCCTGCCTCGATGGAGTTGACTATCCTCCCAATCTGATGTTCAATCAAACGAAATGGAATGATGCTTTGTATCAGAAAAATTGAAGGCCGATTGCCATGAACGCTCCACTCAATCATCCGTTGCCGCTGCTTGATCTCGACGTTTTGCGTACTTTCGTGGCGATTGCCGAAACCGGCAGCTTCACCACTGCCGCCAATGCGGTGTTCCGCACGCCGTCGGCTGTTTCCATGCAGATCAAGAAGCTGGAGGACATTCTCGGCCGCTCCGTGTTCGCGCGCGACGCCCGTTCGGTGACATTGACCACGGATGGCGAAATGCTGCTCGGCTATGCCCGGCGCCTGTTGTCGATCAACCGTGAGGTGGTGTCGAAGTTCATCATTCCCGACATTGTCGGCGTCGTGCGGCTCGGCTCGCCGGATGACTATGGCGAGCGCGTGCTGCCGCATGTGCTGAAGCGTTTCGCGCAATCGCATCCGTCGATCGCCGTCGACGTCACCATCGACCAGAGCAGCAATTTGCGCCGGCGCATGGACGACCGGGCACTCGACATCACGCTGCTGACCAACTCCTACAAGACCAGCGCGCTCGGGGCCGAAGTACTGTTGACCGAGCCGATCGTCTGGGCCGGCGCCAAGGGCGGCTGCGCGCATATGCGCGAGCCCTTGCCGGTGTCGCTGTGGGAAGAGGGCTGCGCCTGGCGTGCCGGGGCGCTCGAAGCGCTAGGCCGCGAGGGCCGCAACTACCGTATCGCCTATATGAGCGCGCATACCGCCGGCCAGCGCGCGGCGATCATGTCCGATCTCGCCGTGGCGCCGCTGCCGAAATCCTTCCTCGGCAACGACATGGTCGAGCTCTGCCCGAAGGACGGCATGCCCGACATCGGCACCTACAACCTTGCCATGGTGGTGGCGCCGGACGCCAGCGCGCCGGTCAAGGCCGTCGCCGACCACATCCGCGCCACCTTCGAACTGTTCCGGGAAACCGGCAAGTTCTGATCCGGACCTGAAATCGAAGCGCTACTGCGCCGCTTCGGCGGAGGGCGCTTCGAGGCTCTTGTCCGCGCCGACCGGCGAGTGGCCCTCGCCAAGGAACGCCACGATGCGCTCGCGTGCACGTCGCGATTCCGGCATGTCGATCAGCGGCCAGACGTGGAACATGCCTTCCTCATGGACCAACTCCACCTCGACGCCGGCGTCACGCGCCTTTTGCGCAAAGATCAGATTGTCGGGGGTGAGCAGATCGCGAGAGCCGGTCAAAAGCAGCGTTTTCGGCAGCACCGACAGGTCGCCGTAGACAGGGCTGATGTGCCAGTCGGATGGATCCATTCCGGCGCTGTAGAGCCGGATCGCCTCGCGTCCGCCGGCAATGCCCAGCCAGGGATCGTCGCGTTCGGCCTCGAACACCGCTGGGTTCGCCAGCGAAACGTCGAGGCCCGGTGAAATCAGCACATGGTGCGACGGCAAGGGCAGGCCCTCTTCGGCAGCCATCATGGTCAGCACCACGGCCATGTTGCCGCCAGCGGAATCGCCCATGAAGATGATGTCCTCGGCTTCCGTGTCATCGAGCATCTGGCGGTAGATCTTGCCGACCATGCCGAACATGGCGTGGAAATCATATTCGGGAGCGATGGGATAGATCGGCACCGTAACGGCATAGCCCAATCGGTCGGCCATGTCGGCAATCAGGTGCCAGTGGTAGGGCGTGATCTCGAAGACATAGGCGCCGCCATGCAAATAGAGAATCCGCCTCCGCTCACCGGCCCTGGGAGCGATTTCGTAGACCGGAAAGCCATCGACGGTGCGCGTTTCGATGGCGAAGCGCTGGTTGAGCGAGGCCGGTGGGCGGTGGTCCTCGGTCTTGCGCGCGGCAGCGATCCAGCGCTGCAGGTTTTCCGGGCTGGCAAATGCCTTCTTGCGGCTATACCTGAGCACCAAGGACACGAGGTGGCTTTTAAAACTTGGCATGCGGATACACGAACTTCGGCTGGAGCCGACTAAGAGTACCTCCACTTCTACGAAGATCGTGCCCCGGTTCGAAATGTCAAGATTTAGGCCCGCCTAAAGCGTCAACCGCTCCGCAATGCCCTGAGGCTGGTCAGCGCCGCGGCAGAAGTGCTACGCGCAATCGGCTGCTGCCCCTCGCCGAGCCCGCATGCGGGGCCCGGCGTCTGGTGAGCAGCTTGCATTTGTCGGCGAATGTCATCAGCGCCCCGTGCCCAGAAGCAGCGAGGCAAGCGCTGCCTGTGGATCGTTCGGCGGCGATGCCGGCCAGCCGATGTCCTTCTGGACATGCGCCGGCAGGCTGTTCAACGCCCGGATCGACTTTCTCCGGTCATGGGCAATCTTGATGGCCGCACCGTAGCGGCCGAGGCTTTCGAACATCGACATTGATCTCTCCCTTGGAGCGCTTATGGCGGCAGATTTCTGCCCGCCGTTCAATGTCGGTTGAATGCGCCTGCCATGTATCTGGCCGATTTCACGAAACCAGCGTTTTGGTTTCTGGATCGGGCGATCCGGAAACATTTGCATGCAAATGAAATTAGACAGACGGCAGGGCTGTCGCTCATCCGCCTCCTGGCACCTTCTCCCAGTATGGTGACGTGGTGAAGCGCCAGGCAGGACGATGCATTGGTGGAAAACACGGCATCAGATGACGCGCATCTGGATCCTTGCTATCCCCGGCCGCGGCGGGCGGCATGGCCTTCGCGCGAACGCCGGCGTGGTGCCGCGTCGCCGGCGACACCGTCCTCGCTGACGGTCTTGCGTGGCGGCAGTTTTACCGCCGCCGATAGTTTCGGGAACGGATCGACCTTGTTGGGCAGCGCCATGGCGTAAACGAAATGCTCCTGGAATTTCGGCTCCAGCGCCGTCTCGATCTTTTCGATCTTGCTGACCGTGTCCTCGATCTCGCGGCGATAGCCGCGGTTGAGCAGCGCCATGCGGGCGCCGGCGCCGGCGGCATTGCCGACGGCCGAAACCTTGTCGAGGTCGCAATCGGGGATCAGGCCCAGCACCATGGCGTATTTCGGATCGATGAAGGAGCCGAAGGCGCCGGCGAAATGGATCCGGTCGACATGCTCCGTATTCTGCTTTTCCATCAAAAGCTTGGTGCCGGCATAGAGCGCTGCCTTGGCGAGCTGGATGGCGCGCACGTCGGTCTGGGTGATGGTGATCTTCGGCCCATCTTCCTTCAATGCGGCGGAGCCTTCCTTCAGCACATAGGAGAAGGTGCGGCCGTTGGCGACGACCCGCGGCGAGCGCATGCCGAGCGATCCGTCGACGACGCCGTCTTCCGAGATGATGCCGGCGAGATACATCTCAGCCACCACCTCGATGATGCCGGAGCCGCAAATGCCGGTGACACCGGTCGCCTGCACGCTGTCGATGAAGCCCGGCTCGTCGGACCAAAGCTCCGATCCGATGACGCGGTATTTCGGCTCCAGCGTGTCCGGGTCGATGCGCACGCGCTCGATGGCGCCGGGCGCGGCGCGCTGGCCGCCGGAGATTTCCGCGCCCTCGAAGGCCGGGCCGGTGGGCGAGGAGGCCGCCACGACGCGCTTGCGATTGCCGAGCACGATCTCGGCGTTGGTGCCGACGTCGACGATCAGCATCATCTCGTCCTGGCGGTGCGGACCTTCCGACAGCGTGACGGCCGCCGCATCGGCGCCGACATGGCCGGCGATGCAAGGCAGCATGTAGAGCCGCGCGCCTTGGTTGAGCTTCAGGCCGATGTCGGACGCCTTGATGTGCACCGCGCCCGAGACCGCCAGCGCGAAGGGCGCGCCGCCGAGTTCCGTCGGATCGATACCGAGAAACAAATGGTGCATGATCGGATTGCCGACGAAGACGGAATCCAGAATGTCGTTGCGCTGGACATTGCCTTCGGCGCAGACCTTGTCGACGAGACCGGAGATCGCCTCGCGCACGGCGACCGTCATGCCTTCGCGGCCATCCGGGTTCATCATCACATAGGAGACGCGGCTCATCAGATCCTCGCCGAAGCGGATCTGCGGGTTCGAGGTGCCGGACGAGGCGGCGACGCGGCCGGACAGCAGCGACACCAGATGCATGGCGATGGTGGTCGAGCCGATATCGCAGGCCAACCCATAGGCCTCGTTCTTCAGGCCCGGCCACAAAGCGATGACGCGCGCGGTCTCCGAGTCGGCATCCTTGTAGATTGCGGCGGTCGCGGTCCAGTTGCCCTTGCGGAGAATGCCCTGCACCTGAGGCAGAAGATGAAAATCGAAGTCGAGGCTCTTGAGATTCCAGTCCTTCATCAGCGCGATCTTGAGGCGGTCGAGATCGCCTGATGGATTGTGCATGTCGGGCTCTTCGATCTCGACATAGCACATGCGGATCGCCGCATCGCGGGCGATCACCCTGGTGTCGGCGTCCTTGCGGATGGTCTGGGCGTTGATGACCGTATCCTGCGGCACGTCGATGACGAGGTCGCCGAGGATCTGGGTCGAGCAGGAGAGGCGGCGCCGTTCGGGCAGCCCGCGCACGCGTTCGTAACGCTCTTCCTTGGGACCCTTGGGCGAGATGTGGTCGTTGGAGGAGACGATCTTGTGCTTGGCGAAATTGCCTTCCTGCACTTCGACCTGGCAGCGTCCGCAGGTGGCGCGTCCGCCGCAGACACTTTCGACGTAGACGCCGAGCTGGCGCGCCGCGTCCAGAACCGGCGTGCCGACAGGAAACCGTCCGCGCTTGCCCGACGGCATGAACAGCACGAGTGGATCGGTTATGTTGGCAGGTGAATTCACGATTACGCTTTATCCTCGAGCCATCCGGGCTTCACGGCCGCCGCGACGGCGACCACCATTGCCGCCGCCTTCACCGGGCGCGTTGACAGCGGTAGGTGCCGCGACCGCGTGGCCGCCTTCGGCCGGCTTGTAGTCCTTGTAGGTCCTGATCCAGTTGGTGCAGTTCTCGTCGGTGCCGTTCAGCACGTTGGCGCCGCGCACGGCTTCCATCTCCTGCGGACGCACCGGGTTCATGATGGCCGATGTCATGCCGGCGCCGATGACCATCGGGATGAAGGCGGCATTGATGCCATGGCGATGCGGCAGGCCGAAGGAGATGTTGGACAGGCCGCAGGTGGTGTTGACCTTGAGCTCTTCGCGCAAGCGCCGCAGCAAGGCAAACACCTGGCGGCCGGCATCGCCCAGTGCGCCGATGGGCATGACCAGCGGATCGACGACCACGTCATACGCCGGAATGCCGAAATCGGCGCAGCGCTGCACGATCTTCTTGGCGACGGCGAAACGCACGTCCGGATCCATCGAAATGCCGGTCTCGTCATTGGAGATCGCAACGACCGGCACATTGTACTTCTTGACCAGCGGCAGGATGGCTTCGAGCTTCTCCTCCTCGCCGGTGACGGAGTTGACCAGCGGGCGGCCCTTGGCGACCTTCAGCGCCGCCTCGATCGCGGCGGTGACCGAACTGTCGATCGACAGCGGCAGGTCGACCAGGCCCTGCACGATCTCCAGCGTCTGCACCAAGAGGCCGGGTTCGGTTTCATTCGGGTTGACCGAGGTGACGCCTGCATTGACGTCGAGCATGGTGGCGCCGCAGGCCGCCTGTTCCAGCGCATCCTTGATGACGGTCTCGAAATTGCCGGCGATCATCTCTGCGGCCAACTTCTTGCGACCGGTCGGGTTGATGCGTTCGCCGATCACGCAGAAGGGCTGGTCGAAGCCGATGATGATCTCTCGTGTCGCCGAGGCGACGATGGTCCGGGTCATGAAATCTCTCCTCGTGATATAAAGAGTTCTTTATATCGTTATCTCTTGTCGATCAAGTGAATGATGGCTCGCCGCGCCGGTCAATGCGCGGTCTTCACCATGTCCACCTGAGTTTCGGTAATCTCGTCGTGCAATATGTGGTCGAGCCGGTCGGCGACCATCTGGTCATCGCGACGGATCTCACGTTTCCAGGGTTGGCGGCCCTTGAGCACGCCCGATTCATCGACGATCTCGGCGACATATTCCTCCTGGCGGTAGGCCATCACATGGATGCCCGAGACGCCGGGGATTTCCTTCACCTCGTTGATGATGTCGATGCAGAGCTGCTTGCCTTCCTTCTTCTGGTCCTGGGCGCCTTCCAGCCGCTTGACGATGGCGTCCGGGATATGGATGCCGGGCACGTTGGAGCGGATCCACTTGGCGGTCTTGGCCGAGGCGAGCGGGCCCACGCCACACAGGACGAACACCTTTTCGGTGTGGCCGAGATCGCGTGCCTTCTGCATGAAGGTTTTGAACATCGGCACGTCGAAACAGTACTGCGTCTGGATGAACTGCGCGCCGGCGGCGATCTTCTTGCCGAGGTGGATCGGGCGGAAGTCGAAGGGCGGCGCGAATGGATTGACGGCGGCGCCGAGGAACAGCTGCGGCGGTGTGGTGAGCTTGCGGCCCGACAGGAACTTGCCGTTGTCGCGCATGATGCGGATGGTCTCCAGCAGCGACATGGAATCGAGGTCGAATACCGGCTTGGCGCCGGGCTGGTCGCCGGCCTGGACGCCGTCGCCGGTCAGGCACAGCATGTTGGCAACACCCATTGCCGCGCCGCCCAGAACATCGCCCTGGATGGCGATGCGGTTCCTGTCGCGGCAGGCGATCTGCATGATCGGTGCATAGCCCATGCGGGTGAGCAGCGCACAGATGCCGACCGAGGACATGTGGCAGTTGGCGCCCGACGCATCGACGGCGTTAATGGCGTCGACCCAGCCGTCGAAGATCTTCGCCCTGTTGTAGACATCCTCGGGGTCGGCGCTGTCGGGTGGGTTGAGTTCGGTGGTGACGGCGAATTCACCACGCCGCAGCACGCGCTCGAGCCGGCCGCGCGAGGTATGGCCGGGCAAGGGATCGAGCGGCAGATGAATGCCGGCCGGGTTCTCGTCAAGCTGGCGGGCGCTCATGCCGCGGCTCCGGTCTTGGCATTGGCCGCCGCTTCGCGGGCGGCTGCCGCCTGCGCGGTGACGCGCAGCCAGGCGGAGGTTTCGCGCAGCGACTGATCGACCGGTTTTTGCACGGCCAGGATCCTGTCGCCGTGCACCATGTTCTGCGAGCCTTCCCAGGCCTTGACCCAGACGCAAGGCATATCGGGCTCGACCTCGCAATTGCCGTTGGCGCGCACGCCGCCGCAGGGGCCGTTGCGCAGTTGCTTGGGGCAGTTCATCGGGCATGACATGCCGGTCGAGGACAATATGCACTGGCCGCACATGCGGCAGTCGAACATGAAGCCCTTGACGCGCTTCTCGACGAACTTCACCGGCGCCTCGACGCGGCCATAGCCGATGCCCTTCCACAAGGGATGCAGCAGCAGGAAGGTGTCGGCGAAACGGGCGTAGAACCATTCGAGCAGGCGCGAGTGCCTGATCGACCACAGCCTGACCGCGAAGGTGCGCTGCACGCGCCGCTGCGGCGACACGTCGGCCGGCTTGTAGTCGGATTTCGGCGCCGCCTTCTTGACCAGCGTGGCCTGGGTAACCGGCTGGGTGACCGCTGGGCTATCCTTGGCCGGAATAGTTTCAGACATTTTCTTTGCCGCCCGCCTTGACGAGAGCGATCAGCCGCTCGCGGTCATATTTCGTGTCGATATCCTGGAATGCCTTTTCGACCTCGGCTTCGAGATCGTCGCCGACCGGAACCGGATCGGCCTTGCGCCATTCGGCGAGATAGTCGTCGGTGCCGCCGGCACCGGTGCGCATGGCGCACATGTCGATCGCCTCGGTGAAGCGCAGCGGCAGTTCGCGCTTGGCGTTCTGCCGGCCTTTCCTGACGATGACCTGCGCAGGGATGTCGCGCCAGTAGACGACGATAAGATCGGCCATGAATTCTCGCTCCTCCAAGTTTCGAGCATTGCCGCATGCGCCGTGAAGCCGCTTGTTATGGGACGACGCGCGCGCATTCAAAAGCGACGCATTTGAATGTCGCAAAATGAAAGGCGAAAATCTTCGATTCTTTTGACCTGTGGTTTCATCCTTCGTCGAAGCCGTTTTGCCTCAAATCGGCGATGCGGACGATCATGCTCCGTTTTGGATCGAATGGGAGATCCTGAAAATCGAAGCTGCGGTAAAAGGCTCTCACGCCTTCATCAAGTGGGTGCGTGAGCACGCCGAAGCAACCGATCTCGCTCGAGAAGCGAACGGCTGTCCTGAGCGCGAACCAGAGCAGCGAGCGCCCACAGCCGCGCCCTTGATATTTGCGATCGACGGCAAGTTGGCCAAGCAATATGACGGGAATGGGATCGGGCCGGTTGCGTTGTGCCGGTTTTGGCAAATATGCGCGCTCGATTTGACCGGCGCTTAAAGCAACATAAGCGGCAATATCGCCGTTCGCATCGCATACGACACTCGTGCGCGATATCCCATCTTGCTGATTGCGCAAGGCATAGCGGCGAAGCCAGTTGTTGAGGGACTCGCGGTCGCAATCAAAAGCATCCCTGTCGTCGGCGGCGGCCAGTGGCCGGGGCGGCGTCAATCCTTCCATACAGGCTCTGACGTGGCGAGCCTGCGGAGCGCCGGAAGATGCTTCGGCGGCGACTTCGCCCATTCCTCGAACTTTTCCCAGTCGATCGCGGGGATCGCCACCACGCGCCCGCTCAGCACCTCCATTTCGGCGGCTTCCACGGCTTTTCGCCGAATAAAATCGCTGAGATTGGTGTGAGTCTGTTTGGCGGCTGCTTCAAGAATATCACGCTCGTCGGAGGTGACACGCACGCTGACCGGTCCCATGTTGGACATCGGATTTCCTTTCGCTTCCTGTATGACAATAGCATACGGAAGCTCCGGCTGCCAGCCTCACCAATGCAGCCTCACCAAATGCCGCGACGTAGTCCGGTCCAGAGATAGAACCAGATCGTCGGGTGATACCATTGCCGGGACGGCAGGCCCGGATCGACGGCAGCGAGCTTTCCCGCCAGCACATCCCGGACGGCCTCGACGCAGATGTCGCGCGAGAATGCCGCCTGCCGCAATGCGTAGCTCGTGATGCTGTCGCCCGGTTTCGGCTGGCCGCGCGCCTGTTTCAGCACGGCACCCGTGTCGACGCCGGCATCGACCAGATGCACGGTGGTGCCGAAATTCTGCGGATCGCCCGATATCAGCGCCCAGTAGCCGCCATTCATGCCGCGGTATTTGGGCGTGATTCCGGCGTGATAGTTGATCACCGGGCAGGGCATCCGGGCCAATATGTCCTTCGACAGGAGCCTGCAGCCGTTAAGCAGCACAACGCCAGGCTGGATCTTTTCGATCGCCTTGAGACACTCCGGGCTGTTGGCGGAAGCAACATGGATGATTGCTTGGTCCTGTCGCGGCTCGATATCGAGCTTCTCCTCGGCTATCAGCCGCCTGGCATGGCCGGCGAGGAGCAGCTTGCCAAGCCTGGTCAGCACCATCGTTCCGAGCTGACCGATGGCCTGTAGCCAGCCTTGGCGGCGAGCACGGCCAATCAGCAATTGTTTTTTGGATTCAGGGGTTTCGAGAATGACGCTGACAGGACCGATGCGGTCGGCGATCGCATTGACGATAGCCCAGACATGCGGGCCTCCTCCGGTGACGATCACGATCGGTCGCGGACTGGATTCCGACGCTGCCATCGATCTTGCCCCCTTTCAAGCGACCCGTTGTAGACTGGGCGAATGCTAGGAAGGGCAGGTTAATTCTTGGTGTGCCCAAAACCTGCTTGCCAGCCAATCAAGGGAGGAAAGGATTCGATCAGCGCTTGAATTCGAGGATGTCGAGCTTCGATTCGTAATAGGGCGCGGGGAGTTCGATGCGCCATTCGCCGGCGCTGTTGCGGAAGGCATAGCCGACCTGATCGGTCTGCGGGCCGCTGCCATAGGGTTTCGCCGGATCGGTGTTGACGGAAGCGGAACCGAGATAGATCGCGCGTTTCTCGCTGTCGTCGAAGAAGCGGCCCTTGGTGCGCTGCGAGCCGCTGATTTTCTCCAGCCGCCAGCCGGAGCCATCGTCGGTCACCTTGCATTTGAACCAGCCATAGATGACGAGCGGAGAAAGCCCGCCGGCCTTGATGGTGCGGCACTGCCAGGTGCCGGTCAGGTCCTTGTCGGAAAAGGACACCAGCGGCTTGGCCAGCAAGGCATCGAGCTGCTTGACCTCGGCGGGGTTGCCCGCTTTTGCCTCGGCGAGGGCCGCCTTGCGGGTCTCGCCATATTTGTCGAGTCGTGCCTTGTCGGCGGCGGTGATCAGCTTCTGCACCTCGCCATCGGCAAGGGCGGGCAAGGTGAAGCAGAGCAGGCCGACAACGGCAAACAATGGGCGAAGTGTCATGGTAGCCTCCCTGGCGATGTGCGGAGCAGCGCCGCTGCATCTGGCGAACAACTCGGTCGCTGTCGCCTGTCATCCATGCTTAACAGCGTCACGGTCGAAAATCATGGTGTGACGAATGCGAATCTTGCTTATGGCGTATCGCGGACGAAGGGCAGGCTTGGTTTGGGCTGCAAGACGAGCCTTGCCGGCGTATTTGCCTGCCTCGCGGCCGAATAGGGGCCTAATCGGCGTCAGGAATGGGCAGCCGCCTGCGCCAGTCCTGCCGTCAGGTCGCCATAGCCTGTCGCGCGCCGCTCATAGACAAGGCCCAGCATCTTCGCCGCGTTCTCGGCGACCTTGTCGAGCTCCGGGTCGTCGGTCTGGGCGAGATAGATCAGCTTCTCGTAATTGCCGAAATAGTCCTTGATCAGCTCCGGGTGCTTGTCGAGGCCGAGCGGCTTCATGAAGAAGGCGTCGAACTGGCGGCATAGGAAATCCGTCATGTAGAAGGACATCATGTCGTCGTCTGCAACCTTCGCATAGGCATCCATGCCCTGGTAGAAGGCGAAGCAATGCGGTCCGGCCATGCGTTCGACGCCATGCTTCTCGCACACCCGGTCGAGCAGGCCGCCGGTGCCGCAATCGGCGTAACCGACGAAGATGTCGCCGTAGCCTTCCGCCTTGGCCTTTTCGATCGCCTTGTCCATGGCCGGCGCGATGCGGTCCGGATAGAAATGAAACTCGGCCGGCAGGCAGATCAGATCGAGATGGTCGAGTTTGAGCTGCTCCTTGACGGCCAAAACTTCGCGCGCAATCATTCCACAGGCAATGACCAGCAGCCTGTCGTCTTGATTCGGTTTGGTTTTCTGCGTCTTGGCCATGAAACCAGTCGAGCGGCCTTCGTTGCTGTGGCGCTAATTTATCTGTCGAGGGAGACACCGTCCATGAAACTGCTACGCATCGCGCCGTTTGCCATCCTAGCCTGCGTCCTGGCCCTTACGGCTTGCGCGAATACCGTCCGTGGCGTCGGCAGGGACGTCAAATCGACGGCCAAGGCGGTCGAGGACACCGTCACCAAGCCCTGATCCGCGCACAGCCTTCTCCATCATCTGGGAACAAAAAAGCCGCGCTGCAAGGCGCGGCTTTTTTCGTGGGTCGTCGCGGAACCGTCGGGCTCACGCCGAAGCGCGTACATTGTGCTTGCGCTTCATATAGTCCTTGGCGGTCTCGACCGCCACCGCGGCATCGCGGCAATAGGCATCGGCGCCAACGGCCTTGCCGAATTCCTCGTTAAGCGGCGCGCCGCCAACCAGCACGACATAGTCGTCGCGGATGCCCTTCTCCTTCATCGTGTCGATGACGACCTTCATGTAAGGCATGGTCGTGGTCAGCAGTGCCGACATGCCGATGATGTCGGGCTGATGCTGCTCGATGGCGTCGAGATATTTTTCGACCGCATTGTTGATGCCGAGGTCGATGACGTCGAAGCCGGCGCCCTCCATCATCATGCCGACGAGGTTCTTGCCGATGTCGTGAATGTCGCCCTTGACGGTGCCGATCACCATCTTGCCCTGCTTGGGCGCGCCGGTGGCGGCGAGCAGCGGGCGCAGGATGAACATGCCGGCCTTCATTGCATTCGCCGACAAAAGCACTTCGGGGACGAACAGGATGCCGTCGCGGAAATCCTCGCCGACGATGCGCATGCCTTCGACCAGCGCTTCCGTGAGCACCTTGTAAGGCACCCAGCCGCGATCGAGCAGGATCCGCGTGCCTTCCTCGATCTCTTCCTTCAGTCCGTCGTAGAGATCGTCGTGCATCTGCTGCACCAACTCGTCGTCGGACAGTTCGGAAAGGATGATCTCGTCGTCGGCCATGTATCGAACTCCTGCCGGCATCGCGACTGCGTCGCAAGGCACAAAATGTTTGCATTGATACCTAACCCGCCAGGGGCACGTATCCATAGCTGATTTGCGACTTCCCGCAAAAGGAAAGCGACTGGAAAATCTACCTGTTTTCTTGTCGATTTTGCGACAGGCGTTGGCGCTGGCTGGCCGTTTCGAATAGGGTGCATGGCTACGATCCGAGGAGGAGCGGCGATCAGCGGCCGCAGCGGATTTCAGACAAGAACAATTCAGGGAAGAAACACCATGAGCGATCACGCGGCAGTCGACCAGGAAGCGTCAAACGCGCGACGCGGGCGCGGCGCCAGCGGCGGAGCGGCGGCCAGGCGTGCAGCCCGCTCCGGCGGCGGTCCCGGCACGCAGCTCACCTATATCAAGCGCAAGATCAACGTTTATGAGGTGCTGGACGAGGAAGGGCTGGCGCTGATCGAGAAGAACACCGACACGGTGCTCGAAGAGATCGGCATCATCTTTCGCGACGACGCGGAAGCGCTGCAGCTCTGGAAAGAGGCCGGCGCCGACGTCAAGGGCGAGCGCGTGCATTTTCCCAAGGGGCTCTGCCGCTCGCTGCTGAAAACCGCGCCGTCCGTCTATACCCAGCATGCCCGCAATGCCGAGCGCTCGGTACAGATCGGCGGCAATGCCACCGTTTTCGCGCCGGTCTACGGCCCGCCCTTCGTGCGCGATCTGGACGGCGTCAGGCGCTACGCGACGATCGAGGATTTCCAGAATTTCGTGAAGCTCGCCTACATGGCGCCGTCGATCCACCATTCGGGCGGCACGGTGTGCGAGCCGGTCGACGTGCCGGTCAACAAGCGCCATCTCGACATGATCTATTCGCACATCAAATATTCGGACAAGCCGTTCATGGGCTCGGTGACGGCGCCGGAACGCGCCGAAGACACGGTCGCCATGGCCAAGCTCGTTTTCGGCGACGATTTCGTCGAGAACAACACGGTGCTGACCAGCCTGATCAACGCCAACTCGCCAATGGTGTTCGACGAGACCATGCTTGGCGCGCTGAAAGTCTATTCGCGCCACAACCAGGCCTGCATCGTCACCCCGTTCATCCTGGCCGGCGCGATGAGCCCTGTCACGGTGGCCGGCACGCTGACGCAGGTCCTGGCCGAAGTGCTGGCCGGCGCATCGTTCACGCAGCTGATCCGGCCCGGCGCGCCGGTGCTGTTCGGCACCTTCGCCTCGTCGATCTCGATGCAGTCGGGCGCGCCGACCTTCGGTACGCCGGAGCCGTCGCTGGTCTCCTACGGCGCGGCGCAACTTGCCCGCCGCCTTGGCCTGCCGTTCCGCACCGGCGGCTCGCTGTGCGCCTCGAAGATCCCGGATGCGCAGGCGGCCTATGAGAGCGCCAACACGCTGAATTCGACCATCCTGGCAGGCACCAATTTCGTGCTGCATTCGGCCGGTTGGCTCGAGGGCGGGCTGGCGTCCTGCTACGAAAAGTTCATGATGGACATCGACCAGCTCGGCATGACGCAGAAATTCTCCGAAGGCGTCGACCTGTCGGAAAACGGCCAGGCGATGGACGCCATCCGCCAGGTCGGGCCGGGCAGCCACTATCTTGGCTGCGACCACACCCAGGCGAATTTCCAGACTGCTTTCTACCGCTCCAACATCGCCGACAACAATTCGTACGAGCAATGGCTGGCCGAAGGCCAGAAGACGGCGCCGCAGCGCGCCAACGAGCTCGCCCGCCGCTGGCTGGAAAGCTATGAGGCGCCGCATCTCGATCCGGCTATCGACGAAGCGCTGAAGGACTTCATTGCCAAGAAGAAGGGGTCGATGCCCGACGCCTTCACCTGAAAGGAGCCCGAGTCAGGCGGGGCTAAAGTCGCCAACATCATCCACAAGGAAGTCTGGCGGAGCGCCTTCTCCGACCCGGACCGGAAGGGATGATTGCTGCGCGCGGCATGATCGAGGAGATCACGGCCGCGCTTGGCGCCAATGGCCTCATCCTGCGCGGCGGCATCGCCTTTGCGGCCAGCGAGGAGGCGCCTCATGGCCCCTCGGGCGCTCCAGCCAGGTCCGTCCTGCTGGTCGGGCAGGCGGGCGCGGCACCCTGGCCGTATTTCCAGCGCTGGCGGGAGCAGCAGCCACAAACAATTGCCAATCCGCTCGACAGCTGGTCGCGGCAGGTCATTGGCGCCGTGGCTCAGACATTCGGAGCGCGGGCCGTTTCGCCCTCGGACAAGCCTTATCAGCCGTTCCAGCAATGGGGGATGCAGGCGGAAGGGTTGAAGCCGTCACCGCTCGGCATCCTCATGCACCCGCAATACGGGCTGTGGCATGCCTATCGCGGTGCGCTGCTGTTCGAGGACGATCTTTCGCTCGAAGCCGTCGAGCCGGCGATCCATCTCTGCGACAGCTGTGTCGACAAACCTTGCCTGAAAGCCTGTCCGGTCGACGCCTATTCCGCGCAAGGATTTGCCTATCGATCCTGTCTGGCGCATGTGCGGGGAGCGGGCGGCGAACCGTGCCGCAGCGGCGGCTGTCTCGATCGCAACGCCTGCCCTTACGGTGCCGACTTTCGCTATCCCCCGGAGGTCCAGGTCTTCCACATGGCGGCATTTGCAGGCCTGTAATTCGCAACCCCATCCTGCACGAAATGTTGACTGCCAGGTTCAGGGGACGCCTTGCCGTGGCGGCTCGCGCGGATATGTATCGCGCATCTCGCAAACGGAGCAGGTGATGACGAAACAAGATCTCCAGATCAAGACCAGGGACGGTACGGCAAAGGCCGCGCTGTTCCGGCCGGCCAAGGCTTCCCCGGTCAAGTCCGGCGTCATTCTCTATCAGGATGCCTTCGGTCCGCGCCCGGCGCTCGACGGCATGGCCGAACGGCTGGCGGGCGAGGGCTATACGGTGCTGGTGCCGGATCTCTTCTATCGCAACGCGCCCTATGGTCCGTTCGACGCCAAGACCGCTTTCGTCGAGGAAAAGACCAAGGCGGCACTGACGGCGCTGGTCAGCGGCACGACGCAGGAGATGACGATCAGCGACAGCGCGGCGTTTCTCGATGCGCTCGCCGGCCAAGGCGTGACCGGTCCGATCGGCACCGTCGGCTATTGCATGGGCGGAGCCCGATCGCTGAATGCAGCCGCTAGCTATCCCGACAGGATCAGGGCGACCGCCAGTTTCCACGGCGGCAATCTCGCCAGCGATGCCGCCGACAGCCCGCACCGCAAGGCGGAGACGATCAAGGCGCGCGTCTATGTCGGCATGGCGGGCGTCGACAGGAGTTTTCCGCCGGAACAATCGACGCGGCTGGCCGAGGCGCTGAGGGCGGCGAAAGTTGATCATGTCCTGGAGAATTACGCCGGCATGGCGCATGGCTGGTGCGTGCCCGACCACAGCGTCTATGACGCCGCCGGCGCCGAGCGTCACTGGAACAGGTTGATCACCCTGTTTTCGGAGACGTTGGGGTAGCCTTTCAATCCAAACGCAAATCCAGCCCAATTTGCCGAACGCAGCGCGTTGGCGTTTCGCCCGCTGCGCGGACCATGCCTTACCTCCGTGGAACGGGGAGAAGGAAAACCCGCTCTGCAAAAAAATCTTTCCAACACCCCAAGGATTGGCCATTAGCCTTCGTCCAACAGGCAAATGATGGCGATGATGCTGGATGAGAGCGAAGCCTCCGACGCCGAACTGATCGGGCGGGCGAAGGGCGGAGACAGGGGGGCTTTCGGCAAATTGCTGGAGCGTCACTACGACTTCGTCTATCGCGCCGCCTACCGCTGGTGCGGCAGGAAGGCCGATGCCGAAGACATCGCCCAGGAAGTCTGCGTCCGGCTCGGCCGGGCGATCCGCGACTATCGCGGCGGAAGTGCTTTCACGACATGGCTCTACACCATGACGATGAATGCGGCGCGCGACATGATGCGCAAGACCGCACGCGAGACGGTCAAGACAGCGGCCTACGGCGTCCATGCGCTGATTTCGGGCGAGGCCGAGGCCAAGAGCGAGGATCCGGCCGAGGCGCTGTGGGCGGCTGTGCGGCAATTGCCCGACAAGCAGCGCGACGCGGTGCTGCTGGTCTATGGCGAGGGCTTGAGCCACGCGGTCGCCGCCGAGGCGATGGCGATCTCGGAGACGACGGTTTCCTGGCACATCCATGAAGCGAAGAAACGGCTGAAGACGTTGATGCGTTCAGCCGGGGAAGTGTGACCATGGTCGACGACAACGAACTCAAGAGACTGCGCGACGCAGCAGTGCCGGCGCCTGGCGAGGGCGCGAAGGCGCGTGCCTTCGACGCCGCCATGCGTGCCTTCGAGGAGGAAAATATTTCTGTTGTCACCCAAGGATCGGTTGGCGGTCTTCGTCTCACAGAGCGAGCACAAAAGCTCTGGAGCGAAATCATGCAAAAGAAACTCATTGCCACGCCGGCCATTGCCGGGCTCGTCGCCCTGCCGATCGCAGGATACGCCACTTTCCATATGCTGAGGGAGCAGCCGTCTACCTTCGGCGGCGGCGAGAAGATCACCGAGACGCTGGCCGACAAGCCGGCGACGATGAAGCCGCTGGCCAAGCAGGCGCCGGGAGATCAGGCGATCAAGGAGCCGCTCGTGGCCACCGCGCCGGAAAAGGACAAAAAAGCCGATGCGGATATGGAAAGCCGCGATGCAACCGATGCGCTTGTGGCGCCGGCTGCGCCGCCGAAATCCGAATCCACTGCTGTTGGAGGCGCGGTACAGCAGAATGCGCTTGGACGTGGTATGCCGGCCGAGCCAGCACCACCGGCACACACAAGTGAATTCGCATTGGATGGCGCTGTAAACGCACCCAGCACTTCGCGGGTCGCCCGCATGCCGGCCGAGTCCAAGCTGATGGTGCAACAGCCAGCCATGGCGCCGGCCGACCAGATGCAGCCGCAACAGGAAAACCGCGACCGCGTCGAGGACTTCAAGACCAATCCGGTGCATGCGGCACTCGAAGACCCGGTCTCGACCTTCTCGATCGACGTCGACACCGCCTCCTATTCCTTCGTGCGGCGTTCGCTGAAGGAAGGGTCGGTGCCGCAGGCCGATACGGTGCGCGTCGAGGAGATGATCAATTACTTCCCCTATGACTGGAAGGGGCCGGACTCCGCCACGACGCCGTTCAATTCGACCGTCAGCGTCATGCCGACGCCGTGGAACACGCACACCAGGCTGATGCATGTCGCCATCAAGGGCTTTGACGTCAAGCCGGCCGAACAGCCGAAAGCCAATCTGGTCTTCCTGATCGACGTCTCGGGCTCGATGGACGAGCCGGACAAGCTGCCGCTGCTCAAGTCGGCTTTCCGGCTGCTGGTCAGCAAACTGAAGGCCGACGACACGATCTCCATCGTCACCTATGCCGGTGATGCGGGCACTGTCCTGGAGCCGACCAAGGCGTCCGAAAAGGACAAAATCCTCAATGCCATCGACAATTTGACGCCCGGTGGCAGCACGGCCGGCGAGGCGGGCATCAAGGAAGCCTACAGGCTGGCGCAAAAGTCCTTCGTCAAGGACGGCGTCAACCGGGTGATGCTGGCCACCGACGGCGACTTCAACGTCGGACAGAGCGATGACGAAGATCTGAAGCGCCTGATCGAGCAGGAGCGCAAGACCGGTGTCTTCCTTTCGGTGTTCGGCTTTGGCCGCGGCAATCTGAACGACCAGATGATGCAGACGATCGCCCAGAACGGCAACGGCACCGCCGCCTATATCGACACGCTTGCCGAAGCGGAAAAGGTGCTGGTCGAGGATGCTTCCTCGACGCTGTTCACCATCGCCAAGGACGTCAAGATCCAGGTCGAGTTCAATCCGGACAAGGTCTCGGAATACCGGCTGATCGGCTACGAGACCCGGGCGCTGAACCGCGAGGATTTCAACAATGACCGCGTCGATGCCGGAGATATCGGTTCGGGCCATTCGGTCACCGCGATCTACGAGATCACACCCAAGGGCAGCGGTGGCGAGCAGATCGATCCGCTGCGCTATGGCCAGGCGGCGGTGAACAATGGCGGCGTCGCCAATGCGGACGAATATGCCTTCGTCAAGATCCGCTACAAGCTGCCGAACGAGGACGTCTCGAAGCTGATCACCACGCCGGTGACATCGGCCAACGAGGTTGCGTCCTTCGACCAGGCCAGCACCGACCAACGCTTTTCCGTCGCTGTCGCGGCCTTCGGCCAGAAGCTGCGCGACGAGGATGCGACCGCGAAGTTCGGTTACGACAAGATCATGGAGATCGCCACTGCCGCCCGAGGAGCCGACCCGTTTGGGTACAGGTCCGAGTTCCTCTCGCTTGTGCGCCTTGCCTCGGCACTCGGCGGCAACCGTTAGTGTGACGACGGCCGGGTTCCTTCTGATCGTTCTGACAGGGGAAATCGACCACGGGCGGGTGGGAAGGCCGGCGAGGGGTTCATTCCCTTGCCGGCCTTTTTTCCGAGAATTTCCCGGTCGTTAAATTGCTCGGCATTTCGGGTACAGGATCGCAACTCCCTCCTTGTTACGTGGGACAGCCAACTTGGCTTGAGGAGCTGGAATTGCAGATCAGGACTGTTGCGAACTCGATACCGCCGGCACGAGAGCCAGCTCAAGAAGCAGCTGCTTCGCCAGCGTCGTCGGCGGAATCCAGGCGCATGCGGGACGATGTCGCCGCTGCTCGCAACACCGCCATGTCGGCCCTCAACAACGACCGGTTCCGCCTCATGCTGGAGCAGATCACCGATCCGGGCACCTCGGGCGCGCTGATGATCATGCGCAGCGATGCGGTCGGCGCCGGGACCGACTTCAGGTCGGCGCAGTCGAGCTACGCCGACAACAGCGAATAATCACAACGACGATGAGGTCAGGCCCGGCCACGGCGCCGCTCGCGGCGGGCTTCGCTGGTCTCGGCGGTGTTTTCCGTCGCCACCTTGTTGCGCATCGGACCGATGCGCTCGACGATCGCTCCGACGGTCGGGCGATCCGCCTTGGTGTGCGCGTCGAGCGCCTTGCGCATGGCGGCGAGGTGCTGGAACGAGGTGCCGCAGCAGCCGCCGACGATTTTCGCGCCGGCATCGACGGCCAGACGGACATAGTCGGCCATCAATTCGGGCGTGCCGGAATAGTGGATTTCGGTGCCGCGGAATTCGGGAATGCCGCAATTGCCCTTGACGATGACCGTCGCCTCCGGCTTCGCCTCGGTCATGTCGAGCAGCGAAGCAAGAATATCGGAGGCGCCGACACCGCAATTGGCGCCGACGCCAAGCGGGGCTTGCGACAGGCCGTTGACGACGCCGTGGATGTCCTTCGGCAGCAGGCCCATCATGGTGCGGCCAGCGGTGTCGAAGGATCCTGTGTAGGTGTAGGGGAGGCCGACGCGGATGGCGGCTTCGGCGGCGGCGCGGATCTCGTCGGGAGCCGACATGGTCTCGATCCAGGCGACTTCGGCGCCGCCTTCCTTGAGACCCTCGATCTGCTCGGCGAAGGCGTCGACCGCCTCATCATAGGTCATGGCGCCAAGCGGCACCAGCAATTCGCCGGTCGGGCCGACGGAGCCGGCAACGATCACCTTGCGGCCAGCCTTGTCGGCCACAGCGCGGGCGATCTCGGCGGCGCGCTTGTTCAGCGCATGCACGCGGTCCTGCGCGTGGTGCAACTTCAACCGGTGGCGTGTGCCGCCGAACGAATTGGTCAAGATGATGTCGGCGCCTGCGTCGACGAAATTCTGGTGCAGGCTGGTGATGGTATCGGGCGCCGTCTCGTTCAGCAGCTCAGGTGCCTCGCCGGCTTCCAGTCCCATGGCGAACAGGTTTGTGCCGGTCGCGCCATCGGCGAGCAGCACGCCCTTCTCGGCCAGCAGCGCATCGATCGGGTTGGTCGTCGTCATCGGATTGGCTTTCATGTTTCGAAGTCGAATAAGGATATAAAGAAGTCTTTATGTCTAGTCAATGAAATAGCGGCGATGACGTCCGTCAATGCCGATGCCTTCGCTCACGCCGCCGGCACGATCTCGACCGCGAACGCCTCACCCGAATGACCGTGATTGACGCCGATCAGCCGGCGCCCGATGGAAACGACATGCCGGCCAGATTGCGCGCGAAGGCGGCGGCCTCATGCGGATTGACGTCGGCGGCACGGATCAGATTGTCGAAATGCCGGGTCAGGGCCTGGACTGGCTGGGTGGCGTTCAGCACGACGTACATGTCGCCGACATAGATGGCAGCGCGGTAGGGCCCAAAAATGGTCAGCGGGATCGAATAGCGCATGCGGCCGTCGTAGAGAAACAGACGGAAGGTCGGGTAGAGGTCGTCGAGCAGCGTTGCCATGTGGGCGAGCTGTTGCTGGCGGTCGGCTTCCGGAAAACGATCCCATACGCCCAGGCCGCGTGCGAAGATCTCCAGCGTATGGCGCGGCATGCAGACTTCCATGTCGGTTTCCGGGCGCCGGTTGTATTCGATGCGGTATTGGGTCTCGCTGGCCTGTGCCAGGCGGCTCCGGTTGGTGATGTTGGCTTCGTAGTCGACCAGCGCGCGTGTTCGCAGAAGATCGGGAATGCCGGCCGGTACATAGCGGATCTTTGTGCCGGCCGCCTCGGCGAACCATTTGGCGAGCAGGGTGCGGTCGAAACCGTCGGGAGCCTCCTCGATCTCGAGGCTTTCGCGGATTTCGCCCGTGACGCCTTCGTCCTGGCTGAGGCCAAGCAGCCAATCCAGCGAAATCTTGAATTCGGCGGCGATGTTGAGCAGCGTTTCGGCGCGCGGCAGCCGGGTCGAGGCGCCGGACATCAGCTGCGAAAGTGCCGACCGATCGATGCCGACAGCGGTGGCGAAGGCCGACTGGTTGAGATCGGACCGTGTCAGGAGCAGCTTCAAACGCTCCCTAAAGATCGCTGACAGGTCCCGTTTGTCCATCATCCGACTCCGCGCATTGGGAGAAAATTTTTGCCCCAAAGCGGGGCCGAAGCCAGGCCTCAGGCGTAAATGAATCCCCGAAACTGTTTACAATGTATAACATATGCGGTCATAAATTCGCAATCGCAACATTTTGTGCACTTTGTCTCGTTGAGTGGAATCACTCCTCCTGACACAATGCTGTCAGGAATCGATAGGGGTTCCGGCGACTGAGGGACAGTGGTCGATCGCATGGCAGGCAAGAGCATCAGGCGACGCAATGCACCGGCAATCGAGTGGCCGACCGTGGCTCTCGCTTTCTTCTGCTACGGAGCCTGGCTCGCTATCGGCTTGCTGCTCTGGCCGAATTATCCGATCCTGGCGCTTGCCATCCTCGGCTTCATCCTGGCACTGCAGTCGTCGCTCATGCACGAAGTGCTGCACGGCCATCCGACGCGCAACGCGCTGCTCAACGAAGCTTTCGTCTTTCTGCCGATCGGGCTTGTCTGGCCGTTCCGCCGCTTCAAGACGCTTCACTTGCGCCACCACGCCGATGAGCGGCTGACCGATCCGCTCGACGATCCCGAGAGCTATTACCAGGCGCTCTGGCAGCATGACGACCTGCCGCCGACGCTGAAATTCCTGCTCAAGATCAACAATACCATGGCCGGCCGGTTCGTGCTTGGCCCCTGGTTGTCCTGCGTCGGCTTCTTCATCGACGACGCCAAGCAGATGATTGCCGGCGACAAGGCAGTCCGCAAAGCCTGGCTGCTGCACGCGATCGGCCTTGCTGTCGTGCTGGCGACCGTCGAGTTCGGCTTCGGTATTCCGCTGTGGCTCTACATTCTGGTGCCGGTTTGGCTCGGCCAGTCGCTGATCGCGATCCGCACCTTCGCCGAGCATCAATGGTCCGAGCATCCCGAAGGCCGCACGGTCATCGTCGAGCGCTCGCCGCTGTCGTTTCTGTTCCTCAACAACAATCTGCACTTTGTCCACCACAAGACGCCGACGGTGGCCTGGTACAAGCTGCCCGAGCTGTTTCGCGATCGCCGCGAGGAATGGCTGCGGATGAACAACGGCTATGCCTATCCGAACTATTTCGCCCTGATCAAAGCCTATGCCTTCAAGGCAAAGGAGCCGGTCGTGCATCCCGTGCTGCGGCGCGCGGCGGAACCGGGCAGGGCATTCAAGCCACGCGTCAGGGCGCGCAACATCAATGGGCTCGGCACCGTGCCGGTCCCGGCTGAGCCGCCGAAGGAATGAGCTTTTGCAGCAAGCAGGCGCTGCCTGCTAGACTGCTTTGGTCGGTTCCCTTCAATCCCAGGCATAGCGGTCAGATCCCGGCATGAGCGAATTGGTTGCGGCGTTGCCGATGTATGATTGGCCCGAGGTGCGCGACGAGGTCGACGCACAATGGGCTGGGTTGCGCAATGCGTTCCGGCAAAGGGGTATCGATGCGCCGGAAACCATCGTGCGGCGCAATGGCGATCTGCCGCCGGTGCCGGGCGGCATTCGTGATGCCCAGGGAAAACTTATCGCGCCCGACCCGGCGACATTGCCGCCGGACGAACTCGATTTTCACCAGGTTTGGCTGCACCCGGCGCTGCTGTTCGCGCAGACCTGCTGGGGACCGATGGAATTCGGCCTGTCACGGCACGTGCAGGTGGTCGGGCAGCCGAGCTACGACGCTTACGAAGGCGGGCAAGGCGAACTCTATTCGAGCGCGCTGGTGATGCGGATGGGCGAGGGGGCAGAGGTTCGTTCACCGGCGGACGGCAGCGCCTTCCTTCCGCTCGATCTGATCCGCGGCAGGCGCTTCACCTTCAACAGCCTCGATTCCATGTCCGGCATCATCGCATTGACCCGCGACCTCGAGGCCCAGGGCGAAAGCCTCGATATCTTTTCGTCGCGCAGCGAAAGCGGCGGCCATCGCGACTCCATCGTCGCCGTGGCCGAGGGCAAAGCCGATGTCGCGGCGATCGACTGCGAAAGCTGGTTCCTGGCGCGGCGTTTCGAGCCTGCAGCGCAAGCGGTGGCGGTCGTCGGCTGGACAGCACGGCGCAAAGGCCTGCCGTTCATCACCGCTGGGACAACGCCGGAAAAGACGGTCAGGGCATTGCGCGAGGCCCTTGCCGGGCTAGCCGAGCAGCCTCGCATCAAACGGGTAGGTTGAAAGCTGCTGGTTGCCGGTGCCGGTGATGAGGACCTGCTCCTCGATCTTGACGCCCTCGCGCCCGCCGAGCCTGCCGATATAGCTTTCCACGCACAGCACCATGCCTGGTTCGAGCACGCCATCGGGCGTATCTGATGTCCAGTCACTGGCATGCGGCAAGGTCGGGTATTCGTCGGCCAGGCCGACGCCGTGATAGAGCACGCCGTAGCGGGTCGGAAAGCAGTCGCCGGGCGGCACCGCCGAGCGTTCGACAAGGTCGCGAAACGCGACGCCCGGCTGCATCAATTCGGTATTGTGAGCGATCTGGTCGGCGGCGATCCGGAACAGGTCGCGCTGTTCGTTCGAAGGCTCTGCATCGCCGCACAGCCAGGTGCGCGACAGGTCGGCGCAGAAGCCGTAGGGGCCGATCAGGTCGGTGTCGAAGGCGACGAGATCGCCAGCCTCGATGACACGCGAGGAGCATTCCTGGAACCATGGATTGGTGCGCGGGCCGGATGCCAGCAGCCGCGTCTCGATCCATTCGCCGCCGCGCGCGATGTTGCCGCGGTGCAGTTCGGCCCATAATTCATTCTCGGAGATGCCGGGCTTCAGCGCCTGTTTCATCTCTCCCATCGCCGCCTCGCAGGCGACGATGGCGCGGCGCATGGCAAGGATCTCGTCGGGTGATTTGATCAGCCGCGCAGTCTCCATCACCGCTTCGCCATTGCCGATGGAAATGCCGAGGCGCGCAAGTTCCTCCACGCCTTCCGGATCGATATGGTCGACGGCGATGCGGTTGTTGCCGCCGCCATGTTCCCGCACCAGATCGGCGATGCCGGCCGCCCAGCGGCGGACTTTCTGCTCGGTGAGCTCGCCACTGTAGAGATATATCCACGAGACGGCGGGGCGAACCTCGTCGACGACGCCGGAATGGTCCGACAGATGCTCGCAGGAGAAATAGTCGAAGAGCACCACCGGCCCCTCGGTGGCAACGAAACAATGCCGTGTCGGATTGTGCGCCACCCATAGCTGCATGTTGGTGGAATCCGTGGCGTAGCGGATGTTGACCGGGTCATAGAGCAGCGCGCCGGCGTAGCCGCGGCGCCTCAGTTCGGCACGGATGCGGTCGAGCCGGTATTTGCGCATTTCGGCCAAGTCGGGGGCGGCAATGCCTGCCGCCGCCCATTCTGCTTCGGCTGTCGCGCCATAGCCCTGCACATGCTGGTTTAGATCAGCCGCCTTCTGGCGGGAGGCGTCGCGCAGCGCCTCGATCGAGCCCGGCTCGAACGGCATGATCTTGCGATGCCGGCCAAAGCTGCCTTTTGGCCCCGCGCTGTCCATGGTCGCGCCTCAGGTCCGCATCTTCTCGCCGCTCGGGTCGAAAGGCGCTTCGATGTTGATGCGGGCCGGACGGCGATGGCCGAGAATCTCGATCTCGAACAGGCCGGCACTTTCATCCCCGGCCAGCGCCGCCGGCACATAGCCTTGCGCCATCGACTTCTGGACATAGTGCGCATAGCCGCCCGAGGTCACCCAGCCGACCACGCGCCAGTCGCCGTCGACAATGCCGCGCACGGCGGACGCACCTTCGGCCGCCCTGGAGCCGCGAACTTCCTTGCCCTTGTCGTCGAAGCGGGGTGCGCCGTAACCATGCGGCTTTTCCACCGAACCATAGTCCTTGCTGACCTTGGCCCAGATCGGCTCGTCGCCCATCACATCGGCGTCCGCCGCGTCGACGATGAAGGAGACGCGGCGCAGTTTCGGCCCTTCCGCCTGTTCCTTGGCGGCGGCCTCGCGGCCGATGAAGTCGTTCTTCTCGAGCTTGATGAAGCGGTCCATCGAGCCTTCGAACGGGCCGTAGATCGGCCGCAACTCGCGGAACCAGGTCGGGAAATTCTTTTCGAGGCGCATCGACAGCAGAGCGCGCATGCCGAAATCGACGAGGCCGAACTCCTCACCGGCATCCTTGATGGCCTTGTAGACCAGGCGCTCGTAGGCTGGCGGCATCCAGATCTCGTAGCCGAGGTCGCCGGTATAAGTGATGCGGTTGACAAGGCAAGGCGCGCCGCCGACCGCCATCTCGCGGAAATCCATGAAGCGGAAAGCCTTGGTCGAGATGTCGACGTCGACAAGTTTTTGCAAGAGATCGCGGGATTTCGGCCCGGCGATCGACAGACCCACCAATGTCTGGTCGAAACGGTGGATGCGGACCGAACCGTCCTTCGGCAAATGCTTTTCGAACCAGCGCATGTGGTATTTCTGCGCGGCGGAAGAGCCCCAGATCATGAAGCGGTCCTCGGCTGCCTTGGCGATGGTGAAGTCGCCGATCAGCTTGCCGAATTCGTTGAGCATCGGGGTCAGCACGATGCGGCCTGTCTTCGGCATGCGGTTGGTCATCAGCCGGTTGAGGAAATCTTCCGCTGCCGGCCCCGAAACCTCGTATTTGGCGAAGTTGGCGATCTCGGTCACGCCCACGCGTTCGCGCGTGGCGCGCACTTCCTCGCCGATCTGTCCAAAATCGTTGGAGCGGTGGAAGGAAACGATGTCCTTGGGCTCCTTGCCCTTCGGCGCGAACCAGAGCGGCGTTTCGAGACCCCAGCTGTCGCCCATGACGGCGTTGTTGGCCAGCATCGTGTCGTAGAGCGGTGTCGTCTGCGCCGGGCGCGCCGCCGGCAATTCCTCATTGGGGAAGCGGATGGAGAAGCGGCGCGAATAGTTTTCGCGTACCTTGGCGTTGGTGTAGCGCAGGCCGGCCCATTCGCCGAAGCGGGTGACATCCATGCCCCAGACATCGAAACCGGGGTCGCCATGGACCATCCAGTTGGACAGGGCAAGGCCGACGCCGCCACCCTGGCTGAAGCCGGCCATGACGGCGCATGCGCACCAGAAATTGGTCAGGCCCTGCACCGGGCCGACCAGCGGGTTGCCGTCAAGCGCGAAGGTGAAGGGGCCGTTGATGATCTGCTTGATGCCGGCCTTTTCGATGCCGGGGAAATGCTTGAAGCCGATTTCCAGCGACGGCGCGATGCGGTCGATGTCGGGCTGCAGCAATTCGTGGCCGAAATCCCAGGGCGTGTTGACCGGCGACCACGGCTTGCAGGCTTTCTCATAGGTACCGAGCAGGATGCCGTTGCGCTCCTGGCGGGTGTAGATCTCGCCTTTGAAGTCGAGCACGCCGATCATCTCGCGGCCGGTCGACTTGTTGAACTCCTCGACCTCGGACATCGGCTCGGTCAAGAGATACATGTGCTCCATGGCCAGGACCGGCAGCTCGACGCCGACCATGCGGCCGATCTCGCGTGCCCACAGGCCGCCGCAGTTGACGACATGCTCGGCATGAACCGTGCCCTGTTCGGTGACGACGTTCCAGGTGCCGTCGACCTCTTGCGTCAGCTCGACGACGCGGTTGCGCAGCACGATCTCGGCGCCGAGCTTCTTCGCCGCCTTGGAGTAGGCGATGGTGGTGCCCGACGGATCGAGATGGCCTTCGACCGGATCCCACATGGCGCCGACGAAGTTGGTCTCGTCCATCAGCGGGAACATCGCCTTGGCCTCGGATGGCGTAATCAGCTCGGTGTCCATGCCGAGATAGCGGCCCTTGGCGTGGGCCAGCCGCAGGAAATCCATGCGCTCGGGCGTATCGGCCAGCATCACGCCGCCGGTCAGGTGCAGCGAGCAGGACTGGCCCGATATTTCCTCGATCTCCTTGTAGAGCTGCACCGTATAGGCTTGCAGCTTGGCAACGTTGGGATCGCCGTTCAGCGTGTGGAAGCCGCCCGCCGCATGCCATGACGAGCCGGAGGTGAGCTCCGAGCGCTCGATCAGCATGATGTCGGTCCAGCCGGCCTTGGCCAGGTGATAGAGCACCGAGCAGCCGACGACGCCGCCGCCAATGACAACCGCTTTTACGTGAGATTTCATCAAGATAGGTCCGTTTTTAGAGAAACTGAATCGGGTGAGCGGGGCGCGAAGACAAAGCGGAGATCGGAGGCAGCGACGTCTTCGGCCAGCCTGCCATCAAGCGCGGCAAGGATGGTGTCACAGACGGGAGTACGATGTTCCAGGACGTCATGGCTCCAGACACGCAGGATCGAATAGCCTTGGGCGCGCATGAAATCGTCGCGGCGGCGGTCATAGGAACTGTCGGCGTGTTGTGAGCCGTCGAGCTCGACAACCAGCCATTTTTCGCGGCAACAGAAGTCAGCGTAGTATGGTCCGATAGAGAACTGGCGGGTAAAGCGATAGCCGCCAAGCTTGCGCGTCTTTAGCTCAAGCCACAGCAATGCTTCCGCCTGGTTGCCTGCTTGCCTAAGTTTTCTGGCGCGCTGGGTTGTGCCTGATTTTCGGCGGCTGCGCGTCTTGGGAGCGGCTTCCCCCACTCCGTCGCCGCTTCGCGGCGCCACCTCTCCCCCCTCCGGAGGGAGAGGAAAGGCGCCAGCCTTGCCAAGCTCGCGTCTTTCCTCTCCCCCGTCGATCGGGGGAGAGGTGTCGAGCGCAGCTCGACGTAGGGGGGGTCGACCGCTCATCAAATAGCCGATCAAAAGTCGGTCGGCGCGCCGCCTTCGGAGCGGCGCTTTTCGACGAAGGCGTTGAGCTCCTCGCGGATGGCCGGGTCCATGTAGGGCTCCTCATAGGAGGCCAGCCGCTCCTTCCACACCTTGTTGGCCTTTTCGAGCGCCGTCGGCGAGCCGGCTTCCGCCCACGTCTCGAAATTGCGCCAGTCGGAGAGGATCGGTGCGTAGAAGGCGGTCTTGTAGCGGTCCTGCGTGTGCTGGGTGCCGAAGAAATGGCCGCCAGGTCCGACCGACTGGATGGCGTCGAAGCCGAGCGCCTCCTGGGAAAGGTCGAGCGGGGTCAGGAATTCCGCCACCATCTGCAGCAGATCGATGTCGAGGATTGTCTTCTCATAGGAGCAGCGCAGGCCGCCCTCGAGCCAGCCGGCCCCATGCATCATCAGATTGCCGCCGCCCTGAATGGCGCCCCACAGCGAGAACACGCTCTCATAGGCCGCCTGCGCGTCGACTGTGTTGGCAGCGCAGGTGTTGGAGGTGCGGTAGGGGATGTTGTAGCGGCGGGCAAGCTGACCGCCGACGAGCTGCGCCTTCATGTATTCCGGCGTGCCGAAGGCCGGCGCGCCGGACTTCATGTCGACATTGGAGGTGAAGCCGCCATAGCCGACAGGCGCGCCCTTGCGCACCATCTGGGCAAAGGCCATGCCGGACAGCGCCTCGGCATTCTGCTGCACCAGCGCACCGGCGATCGTGACCGGCGCCATGGCGCCCGAAAGGGTGAACGGCGTGACGATGACGACCTGGCCCTTGCTCGACATCTGGATGATGCCTTCCATCATCGGCACGTCGAGCTTGAGCGGTGAATTGGTATTGATGATCGTGAACACCGACGGCTCTTCCAGCAACTGCTCATGGCTGATGCCACGCGCGATGCGGGTGATCTCGATGCCGTCGACATTGCGTTCCCTGCCGAGCGAATAGATGTGGAACACCTTGTCGGTCAGCGTGGCGAGATCGCGGATGCATTCGAGGTGGCGGACCGACGGATGAATGTCGATCGGCTCGACCGGATAGCCGCCGGTGCAGTTCAGAATGTTGTGCATCTGCGCGAGCTTGAGGAAGTTGCGGTAGTCCTGCTGGTTGCCGGGCCGGCGGCCGCGATCGATGTCGGAACAATTGGGCGCCGACGCCATCATCGAAAGGATCACGTTGTTGCCGCCAAAGCGCACATTATGCGCGGGGTTGCGGGCATGGATGGTGAATTCCGACGGGCAGTGCGACACCAGTTCGAGGATCATGTCGCTGTCGAAGCGCACCCGCTCGCTGCCGTCGCGCACGTCGGCGCCGTGGGCCTTCATGATGCGGCGGGCCTCGTCATGCAGAACGTCGACGCCGATTTCCCTCAGCACGCGCAAGGAGGCGAGGTGGATCGATTCCAGCTCGTCGTCCGAAACCAGCCTGGTCGGCGCGAGCGGGTTTTTCAGCTGGCGGAAAGCCGGCTGCTCGAACGCAGCCGAGCCGCCGGCGCGCTTTCCGGCGCGCCCGCCGCGGCGGGCACGATCGGTGGCCAATGCCGGTTCCAAGGGTTGTAGGGCGGCGGTCATGATGGTCCTCGTAGGATGCGATAGCGGGCGGCATAATGGACCGCCGGCCAGCCGGCCATTGCGGAGGCGGCGACCACTAGAGCGAGGGAAGCGACATGCCCGGACGGCAGTGGCATGCCGAGATATCGCCTTGATCAACCATCCGGTTGGCGCAAGCGGATTCCCGTGGGCGGCCCTTCCTTTGTGCGGCTTGAAACGGTAGCCAACGAGCCTTGTGGGCCCCGATGGCCGGTACTTGCCATGTTAGGCGCGGCGCAAGGGCTGAGCTCGCTGATGCGGAAACAAGGCAGGTCGTCCGGGACTTGCCGCGCAGCAAAGGTAGGATGATGGCCTCGGCGGATTCGGAGATTGGCGAGGGAATGCAGTGGGCGGCGATCACCGGCGTGATCGCGACCGTCTCGGTGTTCGCCATCGCGCAAGGGCTGTCCTATCCGATGCTGAGCTTCATCCTTCAGCGCCAGGGCGTCTCGCCGGCGATGATCGGCCTGTCGGCGGCAATGACGCCTGTCGGCTTCATCCTGTCGTCGCCGCTGATCCCGGCGCTGGCGCGACGGTTCGGGGCAGGGCGTACGGCGCTCACCTGTGCCGCGCTTTCGGCGCTCGTGCTGGCGCTGATCGGCTGGACGCAGAATGTCTATCTGTGGTTTCCGCTGCGCTTCCTGATCGGCGTGGTGACCAATCCGCTTTATGTGCTGAGCGAGATCTGGGTGATCGCATTGGCGCCGCCGGCTCGCCGCGGCCGCATCATGGGCGTCTATTCGACCATCATCTCGGCCGGTTTCGCCGCTGGGCCGCTTTGCCTGCTTGCCGTCGGCACGGAAGGCTGGCCGCCATTCCTGGTCGGCATTTCCGCTTTCGTGCTGTGCGGCATCTGTCTCGCTTCAGTGTTGCCGCGCCTGCCGAAGGTGGACGAGGCCGATAACCGGGTTTCCGTCCTGGGTTTCGTGCCGCTGGCCTGGCTGCTCCTGTTTTCCGTTATCGTCGCCGCCGGCTTCGAACAGGCGGCGCTGGCGCTGTTGCCTGTCTACGGCACGCATTACGGCCTCACCGAGGTCCGCATGTCGGCGCTGCTCTCGATCATGATCGCCGGCAACATCGCCATGCAGGTGCCGCTCGGTCTGCTGGCGGAAAGGGTGACGGCGCGGCTGGTGCGGCTGATCTGTACGGCCATCACGGTGCTCGGATGCGTGCTGCTGCCGTTTTTGATCGAAACGCCGCTGATCTGGCCGATGATCTTCGTCTGGGGCGCGGTTTCCTACGGCATTTATACGATGTCGATCATCGAGCTCGGCGAGCGCTTCACCGGCTCGAAATTGGTTGCCGGCAATGCCGCATTCTCCTTGATGTGGGGCGTCGGCGGCATTTCCGTACCGCCTGTGACGGGGAGCGCCATGGATGTGCTGGGCGCCGGCGGGCTGCCGATCACGCTTGGCCTGCTGTGCCTCGCGCTGGCGATCGCGAGCGTCGCCGGTCGCGGGAAAGCCTGAATCCTTGGCTGAGATGCCGCGGCTATTGAATATCGGACCCGGCATGTCGATGTTGCGTCCCGAACCCTGCCTATCGGAGTATTCATGACCAAGCCCAGCACGAAGCCGGAACCCAACACGGAAGACCCGTTCCTCTGGCTGGAAGACAGGACGTCCCAGCAGTCGCTCGACTGGGTGCATGGCCAGAACGAGATCACGATTGGCGAACTGCAGGGCGATCCGTCCTATCAAACGTCGTTTCAGACCGCGCTCGACCTGATGACGGCCGAAGACAACATCGCGGTCGGGGCCGCGCTCAATGGCGACGTCTATAATTTCTGGCAGGACAAGACCAATGCGCTCGGCCTCTGGCGCCGCGCGACGGTTGCTTCCTACAAGACCGAGAAGCCCGATTGGGAGACGATCATCGACTTCGACCAGCTTGCGGCGAAGGAGGGGATCAAATGGGTGTTCAGCGGCGCCAGCCGGCTTTATCCCGACTTCAATCTCAGCCTGCTCTCGATGTCGCCGGACGGCGGCGATGCCAGCGAAATGCGTGAGTTCGACATCGCCACCAAGTCATTCGTGGAGGGCGGATTTCGCGCGCCGGCTTCGAAGTCGGGCTTTTGCTGGCTGGACGAGGACACGGTCATCGTCTCGGCTGCCTTTGAGGAGACCGACAAGACGGAGTCCGGGTATCCGCGCGTGATCAGATTGTGGAAGCGTGGCACCAGGCTGGAAGACGCGACACTGATCTTCGAGGCGCAGAAAGAGGACCTGGCCGTGGGGGCCGGCGTCGAGTTCGACGGCGGGAAGCGCCATGTGTTTCTGGCGCGAACGCTCGACTTCTTCGCATCGCACAGTTTCCTGCATCTCCCGTCGGGTGAAAACAGGTGCATTCCTTTGCCCGACGACGTCACCAATACGGCACTTTTCAAGGACCAGATGGTGTTCGGGGTGCGCACGCCGTGGACGGCGCCAGACGGCACGGCGTGCCAACCGGACGGGCTTTACTCGTTCGATTTCGCACAATGGATCGAAACAGGGGCGCTGGGGGCGATCGAGACCCTGTTCGCGCCGGCGCATCGCGTCTCCATCGCCGGGCTCGCCAGAACGCAGGACCGGCTGTTCATCAATCTGATGGACAATGTGCGCGGCAAGGTCGTGGTCTGCGAGCGCAACCAGGACGGCTGGTCGCTGAAACCTGTCGCACTGCCTGAAAACGGCAATGTCGGCATCAGCCATGCCGAGCATTTCGGCTCCAGCGTCTCCTTCTCGTTCACCGATTTCCTGACGCCGAGCTCGATCATCTGGTCTGACGACAATGGCGAGACGCTTGCCACCGTGAAATCGCAGCCGGCCCGCTTCGATGCGTCGCCGCTGATTTCGGAACAGTTCGAGGCGCGCTCGAGGGACGGCACGATGATCCCTTATTTCGTCGTCCGGCGGCGCGACCAGAAAGGTCCGGTGCCGACGCTGCTTTACGGCTATGGCGGCTTCGAAGTGCCGTTGCTGCCCGGCTATGCCGGCGTGCGCGGCAGGCTGTGGCTGGAGAAGGGCAACGCCTATGTGCAGGCCTGCATCCGCGGCGGCGGCGAGTTCGGCCCAGCCTGGCATCAGGCGGCGCTCAAGGGCAACCGCCAGAACGGCTTCGACGATTTTGCAGCGGTGGCACAGGACGTCGTCGAACGCGGCATCGCCACGGCCGCTTCGCTCGGCATCCAGGGTGGTTCGAATGGCGGCTTGCTGACCGGTGTTTCCCTGACGCAGAACCCGGATCTTTTCGGCGCCGTGATCATCGAGGTGCCGCTGCTCGACATGCTGCGCTATACCGAATTGCCGCCCGGCGCCTCCTGGATGGCCGAATATGGCGATCCCTCGAAACCGGAAGACGCCAAATGGCTTTCCGCCTACTCGCCCTACCAGCATGTCGCGGCCGGCCACGCCTATCCGCCGGTGCTGCTGACCACCTCGACCGCCGACGACCGGGTCCATCCCGGCCATGCGCGCAAGATGGCGGCCCGCCTGCAGGCGGCCGGCCACGCCAACACGCTGTTCTTCGAGGAGACCGAAGGCGGACATGGCGGCCGTGGCGACCGCCGGCCGCAGGCGGCGCAGGCGGCGATGAAATATGTGTTCCTGCAACGGGCGCTCGGCGCCAAGGCTTGAATGCGTTCCACAAGGCAGCCTAGCAAAGGGTGGTTCACCTCGACCGTCCTTTGCTCTAAGGTGCCAGCCATGGCTCTCGCGGGGATGTTGGCTGGCGCATTCGAGATCAGTGCATTGCGGGTCGCGGTGACACCGTCACCGCGCACGTTGCGCGCCGAGCTTTTGCGGCTGTGCGCTCGCATCGGCTATTCGCCGCCCGCCTTCCTCTGACGCATTCGCCCCGGCGCAGCCGGACAGAATCCAGAGGAAAGATCAAATCCATGACCTACCAGAATTATTCGCTGAAGCAGCTTCAGCAGATCGACGCCGCGCATCATCTGCATCCCTTCACCGACCACAAGGAACTGCGCGAGGCGGGTTCGCGCATCATCACCCATGCCAATGGGCCGTTCATCTACGATTCCGAAGGGACCGAAATCCTCGACGGCATGGCCGGGCTGTGGTGCGTCAACGTCGGCTATGGCCGCGACGAACTGGCCGAGGCCGCCTATGCCCAGATGAAGGAGCTGCCCTACTACAATTCCTTCTTCAAATGCTCGACGCCGACACCGGTGCTGTTGTCCAAAAAGCTGGCGGAGATCGCACCGAAGCACATCAATCGGGTGTTTTACGGCTCCTCCGGGTCGGAGGCCAACGACACGGCGCTGCGTCTGGTTCGCCATTACTGGGTGCTGGAGGGCAAGCCGGAGAAGAACCGCATCATCTCCCGCAAGATGGCATATCACGGCTCGACCGTCGCCGGCACCTCGCTCGGCGGCATGGATGCCATGCACAAGCAGCTCAACGGGGCGGTGCCCAACATCGTCCATGTGATGATGCCCTATGCCTATGAGCTGGCGCTGCCTGGCGAGAGCGATCACGATTTCGGCTTGCGCGCGGCCAAGGCGGTCGAGGACGCCATCCTCGAAGCCGGCGCCGACAGGGTCGCGGCCTTCATCGGCGAGCCGGTGATGGGAGCGGGCGGCGTGAAGATACCGCCAGTCAGCTATTGGCCGGAAGTGCAGCGCATCTGCCGCAAATACGATGTTCTGCTGATGCTGGACGAGGTTATTACCGGCTACGGCCGCACCGGCGAATGGTTTGCAGCGCAAACGCTCGGCATCGAGCCCGACACCATCACCACGGCCAAGGCGCTGACCTCGGGCTACCAGCCATTATCGGCATTGCTGGTCGGCGACCGCATCGCCTCGACGCTGATCGAAAAGGGTGGCGAGTTCAATCACGGCTACACCTATTCCGGCCACCCGGTGGCCTGTGCAGTGGCGTTGAAGAACCTGGAGATCATCGAGCGGGAAGGGCTGGTCGATCGTGTCAGGAACGACACCGGTCCTTATTTCGCAAAAGCCTTGCAGGAGCGCATCGCCGGGCACGAGCTGGTCGGCGAGGTGCGTTCGATCGGCCTGATGGGCGCGATCGAGATCGTCAAGGACAAGGCGACCAAGGAGCGGTTCCTGCCGGCGGGCAGTGCGGCGGTGAGCGTGCGCGACCACGCGATCGCCAACGGCATGATGCTGCGCGCCACCGGCGACACGATGATCCTGTCGCCGCCGCTGATCTGGGCCCGCGACACGATCGACATGGCTTGCGAGCGCATCGGCAAGGCGCTGGACCTGGCGCAAGCGGATCTTCGCAAACGGTGAGCATTATGGCCGGGCGTTCCGTGATCGGGGCGCCCGGCCGTTCACGTCTCCTGTATCTGTCCGTGGCGGAGCGAGGGTTCCGGTCGTCGGCGCTATCGGCTACAACCCGCCAAGGCAGTTTGCCGAGGGGGATAACATGGCAGGACAACCGCTCAACCAGCCAGCAGAAATTCCGGCCGAGCTCGACCGCTGGAACTGGGGTGCCTTTTTCCTGAACTGGATCTGGGGCATCGGCAACAGCACCTTTATCGCGCTGCTGGCGCTGGTCCCGTTCGTCAACATCATCATGATCATCGTGCTTGGCGCGCGCGGCAGCCGCTGGGCGTGGCGGAATCGCGCCTGGCGCGACGCCGAGCAGTTCCGCAAGACACAGCGCAATTGGGCGATCGCCGGACTGATCGTGTGGATGGTCGGGATCGGCGGCTGCGCGGCGATGGTCGGCAGCATTCCCTACGTGCTGAAAGGCAGCGACGCCTACCACATGACCATGGACAGGCTGCGCGGCGATGATCGCGTGAAAGCGGCTATCGGTCACGACGTGACCGACAGGTTCTGGGTTGGCGGCCATCTCAACGTCGACGCGAACGGTGCCGGCGACGCGCAGTTCAGCATTCCGGTCCATGGCGCCACTGGCAAGGGCACCGCGTTCGCGACCGCGACCCGGACGGCTGGGACCTGGAGCCTGCGCCTGCTCGTCCTCAAGGTGGATGGGGTCGATGCGCCGATCGTACTCATCAACGAAGACCATGTTCAGATCCCCAGCGCGGCGATCGGAATATAGAAGTCGGCCGGCGACGAAATGGCTGAAATGCAAAAACCGCGCTCCATCGGGAACGCGGCTTTGCCAGATACGCATGGCGCTTCGCTACGCAAACACTTGGCGAAACTTACGGGCTCCGGTACGCGAGACCTGATCCGGAGCGCCGGGCGGATGCGATATGTCCGCCTCGTCATCCGTTTTATAGGGACATCGTTACCGCGGGGTTATCGAGAGCTTAAGCAAACCTAAATTTGGCGGGTTTCCTCTCGAAATGCGCGAAAAAACCCACATTCGACGCCAGGGGTGCCGAACGCACGTTGGAAAAGGCCTGGCGACGGCCAAAACCGGCGATGCCGGCAGCCTTTCATGATAGGAATTTTTTCTTGACAGGGTGAGTGCAGCTATGGTAGATATTTATCCATGGTTCAGATTTGCGCCGACGGCCCGCCGCACAGGCGGGTTTTTCGTTTGTTGCTTTCAACGCGTCGAACCCGTTACCCCGGATTCTCGCCCTGCATTCGACGCCTTACGGATTGGCACCGCGCAGAAAATTTATGATCCCGGAGAAATCATCGCCTGCATGCCCTTGGGCGTTGAACAGCGCGTAGAGCTGCGCCGCCTCGGCGCCCAACGGGGTCACCGCGCCGGAATCCTGAGCGGCTTCCTGTGCGAGCTTCAGGTCCTTCAGCATCAGGGCGGCGGCAAACCCCGGCTTGTAGTCGCGGTTGGCGGGGGAGGTCGGCACCGGACCGGGCACCGGACAGTAAGTGGTCAGCGACCAGCATTGGCCCGAAGAGGTGGACGCGACGTCGAACAGCGCCTGATGCGACAGGCCGAGCTTTTCGGCCAGCACGAAGGCTTCGGCGACGCCGATCATCGAAATGCCGAGGATCATGTTGTTGCAGATCTTGGCCGCTTGTCCGGCGCCGTCGCCGCCGCAATGGACGATGCGACCGGCCATCGGCTTCAGGATCGGCTCGGCGGCGGCGAAGGCATCGTCGGACCCTCCGGCCATGAAGGTCAGCGAGCCGGCCGCCGCACCGCCGGTGCCGCCCGAAACCGGCGCATCGATCGACAGCAGGCCGTGTTTTGCTGCGATGGTATGCGCCTTGCGCGCCGATTCGACGTCGATGGTCGAGGAATCGATGAACAGCGCGCCTTTTTTGGCCTTGAGCGCAATGTCCCCATAGACCGACAGCACATGCTTGCCGGCCGGCAGCATGGTGATCACCACGTCGGCGTTCTTCACGGCGGCTGGCGCATTGGCCATGATTGTCACGCCGTGATCGCGCGCGATCGTCAAATTTTCAGGCACCAGATCGAAGCCGTGCACTTGATGCCCGGCCTTGACCAGATTGGCGGCCATCGGATTGCCCATATTGCCGAGGCCGATGAAGGCGATGGTGGTCATGGTGGTGCTCCGGGATTGGGATTAGGCGGTAGGCGGTAGGCGGTCTATTCTGGCGTAAGTCTGAGAATGAGCTGGCGAAGCATCTTGCCGATGCCTTCGGTCGATATCGGCAAGCGACCAGCTTGATCATGCATGGCAAGGCCAATGCGTTCGGCGATCTGGAGGTGTGTCTTGAACTCCTTCAGTGAGCCTTGGGCGATCCGGAGAAACTGCTGATAAGAGCCTCTGTTGTCTCGGCCATAGCCTTCGGCGATGTTTGCAGGGATAGAGGTCGCTGAACGGCGGATTTGGCTGGTCGACCCATACAATTCCTCCTTTGGCCATGCCTTGGTCAACGAATAGGCGGCGACAGCAAGATCCATCGCCTGCTGCCAAACAATAAGATCCTTGTACGACTCGATCTTGCCGGTCATCTCTCGCATACTGCCTACTGCCTACTGCCTTCCGATCAACGCCCGCGCGATGATGACGCGCATGATCTCGTTGGTGCCTTCGAGGATCTGGTGGACGCGCAGGTCCCGCACCAGCTTCTCGATGCCGTAGTCGTGCAGGTAGCCATAGCCGCCGAGCAGCTGCAGCGCATCGTTGGCGACGGCGAAGCCGGTGTCGGTGACGAAACGCTTGGCCATCGCCGACCATTTTCCGGCATCCGGCGCCTTGCGGTCGAGTTTCGAGGCGGCGGCATAGAGAAACATGCGCGCCGCCTGCAATTCGGTTTCCATGTCGGCCAGCTTGAACTGCAAAGCCTGGAACTGGTTGATCTTCGAACCGAAGGCCTTGCGCTCGGCGGTGTAGGACAGCGCCTTGTCGAGCGCCGATTGCGCGCCGCCCAGCGAGCAGGCGGCGATGTTCAGCCGGCCGCCGTCCAGCCCGGCCATGGCGATGCCGAAGCCGGCGCCTTCGCCCGACAAAAGGTTTTCCGCCGGCACCTTGCAATCCTCGAAGATGACCTGGCGGGTCGACTGCATGTGCCAGCCCATCTTGTGCTCGTTGGCGCCAAAGGAGAGGCCGGGCGCATCCCTGGGCACGACGATGGTGGAAATGCCTTTCGGACCTTCGGCGCCGGTGCGTACCATGACGGCGTAGACATCGCTGTCGCCGGCGCCCGAGATGAACTGCTTGGTGCCGTTGAGCACATAGTCGCCGCCGCTCTTTACCGCGCGCGTCTTCAGCGCCGCGGCATCGGAGCCGGAGCCCGGTTCGGTCAGGCAATAGCTCGCCAGCCATTCCATCGAGGTCAGCTTGGGCAGGAAGCGCCGGCGCTGCTCGTCATTGCCGAAACGGTCGATCATCGATGCCACCATGTTGTGGATCGAAATGAACGACGAAAAGGCCGGGTCGGCATGCGACAGCGCCTCGAAGATCAGCACGGCGTCGAGCCGGCCGAGCGCCGAGCCGCCGACATCTTCTTTGATATAGATGCCGCCGAGGCCGAGCGGCCCGGTCTCGCGGATCACATCGGCGGGGAAGTGCTTGCTGCGATCCCATTCCAGCGCGTTCGGCGCGACGCGGTCGGCGGCGAAGGCCTGCGCCATCTCCTGGATGGCGCGCTGCTCCTCGTTGAGTTCGAACTGGCTGGTGCTCGCATCGACCGCGGCGTCCATGGCGTGCTCCCTGATGTCTCCGACCTGCTGGCCTGTCGTTTTTGGCTTTGCGCGCGCACCAATCTAGACCAATGATGCCGCCGCGCAACCCGACCCTCCGCGGAGCGGTTGTGTATCAATGCTTGTCCGGAGCGAGATGTGACGACAAAATTCGATGAACTGTTGGGACGGTTCCACGCCTATCTCGCTTCCGTGGACGATGCCCTGGTGCGCGACGCCGTGGCGCGCATCGATTGGGACATGCCGGCCCGCGTGCTCGAGCCGCATCCGCTCGGCTGCCTGCATCACCTCGATCGCGCAGCGGAATTGGCGCCGGCGCAAGCCAAGCCGCTGGTGCAACTGCTGGCGAAACAGCGCAACGATTTCCGCTGGGGACAGACCTATGGCGAGGCGGATTTCGGCAAGGCATTCCTCGACAATTACGGCTGGCTGGAAGTGTTCGGCACGCGCGGCCATTTTGCCAACGACGAAGTCGCCGCCGGCCTGCTGATCCTCGGGCCCGAAATCGTCTATCCCGATCATCATCATGTCGCCGAGGAGATCTACATTCCTTTGACCGGCGGGACGGAATGGCGGATGGGTGAGGGCGATTTTCGCAAGCGCGGGGCCGGCGAGGTCGTGCATCATGCCTCGAACGTCAATCACGCCATGCGCACGGCCAACGAGCCGCTGCTGGCGCTCTATATCTGGCGTGGCGGGCCGCTGGCGCAGAAATCCGATATCGCCGCAACCATGGCGCAGGGCAGGGGCTGAGCCATGGCCAAAGCCATCATGCTGCAAGGTACGGGTTCGGATGTCGGCAAGACGGTGCTGGTCGCCGGTCTCTGCCGCGCCGCCAGGAACCGCGGGCTGAAGGTGCGGCCGTTCAAGCCGCAGAACATGTCGAACAATGCCGCCGTCGCCAATATGGCGGGCGACAACAACCATGGCGGCGGTGAGATCGGCCGTGCGCAATGGCTGCAGGCAATCGCTTGCGGCGTCGCGCCATCGGTCCACATGAATCCGGTGCTGCTCAAGCCGCAGACGGATGTCGGCGCGCAGGTCATCGTGCAGGGCAAGGTTTTCGGCGAGGCGCGGGCGCGCGACTACCAGGAGCTCAAGGGCCAACTGATGGACGCCGTGCTGGACTCCTGGGGCAAGGTCGGCGAGGGCGCCGATCTGGTCATCGTCGAGGGCGCCGGCTCGCCAGCTGAGATCAATCTCAGAAGCCGCGACATCGCCAATATGGGCTTCGCCACGCGTGCCGACGTGCCGGTGGTGCTGGTCGGCGATATCGATCGCGGCGGCGTCATCGCCTCGGTCGCCGGCACCCATCTGATCCTGCCGGAAGAGGACCGGCGCGTGATCGTCGGCTATCTCATCAACAAGTTCCGCGGCGACGTCTCGCTGTTCGATGACGGGCTGAAGTCGATCGAACGATTCACCGGCTGGCGCTGTTTTGGCGTCGTGCCATGGCTGAAAGCGGCGGCGCGGCTGCCCTCTGAGGATTCCGTCGTGCTGGAGCGGCTTGCTTCCGGCGAGGCGCGGGCGCTGAAGGTGGCGGTGCCGATGCTTGGCCGCATCGCCAATTTCGACGATCTCGACCCGCTCAAGGCCGAGCCGCAGGTAGAAGTGGTGTTCGTGCCGCCCGGAAGACCGCTGCCGGCCGATGCCGGACTGGTGGTCATTCCGGGCTCCAAGTCGACCATCGGCGACCTCCTGAAGTTCCGCGAGAACGGCTGGGACCGCGATCTGCTGGCCCACCGCAAACGCGGCGGCCATGTCGTCGGCATTTGCGGCGGCTTCCAGATGCTTGGCCGCGTCGTGCGCGACCCCGATGGGATCGAGGGCAGCGTCACCGAAGCCGAAGGGCTCGGCCTGCTCGACATCGAAACGGTGATGGAACCGGAGAAGACGGTACGCAATGTCGGCGCCCGCTCGGTTCAATTCGACTTGCCGCTCGAAGGTTACGAGATCCATCTCGGCCGCACCACCGGACCGGATAGGCTGCGGCCATCGGCGATCATCAATGGCGCCGATGACGGTGCTGTATCAGCCGATGGCAAGGTGTGGGGCACTTACATGCATGGGCTGTTTGGCGCCGACGCCTTTCGCGGCAAATTCCTCGAAAGCCTCGGTGTCAGGGGCGGCGGCATCGACTACCGGGCCGAAGTCGAGCGGGCGCTGGACGAGGTCGCGGCCGAGTTGGAGACCCACCTCGACTGCGACGCGATTTTTGCGCTGGCCAGGTAATTTCGCGGCGCGATCAGCAGGAATCGCTTCGTCATCCTATGGCGGAGCAAGGAGCGAAGCGACGCGGCGCGGACCCGTGGATGACGAAGTGATGGACGTTTCCGCCAATCGCCGAGGCACGCCTTCGGCCAGTAGGTGCCGAACGACCAGACATGTCCTCCGGGTCGCGGCAGATGAACTCGCGGCTGCCACAACGACGCCTTTCGCGGGTTAACTTGCTAATTTCGCGGCGCGATCAGCAGAAATCGCTTCGTCATCCTATGGCGGAGCAAGGAGCGAAGCGACGCGGCGCGGACCATAGGATCCATGCCGTTACTTCGAAGCGCTGCTTCAGTGCGGAATTCTGCTCCGCTGCACTCCTTGGCCAAGGTCGCGGCATGGATCCGCGGGTCTGCGCCGCGTCGCTAACGCTCCTTGCTCCGCCCGTGGATGACGAAGTGATGGACGTTTCCGCCAATCGCCGAGGCACGCCTTCGGCCAGTAGGTCTATCAAACCCCTTCACCAGAATCAAAAGCGCCCGGCCTTTGACCGGGCGCTCATGGTCCCCACTTCAAGGGATACGTGTCAGGCGCCGCGCAACAAGCAGCCGCCGGCTAGCACGATGAAGGCAACAACAACGATCCACACCGATGCGATTGGAATGAACGCAAGAATGCCAAGCGCGGCAAGAATGCCGATGATGGCGATAACTACGGAGATGATAAAAACGATCTGGGTAGGCGCGCTAAGGTTCATATTTGGCTCCTCCAACATGATTCGACAGCCGCATTCTATCAGGCGTGTGATCACACACCAATCAGGGCTCGCAACGGGTTCGCCGGGTCGGCCAGGAGCTTCACCGCCAGCGCCAGGCAGACGACCACCAGCAGCGGCTTGATCAGTTTTGCGCCGATGCGCATGGCGAGGCCGGCGCCGACGCGGGCGCCGAGGAATTGGGCAACCCCCATCATCAGGCCGATCTTCCAGTAGACGACGCCGAAGGCCGCGAAGACGACGAAGCCGCCGATGTTGGAAGCGAAGTTGAGCAGCTTGGTGTGCGCCGTCGCCTTGAGCACGCCGTAGCCGGCAAGTGCGACGAAGGCCAGCATGTAGAAGGAACCGGCGCCTGGCCCGAACAATCCATCGTAGAAGCCGATGGCAGGCACCAGGGTCAGCCCGAACAGGAATGGCGACAGGCGCTCGGCGCGATCGACATCGTTCATGTTGGGCTTGAACGCGAAGTAGAGCGCGATGGCGATCAGCACGATGGGCAGGACCGCGCGCAGAACGTCACCCGGCACGATCGTCGCCAGCAAGGCGCCGATGGCACTGCCGATAACGGCCAGAAGCGCCGACGGCAATTGCCGGCGCAGGTCGACATGGCCCTTGGACGCATAGTGGATGGTCGCCGAGCCCGAGCCGAACATGCCTTGCAATTTGTTGGTGGCGAGCGCCTGGACCGGCGTGAAACCTGCAAGCAGCAGCGCCGGCACGGTGATCAGCCCGCCACCGCCCGCGATCGAGTCGACAAAACCCGCTGCAAACGCGGCGAGGGCGAGCATGACGACGGTCTGCGTGGCGAGGTCGAACATCGGATCGATGGGGCATTCAGCTGTCAGGAGGGTTGGACGGGTTCGACCACGACAGCCCGGTTTGCGCAAGGCCGATTCCGCGCTACCTCTATTGCAGAAGAATCGGAAGGGGCATCTCTGATGGCGTTCGCATTGCTGGACCAGATACGATCCATCTTCGACGGCGATCCGGGCGTTCGCAAGGTCGCGGACGACCCTGTCCTGTCGGCGGAACTTCTGATGCTGTTTCGCATGATCCTGGCCGACGGCTCCGTCAGCGAGAGCGAGATGATAGCCTTCCGGCGCATCTGCAGGGACGCCTTCGGCATTGCGGAAACCAGCATCGACAGCGTCATCGAATATCTCAACGAGTTCGGCTACGAGACCAATGGCTCGCAGGCCGTGGCGCTGTTCCGCGATCTCGATATCGAGCGGCGCAAGCAATTGGCCCGCCACATGGCCGAAATAGCCAAGGCGGATTCGCAGCTAGCCGAGAGCGAGGTGCGCCTGCTGCGCCGCACGCTCGATCTGCTCGACATCAGCCCGGTCGATGTCGTGAAGCCGCAAGGGTGAGCCTGTCCGGGATGGTGATCGTCCACCATCCCAGTGTGGCCTTGAAGGGTCGCCCCGCTGTCCGATGATCACAGGGCAAAGGCCTCCGACGCGGGCCTGCTGCGCACACCTCGGATGCCCCTGTGGCAGATTAGATACATCCGCTGCCCAATGCGTAGGCATGTGAACTCAAGACGCGGCGCAGGGCCCTCGCTGATTTGCCCATAAACAAGTGATTCAACCTGTATGTGCCTACGGGGTTGATTCAACCGTGGGTAGTCGGGGGTTCCACAATGCTGAAGATCTCTTTTTCCAAAATCGGCGAGCATGCGCCCAAGGGGCGGGCGGATTGCGAAGGTTGAGAGCCAGAAGGCGGGCTCGTGCAGGGTCCAGCGGGCCTTGTCCCTCTCAGCTTCGACAATGGCGCTCGGCGCGGCAATGGTCGTGACCCGCTCTCCTCCCCGGTTTTCTGGCCGGCCAGGGGCAGGCTTTGGCGGCATGCGCGCCGGCCGCGACAGCCGGCAACGACGTGATCGTTTGCGATCCATTGGCAGACGTTGATGGGCAGGCCGGTGACGGCACGATCAACTTTGGCGACAGCCACAAGCTCGGCGGGACCCTCGGCCTCAGGGTCAAATGGTGACGGCGGGAGCCTAACACCAGCCTCGGCGCTTATTTGCCCATAAACAAGCATATCCGCGTATTTGTTCCTAGCTAGATGAGTCGTGCATAGATCATTTGTCAGACAATACTGGAATCACCTAATGCAAATTTGCAAGAATATTGTGCTGCGCGGCGGGCGGATGACCAAGGTGGGCGGCGAGGTCGCCAGTTATGCGCCGAGTTTCGGAGGCTTGATCTCAGCCATCTCGTCATCGGCCTCCAGGGGGGTGATCGGTGCGGCGCTGCTGGCCGCTCCGGTGCTGTTGCCGCAAGGGATGTCGGGAGGAGGGCAGGCCTGGGCGGCGGACGAATGCGGTGCCGAAGCCGTAGGCGCGGATACGCTAAACTGCGCCGGCGCCGCCTATCCAACCGGTATCACTTACACGAATTCCGACGGCTTGACCCTGAATCTCAACAATCCGGTGATGGTCGTGGGGGCTGTAGCGACGCCTGCCGTGCGACTGCTGTCGTCCGGCTCCAACACCAGCACAATAACCGTGGAAGCCGTCAGTGTCGGCACCATCACGGCGACTGGGGTTGGGCAACACGGTATCTTCGTGGATAATCTGGGAACCGCGGGCGATGCCGTCGCCACGATGGACGCCGGCGCGATCAGTGTTTCCTACGGCAATCCCAACGTCGCGTCCGGTGGCGAGGAGAACGGCATCTTCGCGGTGGTTGGCAACGCGACATTTTCGGGCAATTCGACAAGTTCTGGCGACGCTTTGGCAACCTTGAACGGCGGCTCCATATCCACAGCCGCATTCAAGGGCAATGGCCTTGCTGCCAGAAACGCCGGAATGGGCGATGCCATAGCGACCATGACCGGCGGCACGATCAACACCGTCGGGATCGATGCCTACGGCATCTATAGCTATGTCAGCAATCCGGCTGGCATCGGAACGGCAAGCGTCTTTATGGAAGGCGGCGCGATCACCACCTCCCAAACCCAGGCTTTTGGCCTCAGGGCAGTGAATGACGGGCTAGGCGATGCTGAGATACATATAACCGCCGGGACGATCAATACGACGGGCAATTTTGGCTTTGGCGCATACGCCACCGTCAACAATACGAGCAGCGCGGCGGACGCCGCAATCACGATGGACGGCGGCACGATCACCACGACGGCCATTGCCGCCAAAGGCCTCGCCATTCAAAACAACGGTACTGGTGACAGCCAGGTGACGATAACGGGTGGAAGCGTTTCCACTGCCGGCGGTCAGGCCTATGGCGTCGACATCAATGGGAACAACTTTTCCGGATCGGGGTCGGTCGGCTTCACCATGACAGGCGGAAGCGTGGCTACAACCGGGGACGGCGGTCTTGGCGTGTTCGCTCGCACCATTGGCCTCGGTGACGTAAACACCTTCATTAGCGGTGGAAGCATATCGACCACGGGCGCGGGCGCAACGGCTCTTTGGAGCATGATCAACAACACGGCCAGCACCGCGACGGCTTCGGCGACGATGGCCGGTGGGACGATCAGCACGACCGGGATCGGTTCCTTGGGCATGTACAGCCTCACCAATGGGCTTGGCGATGCCGTGGCAACCATGACCGACGGCGCCATCACCACGACAGGCAATTCCAGCTATGGCATCCTTGCGCAGATCAACAACACGGCCAGTTCCGCGACGGTTTCGGCGACCATGAGCGGTGGGACGATCGGCACGACCGGGATCGCTTCCCTGGGCATGTACAGCCTCACCACTGGGCTTGGCGATGCCGTGGCAACCATGACCGACGGTGCCATCACCACGACGGGCGATTCCAGCTATGGCATCCTTGCGCAGATCAGCAACACGGCCAGTTCCGCGACGGTTTCGGCGACCATGAGCGGTGGGACGATAGGCACGACCGGGATCGGTTCCCTGGGCATGTACAGCCTCACCAATGGGCTTGGCGATGCCGTGGCAACCATGACCGACGGAGCCATCACCACGACGGGCGATTTCAGCTATGGCATCCTTGCGCAGATCAGCAACTCAGCCAGTACGGCGACAGCCACTGCGACCATGGGCGGCGGTACGGTCAGTACATCAGGGGCCTCCGCGTCAGGCGTTGGGAGCTATACGGCCGGTTCTGGCCTGGCTTCGCTGCAGATGAGCGCCGGCACCGTGATGGTGACGGGCGCGAATGCGGATGGTCTCTGGGTGGAGAGCGTCGGCGGCACCTATGATGTGGACGTGACCGGCGGATCCGTGACGTCAGGCTCGGGCGTTGCGGCCGGCATCCATACGATAGCAGCCGGCGGCGGCACCGTCGATGTCGGCGCGGCGGCAATCATCGATGGTTCCGCCTCCGGAATCGCGATCCGCGATGGCGACCTCAACAAGGATGGCGTCGACGAGATCGGTGGCAACACGGTGGTCACCACGGCGGGCACCCTGACGGGAGACCATCCTCGGTCTCGGCGACGACGTCTACAACTTGACCGGGGGCTCGCAGGTTGGTTTCATCTACGGCGACGACGCGGTTGCGTCAGCCAATGATGGCGACGATACGTTCAACTGGTCGGGCGGGACGTTGACAGGCGGTTTCAATGGCCAGAACGGGTCGGACACGGCCCTCGTCACCACCTCGAACTATGACGGTTCGCAAGTGCTCGACGGTGGCGACGACGTCGCCACCGTCGATGGCTGGATCGACAAGCTGACGCTCGACGGGCTCACCGTTTCGGCCAACGGCGCCAACATCATCAATTGGGAGACGGTCACCGTCGATGGCGGACAGTTGACCATCCTCGACGGCGCGCTCACCGTCGGCTCGGATCCGGGCCAAGGCCTGTTCCTGACCGGTGGCGGCAATCTCGAGGCCCTGGACGCGCTGCTGCTGACCGGCAATCTCGACATCGATGCCGGCTCGACCTTCATCGGCACCGGGGGCGGCGCCGGCGTTTATACGGTGACCGGCGACGTCACCAATGCCGGCATCATCACCACGCAGGACGGCGTGGTGGGCGATGTCTTCACTGTCGGCGGCAACTATATCGGCCAGGGTGGCCAGTTGCTCATCGATACCTATCTCGGCTCGGACGGATCCGCGTCCGATCTCCTGGTCGTCAATGGCGACACCTCGGGCGCGACCAGCCTGTTTGTCGCCAATGCGGGCGGTCCCGGCGCGGTGACGGTGGGCAACGGCATCCTGGTCGTGCAGGTCGATGGCGCCTCGAACGGCACCTTCACCCTTGGCGGGCCGGCGATCGCCGGCGCGTTCGAATACCGACTGTTCAAGAACGGCGTTACCGATCCAATCGACGGCGATTGGTATCTCCGCACCACATACTCGTCATCGACGCCGACCTATGAGGCCTATCCGCAAGTGCTGCTGGAGTTGAACGGGTTGCCGACCCTGCAGCAGCGCGTCGGCAATCGCTATTGGAACGAACCTGCGCCAGTTCCTGATACCGTGTTCTGCAAGGATGCTTCAAAAGACTTCAAGTGCATGGTGACCGATGACCAGGCGGACTATTATGCCGACGGCAAGGCCACGATCGAACAGAATGCAATCTGGGCGCGCATCGAAGGTGCCCACGGCCACGTCGAATCGGACCGGTCGACGACCGATGCCCAGTATGATTTCGATCTGTGGAAGCTGCAGGCCGGGGTCGACGGGCTTCTTGCCGAGACCGACAGCGGCAAGCTGATCGGCGGCATCAACGTGCACTACGGCCAGGCCTCGGCCGATACCTTCTCTCCCAATGGCAATGGCGACATATCCAGCAAAGGCTATGGCGTGGGAGCGACGCTGACCTGGTATGGCGAGAACGGCTTCTATGTCGACGGCCAGGGCCAGTTCAGCTGGTATGACAGCGACCTCGGCTCGGATGAGCTCGGCTCGCTCGTGAAGGGCAACAACGCCACCGGCTATGCGCTGTCGCTGGAAGCCGGCAAGCGGATCCAGCTGCACGACGGCTGGTCGCTCACGCCGCAGGCGCAGCTGGTCTACTCCTCGGTCGACTTCGACAGCTTCATCGGCCCGAGCGGCGAGACGGTGTCGCTCGACGATGGCGACAGCCTGAAAGGAAGGCTCGGCATCTCGGCGGACCACGAGCGTTCCTGGAAAGACGGCGACGGCAAGCTGCGCCGCACCCATGTCTATGGCATCGCCAACGTCTATCACGAGTTCCTCGACGGGACCGCGGTGTCGGTGTGGGGCACCAACCTGGCCAACGAGGCCAATGCCTGGACCGGAGAGCTCGGCGTCGGCGGTTCCTACAACTGGAACGACGACAAGTACTCCGTCTATGGCGAGCTCGATGCCTCGACCAGCCTCGACAACTTTGGCGACAGCCACAAGCTCGGCGGAACCCTCGGCCTCAGGGTCAAATGGTGACGGCGGGCTTCTCGAGTGCTCGAGTCATAAGCGGCGGAATGCCGGAAATAGTGAAGTATGCGGCGACAGAAGATACGCGTCGAACCGAGCGGACGCGGCACGTCAGCAATCGCATTGAGATATGAATCAGATGAAGTTGAATGCACCAACCGTTCCTATCTTTGTATTCTCGCTTGTACTCGCACTCATCGGACTGGCACCACTAGTGGGTGTCACACTGCCGATCCTAGGCGCCAATGCAGCATGGTGCCTTCTCGGCGCATACGCGGTACTTGCAGGCGGCGTTCTGTTCAGAGGTCTCTAGGCCAGGCGCGGCTGCGTCGTGATAGTTGAACTGCACGTTCTGCCAGTTGTGCCGACGTTTGGCGGCACATCCCGTCTGTTGCGGAAGGCCAGGCCAAATGGATCGATAATGATACGAGTGTGGGGAATTTCTGCTCTGTTTGCGTTGATGGCTACAGGTTCAGCGCTTGCGGTTGAGCCGAGCACGTTGAACGAGGTCTATGACGACTGGACCGTAAGCTGTCAGTACAATCAAAGTACAAATAAGCGCGTGTGCCAGGCCTCGCAGGAGCTTCAGCAGCAGAAAAGCCGTCAACGCGTGCTTTTGATATCCTTTGGGCCCGCCGATGATGCCGGTGCTCACATGACCATCGTCGCGCCATTTGGCCTTCTATTGGCGGAAGGTTTGGATGTTAAGCTTGATGAGCAGCAATTGATACGCGGTTCGTTCCGAACCTGCCTGCCAGCTGGCTGCATTGTGGAACTGGATCTCCCGGAAACGGCGCTCACGACCCTTTTGTCTGCCGAAAAGGCGACAGTACAAGGGGTTGCGGTCGGCGACCAAGCCTTCCGGACGGAAGTCTCACTCAAAGGCCTCGCCACATCGCTGAAGCGTTTGTCCGACCTTGTGTCAAAATGATTGGCGACAGCGGCATGGCGTGAGCAACAGGCTATTCGTCCGATCACATCGGCCGTCTCCTGCTTTTGCCACTGTAATTAAGACAAAATGGAGGGCCTGGAATGGAGATGACCGCTACTTTTCGCAGTACGCCGTTTTTCCATTTGGCTCGTGCTTCTCACTTTCTCGGTTTGCCCCGATTTTGGTTGGTAAACGTTTGATCGATCTCTTTCGAGGGCGAAACTGATGGCGAAAAGAACCATGGACCGACGCTCATTCCTGCTCTGCTGCTCTGTTGCTTTGCTGAATGGATGCGCGTCGTCATCAACCGAAGACGTCATATCCATTCCCGTGCCGGCCGAGCGCTTCGCTACAGAACCCTACCCGGTTTGGCCAGTGGATCGCAGCAAATTCCGCAGGCAGTTTCGGCCTGAAAAACTGTCCATGGTGGTTCACGAGCAGATCGGGACGATCATCGTCGACACGAAGGCGAAGCAACTATTCTACGTCACCGGCCCCAATACCGTCTTGCGTTACGGCGTTGCGGTCGGCCGCTCGGGCTATAGCTGGAAGGGCAAAGCGCAAGTCGGACGTAAAGCGAAATGGCCGGCATGGTATCCTACCGATGATATGCATGCCCAAACGCCTGATCTGCCGAAACGCATTGCTCCTGGACCGGTCAACCCGCTCGGATCACGGGCGCTCTATCTTTTTGCAGGTGGCAGAGACACGCTCTACCGCATTCACGGCACCGACGAGCCTTGGACTATTGGAACGGAAGCCTCTTCCGGCTGCATCCGCATGATAAATGAGGATATTATTGAGCTTTTTGACAAAGTGGAAGTCGGCACTGCGGTAATTGTTATTTAGGAAGCGATTATGAACCAAGTCTCTTTGGGGATTCCGATAGTGGGATCTTTTTTGTTTTGAGTCTTGGATGAAAATCTGATAGAGTGAAATTGGGTTTGACAATGTAGCCATTCGGTTACGCGGGCAAGATATTATCGGCGAACGTAGTAATGAAGTAGACATTCGTCGTGAGGAAAGTTCTTTCCCGCGTGCTGCGATAGTGCTTCTCAAAGCTACTTTCGGCACGATTGGCTCCTTGTGCGGCGGATATGAAATTCGATCATGGAAGGCACGATGGGGTTAACAACGGGATTCGGAGCCGGAATCAGTCGACTATCCTTCGATACGATTCGCGTGGTTCGTGATGTTCTAAAGAAGAAGAGTTTAACCCAGGTTGCGCTAGACTTGGGAATTTCGCAGCCGGCAGTTACCTTCCACATAAAGAAATTCGAAAAGCTCTCCAACAGGCGCATAATAGAGCGTGTGGGAAACGATATGATCGTCGCCGCGGATGCGGCATCTATTGTCGAACTGTTCGATGAGATAATAAGGCTGGAATCTGAGCTGGGTAGCATAGCTGTCCACCCGGATACACGCAAGACACTTGGAATTTCCTCGGAGTTATTCTCCACTTACACTGCCCATCGGTTGCGAGCCTTGGACTTGGTGAAGCGCTTCCGTGTTTCTGTAGACAGCGCTGCTGCGCTGTCGGAAAGATATGCTAGTGCTGAATTGTCGGCGGTTTTCAGACCTCTTGGCCAAAACGAATCGGCGCCGGAGCTTACGATTGAGCTTCCGATGCATTGGGTCGGCGCAGGGGGAAATCGCACCGACGGGCGAGCACCGCCGTTACCAATAATTCTTGAACCCAAGAGTTCAGGAAATTTGGGCGCGACCATTCGATACCTAGATGAATACGTCAATGACTATCAGGTAGTAGCGGAGGTCACCGGCGAGTCACTCAAGTTCCTCGTAGAGCAGGGCGTCGGCTATGCAATGTTGCTCGACGCGAGATTCAAGTCGATGGGTATCACCCGAACTGTGGTGCCGGAGGCACTGCGGAAGCCGTTCAAGACCCGGTTTGCCTTGTTCTACAACAAAAGGCGAATTAGCTTAAGAGAGGCTACGAATGTATTTGAGGGATTTGCAGAGTTCTTTCTGGCTGCATGAATTTACCGCAGCGACTAGTAGGAGGGAGGGTTCGTCAAACATGTCTTTGATGGCTGGGCGGTTACAGCGCTGTTGCTTGGGACAGTCTCGGACCGTCGGGTGTCATGGGTCCGCCTGAAGCAAGACCGAACTTTCACGGATTGTCGGCCTGTCGTCATCCCACCGGCATGACGAATTCGCTTCGTGAATTGGCCGTTCACCCTTGCTCCTGCATCCGTCGTGCGATTGCCCGGTGCAGGTCGGGAGCGGCGTTGACCAGCGCCTTGGCTGCCTCGGACCGCGGGTGATCGAGCACCTCGTTCGTCTTGCCGCGCTCGACGATCTTGCCGTCATGCATGACCAGCACCTCGTCAGTAATAGCGCGGGCGACGGTCAGGTCATGGGTGATGAAGAGGTAGGCGATACCGAGCTTCTGGTTGAGCTCGGCGAACAGGTCCAGGATCTGGGCGCGGATCGAGACGTCGAGCGCCGAGACCGGCTCGTCGGCGACGACCAGCTTGGGGCGGGTGATGATGGCGCGGGCGATCGACAGTCGCTGGCGCTGGCCGCCTGAAAACTCGTGCGGGTATTTGTCCATGTCGCGCTGGTCGAGGCCGACTTCGTGCAGCGCATGCGCCACCATCTCGCGGCGCTCGGTGCGCGTAGGCTTCCTGTCCAGAACATGCAGGGGCTCGGCGACCAGTTTTTCGACCTTCTGGCGTGGGTCGAAGGAGCCGTAAGGATCCTGGAAGACAGGCTGCATGTCGCGCCTGGCCGGCTTCAGCTCCGCTTCGCTCTTGCCGGTGACGGTCTCGCCGCGAAAGCGGATCGTGCCCGAACTTGGCCGGTCCAGCGCCAGGATCATGCGGGCGAGGGTCGACTTGCCGCAACCGGAGCGGCCGACCAGCGCCACGGATTGGCCCGGCGCCATCGACAGGGAGACGTCGTCGACGGCGCGGATATCAGGAGCGCGCCTGAACAGGGATGTGCGTCGGCCGGCATAGTCGCGGGTCACGCGGTCAACTTCAAGCAAGGGTTGGCCTGTCCCGGCGCCATGCGGCCTGGCGCGCGCCGGCACATGCATCGAGGCCTGCGCCAGCTGCCGCGTGTAGGGGTGGAGCTGTTCGGACAGAGTGCGCGCTGTGTCGCCGGCCTCCATCACTTCGCCGTGGCGCAGGATGGTGATGCGGTCGGCCATCTCGGTCACGACAGCGAGGTCGTGCGAGATCAACAGAAGGCCCATGCGGCCCTCCGCGACCAGGTCGCGCAGGAGGTCGAGGATCTGCGCCTGAAGCACGACGTCGAGCGCCGTCGTCGGCTCATCGGCGATCAGCAGCTTCGGCTTCAGGGCGCAGGCGATGGCGATAACGACGCGCTGGCGCTGGCCGCCGGACAATTCGTGCGGATAGCGCGACAGCGGGAATTTTGCCGAGGGCAGGCCGACGCGGTCGAGCATTTTTCGCGCCCGCTGCTCGGCATCGGCACGGCTGGCCCTGGTGTGCCAGCGTATGCCCTCGGCCACCTGCTCGCCGATGGTCTTGACCGGATTGAGGGCTGTCATCGGCTCCTGGAACACCATGCCGATGTCGTCGCCGCGCAGCGCGCACATCTGGTCCTCGCTTGCGGCCAGGATGTCGATGCCGTCGAACGAGACGCGACCGGTGGCGCGCGCGGCATGGGGCAGAAGCCGCATCATCGTCAGCGCGGTCATCGACTTGCCGGAGCCGGATTCGCCAACCAGCCCCACCACCTCGCCCGGCGCTACCGAAAGCTCCATGTTCTTCAGGATCTGCGTGTCGCCGATGGTCAGCGACAGGTTGTCGATGTCCAGCAGGCTCATCGCTGCCGCCGTGATTTCGGGTCGAGGATGTCGGCGATGCCGTCACCGAGCAGATTGAGCCCGAGCACGGTGACGACGATCGCCATGCCGGGAAAGATCGCCATCCACGGCGCCACCACCATGCGGGTCTGCGCGTCGAACAGCATGCGGCCCCAGCTCGGCATTGGCGGCTGGGCGCCGAGGCCCAGATAGGAAAGCCCGGCTTCGGCCAGTATGCCCAGCGCGAACTGGATGGTGCCTTGCACCAGGAGCAGCGTGGCGATGTTGGGCAGCACATGTTCGATCGATATCTGCGTGCTGCTCTTGCCGGCGGCGCGCGCGGCAAGAATGAACTCGCGCGGCCAGATCGCCAGTGCCCCGGCGCGGGCAACGCGTGCGAACACCGGAATGTTGAAGATGCCGATGGCGATGATGGCGTTGATCGCGCCCGGCCCGAAGATGGCGGTGATCATGATCGCCGACAGCAGCGCGGGGAAGGCGAAGACGAGATCGTTGACGCGCATCAGCGCCTCGTCGGCGAAGCCGCCTCGCGCCGCGGCAAAGGCGCCGAGCGGCACGCCGACGCCCATGCCGATGCCGACAGCGACCAACGCCACGGCGATCGAATTGCGGGCGCCGACCATGACCATCGACAGGATGTCGCGGCCGAAATGGTCGGTGCCGAACCAGTGCGCCAGCGAGGGGCCTTGCGTCTTGTCCGATATCACCAGCCTGCCGACGTCGTAAGGTGTCCAGATGTAAGACAGGATAGCCATCGCCAGGATCAGCATGGTGATGACGAAACCGGCGACGAAAGCGGTGTTCCTGAATGCCTTGGCCAGGATGCTGCCGAACGTCTCCTCGGGGATGTCGATATGCAGCGTCATTGCCGGGTCCTCAGGCGCGGATCGACGACCGCATAGGAGAGGTCGACGATCAGGTTGACGGCAATGACGGCGGCGACCAGCAGCATGACGACGCTTTCGACGACGATCAGGTCGCGCTGGGTGATCGCCTGGAACACCAGCCGGCCGAGGCCGGGCAGGTAGAAGACATTCTCGATGATGATGGTGCCGGCAAGCAGGAAGGCGAATTGCAGGCCGAGTATGGTCAGCACCGGGATCATGGCGTTGCGCAGTGCGTGCCGCCACAACACGGCGCGATAGGGCAGGCCCTTGGCGCGGGCGGTGCGGATATAGTCCTCGTTCAGCACTTCGATCAGGGCCGAGCGGGTGACGCGGGCCAGGATGGCGGCCTGCGGCAAGGCAAGCGCTACCGCCGGCAGCATCAGCGATTTCGTTGCCTGCCAGATGCCTGCGCTCCAGCCGGGGAAGCCGCCGGCCGGGACCAGCCGCAGCCAGACGGCGAAGACATAGATCAGCATCAGCGCGAACCAGAAATTGGGAACGGCGACGCCAAGCTGAGCGGCGCCCATCGCCACCGTGTCGCCGGCCCGTCCGCGCCGGCTGGCGGAAAACAGGCCGACGGGAATGGCGATGATGGTGGAGAGCGCCAGCGCAATCAGCGCCAGCGGAAGCGAGACGCCAAGCCGTTCACGCACGAGATCGATGACCGGCACCGAATAGGTGTAGGAACGGCCGAAATCGAGGCTGAGCAGGCCGCCAGCCCAACTTAGATATCGCAAGGCAAGCGGCGCGTTGAGGCCCATCTGATTGCGCAGCAACTCGACCTGGTCGGCGCTGGCGTTCATGCCCAGCATCAGCCGCGCCGGGTCGCCGGGCAGGATCTCCAGCACTGCGAAAACCACCATGGAGGCCACCACCAGCGTGGCGGCGGCGATGGCGAGGCGGTTTAGGAGATAGGCGGTCATGGGAGGTGGGGGGACGCTGCGTCGCCTAAGGCAAACAGCCAGCGACGGTATAGCCCTACGGCGCCCCCCTCTGTCCTGCCCGGTCCACCCTCCGCAGCAGCTGCGCTGCAGCTGCGGAGGACGGGCAGGGCAGAGGGGGGCGCGAAGGAACGCAAGCGTCGCCTTTTGGCCAACAGCCTCACTCGCTCCACTTCACCTTGGTCAGGTCGTTGGCCTGGATCGGCGCGTTTTCCCACAGCCCTTGCAGCTTGGCGTCCCAGACACCGACCTTGGGCAGTTCGTAGAGGAAGCCGACCACGGCGTCGTCGGCCAGGATTTTCTGCGCCTCTCCCAGCAGTTCCTTGCGCTTGGCTTCGTCGGAAGTGACGTTGAGGTCGGAAATCATCTTGTCGAATGTCGGATTGTCGTAGTTGAAGTAATAGTCCTTGCGCGAATAGATATCGATGTCGTTGGGCTCGGTGTGCGAAACGATGGTCAGGTCGTAGTTCTTCTTGGTGAACACCTGGTCCAGCCACTGCGCCCATTCGACCGGGATGATCTCGAGATCGATGCCGACGTCGCGAAGCTGCGAGGCGATGATTTCGCCGCCGAGCCTGGCATAGGTGGGTGGCGGCAGTTTCAGCGTCGCTTTGAAGCCGTTCTCCAGGCCTGCTTCCTTCAACAGTTCCTTGGCCTTCTCCACATTGTGCGGATAGAGGCCGGTGAGGTCGACATAGTCCTTGTTGGCCGGCGACATGTGCGAGCCGATCGGCTGGCCGAGGCCCGCCGAGGCGCCGTCGATGATCGCCTTTCGGTCGAGCGCGTAGGAGATTGCCTGCCGCACCTGCAACTTGTCGAAAGGCGGCTTCTTGTTGTTGATCGACAGGATGGTTTCACCCTCGGTCGAGCCGATCACCACCTTGAAGCGCGGATCGTCCTTTACCTGCCCGACGCTGTCGGCATCGAAGAACGGAAAAGCCTGAATGTCACCGGAGAGCAGCGCCGGCATGTAGGCCGCCGCATCCGGAACGATACGGAACTCGACCTTGTCGAGGAACGCCGGCGTGCCCCAGTAGTGGTCGGACTTCACCAGCGTGATCGATGATCCCTTGGCCCAGCTCTGGAACTTGAACGGACCGGTGCCGACCGGTTTCTCCTTGTTGGCGTCGGCCGATTCGGGCGCTACGATCACAGCGTCGCCCCAACCCATATTGTAGAGGAAGGATCCTTGCGGGTTCTTCAGCGTGACCTTGACCGTCGCCGGATCGACGACGTCGACCTTGTCGATGGCTGCGAACAGCGCCTTTTGCGCATTGACCGAATTGTCGGCGCGGGCGCGGTCGAGGGAGAACTTCACGTCGTTGGCGTCGAAATCGCTGCCATCGTGGAATTTCACGCCGCTGTGCAGCTTGAAGGTGTAGACCTTGCCGTCATCGGAAATGGTCCAGCTTTCGGCCAAATCCGGCAGCACCTCGCCGTTCGGGCCGATCCGGGTCAGGCCTTCGAACACGTTAGCGTAGAGAACCTCATCGATTGCCGCGGCGGCACCGGCGGTTGGATCGAGGTGCGGCGGCTCGAGCGGAATGCCGATGACCAGGTCGGTTCGCGCGGCAAAGGCCGACGTTCCCAAGGCCAGCGAAAGGACCGTCGCGGCCAGGATGGTTTTCCACAATCTCATCGTGCAACTCCCCATGCGTTCAGACACGCGCTCAAACCGGGCGATAGAAGCGTGATTTCGCCGCGGAGTAAATTGCGTTTCGTGCTGCCCGGCGGCGTCGCCGGGAATGTTTTTGTCCCCGCGGCTTCATAGGCAGGTCGAAGCTTGTCGCCATGCGAGCCTTATCCGGTGGCTGAGCCGCGCAGCAGCACGTTGAGCCCGATCGCCATCACCTTGGCCGATTCCACCATGTCCGATATCCCCACCCATTCGTCCGGCCGGTGAGCGAGGTCGAGAATGCCCGGACCGTAGGCGATGCAGTCGTAGATATGGCCGATGCGGGCAATGTGTTTCTGGTCGTACGTGCCGGGCGAAATGACGTAATCAGGCTCGCGGTCGAAGATCGCCTGGATGCCTTGCGCGACGGCTTTCACCACCGGCGCGTCGCGCTCGGTCATCAGCGGCAGCACTTCCATCAGGTCGCGGATCTCATAATCGAATTTTTTGCGCTCGCGCTTCAACCGGTCGAGAATGCCGGTCACCTCGCTCTTGACCGTGCCGAGATCTTCCTCGAGCAGGAAGCGGCGGTCGATGGTCAGCCGGCAGGAATCGGGCACGTTGGGCGAGGGCAGGCCTGGCCGGAAGTCCTCGGTCTGGCCGCCATGGATGGAGTTGATGTTCATCGTCGAGCGCTTGGCCCCTTCGGGTACGACCGGCATGCGCGTCATCTTGCGGTCGAGTGCGGGAAACAACTCGTCCTCGAAGGCCTGCAGCACGGCGCCCATATGGCGTACCGCATTGTCGCCGAGAAACGGCATCGAGCCGTGCGCGATCTCGCCCTTGGTCTCGATCTCCGCCCACCAGACGCCGCGATGGCCGAGGCAGATGCGGTCCTTGTTCAGCGGTTCGGGAATGATGACGTGGTCGACCCTGGGTTTCGAGAAATAGCCGAGCCGGGCCAGATGGGCGACGCCGCCGAAGCCGCCGGACTCCTCGTCCACCGTGCCGGATATTTCGATGGCGCCGGGAAAATCGGGAAAGACTTCCAGGAACGCCTCGGCCGCAATGATCGAGGCAGCCAGGCCGCCTTTCATGTCGCAGGCGCCGCGGCCGTAGACCTTGCCGTCCCTGACGATGCCGGCGAAAGGATCGACGGTCCAGCCGTCGCCGGCTTCGACCACGTCGATATGTGAGTTGAAGTGGACGCAGGCGCCGGGGGACCGTCCATCGAAACGGGCAACGACATTGACGCGGGGGTAGCGGTCGGTGTCGCCGGGCGTGCCTTCGGCGCGGATGAATTCGGTTTCGAAACCGCGCTTCTTCAGCCGCGCACCGATATATTCGGCACAAGGCCGGTACGCCTCGCCGGGCGGATTGATGGTCGGGAAGCGGATCAGGTCGGCGGTCAGCGCGACGACTTCGTCGCGCCTGTTATCGATTGCTTGCAGGAGTCGTTCGTTCATTCGGGGAGTTGAGCAGCGATCCCTGCCGTTTTGCAAGCCCGCTGATGGTCGAGCCCAAGCGGCGTGTCGTTGCGGCAACTATCACGGGAAATCGTTCAAATTCGCTGCTTTGGATTGCCCAATTAGTCAATGACTGTGTGTTACGCCGTTCACCTGCCATTAAAAAGGTGAAAAACAACGTGAGGGCAGACAGACAAGGGCAATCAAAGGGGTTTGGTCGCATGAAAAAGACAGTTCTAATGGCAGCCGTGTTAGTCACGATGCTGTGCGGTGCTTCGGTTCAGGGGTGGGCAGCCAGTCTCGTCGCAAACATCGACGTCTCGTCACAGACGATGACCGTCAGATATGGCCAATCGGTCTACCGGTGGAGTGTATCCACTGCTCGCAGCGGTTATTTCACGCCGCGCGGGACATATCGGCCGCAGCGAACGGCCCGCATGTGGTATTCGCGCAAATATCATATGTCGCCGATGCCGTACTCCGTGTTCTTCCATGGCGGCTATGCCATCCACGGAACCGGCGCCGTCAGGCAACTCGGCCGCCCGGCTTCGCATGGCTGCGTGCGGCTGCACACGGCCAATGCCGCCACGTTCTATTCGATGGTTCGGGAAGTGGGCTTCGGCAACACGCGAATTGTCGTGGTGAACTAGGGTTTTGATCGATCAGTGATCCACCACCTTGGTGTTTCACGCAATCAGGCAGCAGCCGCGAGGAGTAATTCTCGCGGCTTTTGCTTGTTTGCCGGCATTTCCGATGATGGAGATCAGCTATTTGCCGCTGGTGCGGTTGCCTGCGGGAGCCGCTTTGCGCGCCGGCCGCTGATCTCCCACCTCTTGTGGAACCACATCCACTGGCCGGGGTCCTCGCGCACCCAGCGCTCGACCACGTCGTTGAGAAGCTGGGTGGTGGCATGGACGTCGACGCTGCCGTCGGCGGTGCGCGGCAGTGTCAGCTTGTCCTCGATCTCGAGCCGGAAGCGGTTGCCCGGCAGCCTGACGCAGCGCGCCGGATAGACGTCGCAATCGTAGTGGCGGGCGAGCGTGCCGAGCACGCGATTGCTCTGGCAGGGGCGGCCGAAGAAGGTCGTCTCCAGGCCGTTGGAGAATTTCTGATCGACAAGGACGCCGATGTTGCCGCCATTCTCCAGCACCCCGGCCAACGCAAACGAGGCGCCGGCCATCGACGGCAGCAACGAACCCATGGTCGAACGACGCGTCGAGAGGATGTAGTCGGCAAGGTAGGGGTTGTTGGGCGGGCGAAACAGCGCCGTGATGTTCATGCCGAAGGTAGCGGCGGCCACCGGCAGCAGTTCGAAATTCCCGAGATGGCCGGTGAAGACGATATGCGGCTGCTTTTCAGCGGCGATCTCGACGAAGTGTTCTGTTCCCTTGACCTCGACGCGGCCGGGCTTGCTGGCGGCGGGGTCATAGTCGAACAGCGCATCGAGAAAGATGTATTCGGCGGCGAGCCGCGCCATGTTGCCCCACATGTCGGAGGCGATGGCTTGAATCTCGTTTTCGCTCTTCTCCGGGTAGGCCTTGCGCAGATTGTCGACGGCGACCTGATGGCGCCTCACCCTTGGGCCGATACGGCGGGCGACGCGATCGGCGAAATTCAGCGCGCTGTCGGCCGGCAGCAGACGCAGCACGGAGATGATCATCATCGCCGCACGCGCTACCAGCCAGTAGTTCAACTGGCGCAGTTGTCTGCCGTAACGATACTTCAAGTCCCGGCGAAGCTTCTTGAACACGGGCTTTAGCCGACGCGCAGGATGATCTTGCCGAACACGTCGCGCCCTTCCATGCGCTTCAGCGCGGCATCGATGTCGGCAAAGCCGACCTCGGTGTCGATCACCGGCGCGACCTGTCCCGCCGCCATCTTCTGCATGGCGTTGGTCATGTTCTCCATGCGGCAGCCGAAGGATCCCAGCAGCCTCAACTGCTGCTGAAAGAGCTGCATTAGGTTGATCTGCGTCGACACGCCCGAGGTCGAGCCGCAGGTGACCAAGCGGCCGCCGCGCTTCAGGCACAGCATCGAGCCGGCAAAAGTGTCGGCGCCGACGTGCTCGAACACGACATCGACGCCCTTCTTTTTCGTCAGCTTGCGCACGACGCCTTCGAAGCGATCGTCACGGTAGTTGATGACATGGTCGGCGCCGAGCGCCTTGGCCTTGTCGATCTTGTCGTTCGAGCCGACGGTGGTGATGATCGTACAGCCCATCCGCTTCGCCAGCTGGATGGCCGCCGATCCGATGCCGGAGCCGCCGGCATGGACAAGGATCGTCTCGCCGGGCTGAAGCCTGGCGTTGTCGAACAGCATGTGCTCGACCGTGCCGAAGGTGACTGGCGCCACCGCGGCGCCGATATCGGTCACGCCCGGCGGGGCGGGGACCAGTAGGCGAGCCGGCAGGTTGATCTTCTCCTGCGCGAAGCCGTCGAGATGGAAGCCGTGAACCCCCGAAACATGTTCGCAGAGATTGTCGCGGCCTTCGCGGCAGGCGCGGCAAAGACCGCAGGTGCGGGCGCCATAGATCGACACCAATTGTCCGGGCAGCAGGCTGGAAACGCCGGGACCGACCGCCTCGACCTCGCCGGAGGCTTCGGCGCCGACGACCAGCGGCAGCTTGCGCTTGGCGAAGGCCATGCCGCGCCAGCCCCAGACGTCGATGTGGTTCAGCGCCACCGCCTTGATGCGCAGCGTGACTTCGCCGAGTGCGGGCGGCGGCGGGGGTGGCAGGTCCACCGTTTCAAGACGGCGATCCTCGATAAGTTGCAGTGCGCGCATGAAGCCCGTCGGTTCTGTTGAGCGGAAGCGGCTCGCTTAGACCGGTTCCCGCGCCATGACAAGGCAAGTGTTCTGGCCGCCGAAGCCGAAGGAGTTCGACAGAACGGTGCGAACCTCGGCGTTGCGCTTGGTGTTCGGCACCACGTCGAGCACGATGGCCGGGTCCGGGTTGTCGTAGTTGATGGTCGGCGGAATGACGCTTTCGCGCATCGTCATCAGCGAGAACGCCGCCTCGACGGCGCCCGCGGCTGAAAGCGTGTGGCCGATCATCGACTTGTTCGACGAGATCGGCATGGAGCCGATGCGCTCGCCGAACACGGTCGACAGCGACAGATGCTCCATCTTGTCGTTTTCCGGCGTCGAGGTGCCATGCGCGTTGACATAGTCGATCTCGTCTTCGCTGAGGCCCGCATCGGCAAGCACGGCACGGACCGCCGCGATCGCGGGCGAAGCGTCTGGTTTCGAGCGGGTGCGATGGAAATCGTCCGCCTTTTCGCCACAACCACGCAGGATGCCGAGAACAGTGGCGCCGCGTGCCAACGCTGCTTCCAGCGATTCCAGCACGAGAGCGCCGGAGCCCTCGGCCAGCACGAAGCCGTCGCGATCCTTGGAGAAGGGTTTTGACGCCTTCTCGGGAATATCGTTGTGGGTCGACAGCGCCGACAGCAGCGAGAAGCGGATCAGCGCTTCCGCGGTTGCCGAGCCGTCGGCGCCGATCGACAGTGCCCGGTCGCATTCGCCGCGGCGGATCGCCTCGACGCCGAGTTGAATGGCTGTGGCGCCGGAAGCACAAGCAGTCGACAGCGTTATCGGCAGCCCGCGTGTGCCGAAAAGATCGGCGAGCCGGTCGGCGATCGAGCCGAACTGCGTCGTCTCGAAAATGCCGAGTTCCTTCAGGCCGCGCGCCACCCGCAGCAGCCTTTCGCCGCCGGAATCCTGCTTGTCGGAATTGTAGAGCGAGAAGCGATCGTGCCAATCGAGTTCGACCGGCGGCGAAGCGAGAAACAGCGGTCCGCCGAAATCGCCGGAATCGAGGCCGGATTCGGCGACGGCTTCACGCGCGGCGGTTTCGGCCAGTTCATAGGTGAGTGGGCTGGCGCCCTTCGAGCTCGACGGCAGGAAGTCGACCATGCCGGAGATGCGGGTGTTGAGATGATCGATCGGAAAACGGGTGATCGGATGGATGCCCGATTTGCCGGCAGTCAGCGCCGCCCAGTTGTCGGTCTTGCCGACGCCCAGCGACGTGACCACGCCGATGCCGGTGACGGCGACGATGGGCCTGCCCATGTGATCGTTCAGATTGGCCATCCAGGAGCCCCTCGAGCGTTATATCCGCAGCATGATCGCGCAGCGCCGCTTATGCGGCGTTTACCAGCGCCACGCCCTCGAATTGGTGATAGCCGATCGCCGTTGCAAGGACGGCTGCGGGAATGCCTTCGAAAGGCTTCTCGGCTGCGGCATCGAAAACAGGGTAGGCGGCCTTGCGGTCGACGGCCAAGGCGGCCAGCGCCACGGCGAAAGGAAACTGCGCTTCCTTCATATGTCCGGTCAGCGTCGCGAAGCCGCGCGCGGCGATTGCCGGATTGGCATCGAACGCTGTCTTCTCGGCGGTGGTCGCCGCATGAGCCCCCGATGCGCCCGACAGGGCGAGCAGTTTTCTGTCCGGCAGCGCCGCCTGGACGAGCAGAGCGGCGATCTCGGCGTCGAGCTCTCCGCGCGAGCGCCTGGCGCGGCCGGACACGACCGGCCCGAGCTCGGCATAGATCCTGCGCCCGCGCTTTGTCGCGTGTTCGCGCTGCTCCAGCACAAGGAAGGCACCGCCGGAGCCCGACACCACGCCGCCGCCCTCGGCGCCTTGCCTTTGCCAGACAGGTTTCCAGGGGCCGCGGTGCAGGTAGCCGGCAAGCTCATAGCCGAGCAGCATGTCGGAATGTTCGGTCTGGAAAGCACCGCCCACGAGGATATGCGTCGACTGGCCGGAGCGGATCCGCGCGGCGGCCGTCTCGACGGCGGCAACGCCGGCACCTTCCTCACCCATGAAGGTTCTGGACGAGCCCGTCACCTTGTGGACGATGGAAATGTTGCCCGCGAGCAGGTTGGAAAGCTGCGCCAGGAAAAGGGTCGGCCGAAGTTCGGTGGTCAGTTTCTCGTTGAGCAGCACGTCACGGTCGTTGCGGCTTTCCGAAGCGGCGAGAATGGCGGCGTCGACCGCCTCGTCGCGCTCGCCGCCGCCGGCGGCAACAACCATGTCCATGGTGGTGCAGAGGTCGTCATTGCCCTTGATGCCGGCATCGTCCAGCGCAAGGCCGGCGGCATAGGTGCCGAGCCGCTGCCAGGTCTCCATCTGGCGTTGGTCGCCGCGCTTGGCGATCTGCAGGTTCCAGTCGATCTCCGGCAGCGGATGGATGGTGTAGGGCGCAAAGCGTGCCGCTTCGAGCACCGGCTGCAAACCCGGTTGCGAGAGTTTCTGCCAATGGGCTTCCGGACCTTCTCCCAGCGAGGAAACAAGGCCGATACCAGTGATGACGACGTCGCGGGGGCTGCTCATGAGCGGCTTTGTGGGTCAGGCGGCGGAGCGCGTCAAGATCGCGCGCGCACCCAACCTCAGGCGGTCTTGGCGGCGACCAGCGCGTCGATCTTGGCGCACAGGTTCTTCATGACGAAGTAATCGTCGGTGGATGCCTTGCCGTCATTAACTTCCTGGGTCCACTTTTCCAGCGGCACCTTGATGCCGAATTCCTTGTCGATGGCAAAGACGATGTCGAGGAAATCGAGGCTGTCGATGCCGAGATCGTCGATCGTGTGGCTCTCGGGCGTAATGGTGTCGATATCGATCTCGCTGGTGTCGGCAATGATCTTGGCGACTTTGTCGAACGTGGTGGACAAGGGGCTTTTCCTTCGGTTGCGGGCGGAATCTGTCCGCATGTGTTTGGGCGCTGTCTAATCGGTTTTTCCCGGCAGGAAAAGGCCTGATACGCCGGGCGCAAATGGGTAAGGTGCCCAAGAAACGCAAGAAGGGGCGCCCGGGCCCCCCGACGGCCCGGTGAATTAGGGAACGGCCGAGGAAAAGGGTGTTCGAGTAAGCCACACCCCCCCCCCTGGTGGCGGCCAAGCAGTCCGGTACCGGAGCGGTGCCCAGGGCGGTCGGCGGGG
>NZ_JAMYTH010000025.1:0-91928 GCF_040322415.1 Mesorhizobium sp. M0152
CTGTGTGGGTTACGCCACTGACGCAACCTTTGCACGCGTGTATGAGGCGTCGGCGACGTCACGCCCGTGGGTCGTAGCCTTCGCATCGCACCGCTTCAGTTACGACGACATCGCGGCGGCCCTTCGGGCTTTCTCGTTGGAAACAAGGCTCGTAGAACGGTTCAGACAGCGACAATGCCGCTTCTCGCCGACGGAACGGCAGGCGATCCTAAAGGCTATGGCCAAACTCGGCATAGAGGATCGCCTAGAGCGCACGACCGGCTACATCTATGCGTCCTGCTACATTTCCGCACCGCCAGGCGAAGCGCTCTGAGCTTGTCATGGACGGGCGATCCCCGCGCTTCCGTCTTACCGCCGCCGCTGCGCTCAATCCGCCGCTCGACGTCGGCAATCGTAATCAGCAACTGGAGAGCTGTCGTCTCCGTCAGGTCTGGGTTCACTAGTCCAGCCTGCCGCCGCCAGACACAAAGCAGGCTGCGGCTGATGCATCAGCCGATCGAGTATCGTCGTGCTCATGGTGTTGTCTCGCAGATATGTCCCCCAGTCCTGCACGACCCGATTGGAGGTGACGATGACATCATTGCCATCTGCTTGAGTTCGATGGTCGCAGCTATCGCCTCAAAGAGGCCGCTGAAGCCCTTGCCCGGGAAACAAAGTCAAATTAACAAATCCACCTCTGTCCTGTCTTGCGGGTGGCGGCGCGACTGGGCGCCGGCGGAGAAGGGGCGGATCGTTGCGGAAAGTGCGCAGCCGGGCGCCCACACATCGGCCGTCGCACGGCGTTGGGGAGTGATTACCGGCCATTGGAGGGGGGAGTTTGACTGACCCTACCCGGGGGAATTTGAAGTGACCCGCGGGGATTTGCAAGGAGCACAGGTGGATGTAGTGGGACAACAGTGATGCCAGGCGCTTCCACGCGGCGATAATGATCATCTTCGTGCCTATCTTGACGTGTGAAGCTGGAAGCAAGTTTGGCGCGGCAATTTGGGATTGGAGGACCAGTCGAATAGTCGAATTCGGCGAGCGTCAGTTTTTCATCGAGCCCGGATTGCTGATATCGCGCCGCTCGATAAGGCGGGATTGGCGACGATCCAGTTCGTCCTGCAGGATCAGGGAGAAGGTCTCGAGGAAGGGTTGGTTTGCGCCCTGCGCCTGCAGCACGCCACCCTGGCGTTCATTGCCGCCGGCGAGAACGCGATGCTGGTTGGCAAAAAGGTCCAGTATTTCGAGACCGATGACTTCTTCCACCGCCACGCTCTGAACGCCCTGCGCAACGCGAGGCCCGCATGCGAACAACCGCTGCCGCCAAGATGCGCCTTATCCGCTCCGCGATTCTCGCTCTAAGCTGCCCAAACCTAATCTGTTGTATTGGAATACGTCGCCGACCGAAGGTGTGGAAACAAACTGCCGTCGAAAATTTGATTGAGGTTCTTTGCGACGAAATCGGCAGCGCCGTTCTCGTCTTGACGCAACTCGCCGCAGCTGTTGAGGCCAGTGGTTACGAGAAGTGCGTCGAGCCCGGCAGCCTTTGCGCCCTTGATATCGGTATCAACCTGATCGCCGACCATCAAAAGACGGTCGGTACCTGCCCGAGCGATGCACTCTTCAAAAATCGCTCTTCCTGGCTTGCCCATAAACTCTACTGAGATTGGAGGAACTCCGAACGGCGCTAGTCCTGCCTGAAGCATTGGCCCTATTATGCTAGGTCCAAAGACGAGCGAGCCGTTCTTGCCAGGATAAATGATGTCCGCATTTGCCGCTATCATACGGGGCGTCTCGCCCGTCGCGATCAGTCGGCGTTGAAAGGTCGACAAGATATGATCGGCAGCCCGCTTAAAATCGAAACCTTCGTCATCGAGCACCACGAGTGTGTCGAATGTCTGGCCCGCGTCAGCGCAATGAAGATTTGGATGCTCGCCGAAAATGTCATGCGCAGCGTATGCACTGCCCACATATGAAACTATCCGCCCGGCTGCCAGCTCTTCGAGGACGCGATGTCGCGCAACACCTCCCGCGGATACGATACGGTCGACCGCCGGAATCGGAAGTCCCGCGCTGCGGAGACGTGCAAATATCGTTTCTTCCGATCCACTGCTGATATTCGTCACGATGTAGTATGGCTGACCGGACATATTAAGTCGGGCCAATATTTCAGCAGCGCCAGGCAGGGTTTCATTTTCGCTGATCAGGACCCCAGTCGCGTCGAAAAGTATCGCGTCATAGCAATCTGCCAGTGTCTGGGGAGGTGGGCTTTCGAGGGCGGCGGTTAGAGGACGCGGCGACTCCGTCCTTGGCTGAACCGCGCGCGCCTTAGAGGTCGGAAAGTAGCCGTGACCCACGACCCTCGCTTCTTCGGGTGGTATGCTGCCCTCGCACGTCTCGCTATAAGCCCAGGCCAGCCACTCGCATAAGATCGCCAAGTCTTCTGCCTCGACCGTAGGCCCCGCCCATATCCGAAATCCCGGCGGCGCGTCACCGTAGCTCCAGATGTCAAAAGCCGCGCCTTCGGCTTCGAGTAGACGGATCATCTCCGCAACGATTTCGCCGTCGTCCTCTTTCTCGCCGGCAGCGTGCTGCTCTCGCACAAGCCGAAGAGTAATTGAACAGGTGGAGCGTGCTGCCGGATTGGTGCAAGTCCAATCGATCCAGGGAGTAGAGTTCACCCAGCCGTCCATCACAGCATAATTATTGGCAACCCTTTTCAGAAGCGCGGGTAGTCCACCGCACGCTTCGGCCCAATCGAGCGCAGAGTGGATATCCTCGATGGCGAACATGCTGGGGGTCGAGATCGTGCGGCCGCCAAAGAACGCTTTGTTCACAGAGCCGTCGGCGTTGTGCAGTCTCAAGAGCCTGGCTACTGGCTTACGTCCGCCAGCTTTCAGCCGTGCCTGGGCCCGAGGCGAGAGCGCGATCATGCCATGGCCGCCTTCGCCGCCAAGCGCCTTCTGCCATGACCAGCACAGAACATCGATCCGCTTGTAGTCGATGGGCCTCGTATAAGCTGCCGAGACGGCATCCGCGATCACAAGCCCGGCACGGTCAGGAAGAATCCAGTCAAGATCCGGCGGACAGACGCCGCTGTTGGTGCCGTTTAGCACCAGAACGATGTCGTGATTGGGGTCGATCTTGCTCGTGCTCGGAAAATCTCCGAAAGCACAAATGTGCCGGTTTTGAGGGGCAAGCCCTAACGTATCGATCTCATTTGCCCAATACTGCGAGAAGTTGTCTGACAAGAATGTCTCGACTGGAGACGGGCCAAGCAGATTTTGTAAGGCCATGCTGCAGGCCCCAGTGCCTGAACCGGGCACGATTCCGCAGAGCCAGCTATCAGGCAGCTCTAGCAAAGAGGCCATGCGCCTGATTACTTCTCCTAGCCTTTCTGCTCCCTCGGCGCTCCGGTGACTCCGTCCAACATAGCGCAGCATAGTTGGATGCGCGCTCCAGCCGGGATGTTTGCGGCAAGGGCCTGATGAAAACCGCGGATCGGACGGGAGGACCGATGGTTTCACCACCGCGTTTGGCAGGGTCATGGCTTCCTCCAAATTGGGAAAAAGAGGCACCTCGACAGGGATATCTGCGATCAGGCGATGTCCTGCGCCATCAGCGCCGACAGCTTTTCATCGGCAAAACTCATCCGTTCATCGGCGCGAAGTTCCGAAAGGCGCCTGATAATGGCGGCGTCAGACAAAGCCCCGCCTTCACAAAGCTTTTGAACATAGGACGGATGGATGAAGTTTGAGCCCGCGAATTGATATGCCGCGCTGCTGCCCCAGCCATACCGTTTGCGAAGCGGATCGAAGTGACGCAAGACGTGCTCGAGGAGTGCCCGTTCCTTGGATGTTTCGAGGCGAGTGAGAAGCGGCAGGAGCTGCTCACTAGCGGTATTTCCTGCCCCGCGGCCCATGCCGGCCATGGTGCAGTCTATCCAGGCCGCACCCGCCACTGCGGCGGCAACTGAATTGACCACTGCATATCCGCGGTTGTCATGGCCGTGGAATCCAATGTCAGGCTCGATTCGATCCGCAAACCGGCCGATAATTTCCTGAACGCGAGTCGGCGTCATAGAGCCAAAGGAATCGGCAATATATAGCACGTCGATGGTGTCGATCTGCTTTATCTCCTTCAGGCACATCTCAACTTCTGCGGCATCTGCTGCATCGATCTGCATGAGATTCAAAAATACGCGGAAGCCCCTGTTAGACAACTCAGCGCAAATGTTCCCGCAGGCAGCCATGTTGCTGTAATGCGCCGCCACGCGGACGGTCGTGATACGTCCTGGCACTAGTCCTTCTGTCAGGCGGGTCACGGCAAGGGGTATAGGCAGTTCGCTCGCAAGCACATCCTTGGCATCGATCATCACGCATGCCTTGACCAGGAGGCCAGCAGCCACCTGGTCGGCCTTAGAGCTCGTCACACTGGCGAAATATCCCTGGCTCTCAGGCTTTCCGGCGAGCCCCAACTCGACCATGCGCACCGGGAGAGTGTTGATAGTAGCGACATAATCCGACACCAGTTCCGGCGCGAAATCCCAATTTGTGTAGTAGCCACCGTCGCGCAAGGTGCAGTCTAGAAAGTTCACTTCATCTGGTATTGTGTTTAACATTGCCCAGCCTTCTCAAATGCCGCCATAACATCGACGCATCCTGCATCAGCCCGCGGCGTAACCCCCATCGACATAGAGAATCTCGCCTGTTACGAATGATGCAGCTGGGCTCGCGAGGAAAATGTAAGGTCCGAAGTACTCGGACAGATCGCCGCGGCGTCGCATTGGAGTGAGTTCCATTGCGCGGCGCTGATAAGGGGTATCGAGATTAGGATGCACCCCATCCATGAAGTTGTTGATGAATCCAGGAGCGACCGCATTTACCCGGATACCCTTATTGGCCCATTCTACCGCCATGGTGCGCGTCAGTTGATTGACGCCACCCTTGCTCGCAGCGTAGACAGCTAGGCCCGGTATGCCCAGCGAACTGGCGATAGAAGAAGTCATGATGATGCTGCCGCCGCCTTGCTCCAGCATTGCTTGGGCGGCAAACTTCGCACAATAATAGTAGCCACGCAGATTGGTATCGACGACCTCGTCCCATTCCGGCTCTTCATATGACTGCGCTGGCTTAATGACGTCGATACCTGCGTTGCAGATCATCACATCGATCTGGCCAAACCGGTCGACCGTGCCACTGATCAGCAGCTTGCAATCGTCGTGCGACCGCACATCAGCGCGGATAGCCGTCACGTTGATTCCTTGGCCCGCAAGTTCGGCCTCTGCTCCGGCCAGCTCTTCATTATTGTGCGAGGAAAGGACTACCTTCGCCCCCAATCGTCCAAAGCAGGTGGCGAGCGACTTCCCTAGACCGCGGCTCGAGCCTGAAATGCAGATTACCTTGCCATCAATTCCGAAGATCTCTTGGTATCGTTCTGCGCCAATTATGGAATTACGAGTTGACTCAGACATAATTGATTAGCCACTCCCAGCTATGAATACACGCATGTGCGATTGAACGGCCGAGATCGATGACGGTTCTGTTTGCGTTGACTTCGTTCATGTGACGGCTCCTAGTGCGACGAGTTGTTCAGACGGTTGCACTCAGCCCACCATCGATGACGATCAGGGCGCCGCTGACATAGGCGGCGCGCGCGCTTGCCAAGAATGCAGCAACTGCTGCGAATTCCGAGGGGTCGCCAAGGCGTCGGGCTGGGGTCCTATCCTCGAGCGCACGAATGGCTTCGGCATGGTCGCCGAGGCGATTGGCTTCATGAATCGCCGTACTGTGTGCTCCGGGAGCGAGCACGTTTACGGTGATGCTCTCGCCCGACAAATCTTGTACGAGCGTGTGGCAGTAGGGCACCAGCCCTGCTCGTGCGACGCCCGACAGCGCGAAATGTGCGGGGGTCCGTACAATAGCCTCGGAAGCGAGCATCAATATTCGCCCCGCCGGCGAGCGCCGCAGATACGGCAAGGCAGCCGTAACAAGATTTATCGAAGGTAAAAGCACTCGGTCAAACGCATCGTCGAAATCCTTAGGCGTCATGGCCGAGGGTGGCCCGGCAGAAACGCCGCCGCAATTCGTCACCAAGATGTCGATACATCGAAAATGCTCTGCTGTTTCGGCAACCCAAGCTGCTGCATCCGCACAGTCAGTAACATCGGTCGCGCGCGCCAGCACTTCAGCGCCCGTGCTGCGCAACCGATCCTCCGCTCTTTCTAGTCGCGCCGGATTCCGCCCACAGATGGACAGGCGACAGCCTTCGTTGGCTAACTCCTCAGCTGTGGCCAAACCTAAGCCGCTGGAGGCAGCCGCGATCATTGCCACCTTGCCGTCAAGCCCTAAATCCATTTTCTCACCCAAATTAACATCACAATGCTTCTTGGCTCCGTTGCAGGCAGCCGAGCATGTACCGTGCCAAGCGAAAAAATCCGCTCAAAACAGCAGGATAGCCCTGCTGATAAAAATGTCGGTTTTGCTCTTACGTCGGATTCCCTCCATTTGTGTCGCATGTACGCCGATATGCCTTCCGGTTCTGAAGACAGCGTTGGGTAAGCAACAAGTTTTGCCCCCAGGCGAATTAAGTCATGTACAATGTCGGCCCTCACGACGCACTGGGCGGCGTGCCGCTCGATCGCCACCAATCGATCCCGATCCTCGCGAAGGGCAAGTGTGCGACCGGGCGCATCTGGACGTACGTGCGAGACGACCAACCGTTTAACGGGCCTGCGCCGCCGGCCGCGGTCTTTTACGCCTCCCGTGACCGGCGAGGCGAGCATCCGCCAGAAGCACCTGGCCGGGTTCAGCGGCATCCTTCAGGCCGACTGCTATAATGGCTTCAGTCCGCTGTTCGACCCTACGAAGAAGCAGAACCCTGTCACGCCTGCCTTTTGCTTCGCGCATGCGCGCAGGAAGTTCTTCGAGCTCGTCGACGTCTCCCGCAATCCCCGGCGAGGCCAGAACGCCAAGCCGCCGGTCAGGCGTATCGACGCGCTCTTCGACATCGAGCGAGGCATGAACGGCCAGCCTCCTGAGATCCGTCTTGCTGCGCGTCAAAAGCAGAGCAAGCCTAAGGTCGATGCATTCCGCCACTGGGCTGAAGCTCAACTCACGCGCATTCCGGGCAAAGGCGATCTGGCGCCTGCTTTCCGCTACGGTTTGAGCCGATGGTCCTCGCTCTGCCTGTTCCTCGAGGACGGCCGCGTTGCGATCGACAACAATGCCGCCGAGCGGGCACTACGTCCGATCGCAACCACCGATTCATACTGCACCTCTTCTTCAAACGTCCGGAAACAGGGACTTTTGGTTTTCCATTTTGATGCGACACGGGCCTCTGTGACGCGGAAACTGGGTCACTTGATCCTTTTCCAGGTCCGCAGCTCGTATTTGGTGCGGTGCATCGGGTACCACCTGCTCGGTAGGGAGCACGCCCTCCTTGATCAATCGACGGACCCGATGGGCAGTAACCCCAAGCTTTTTGGCGGCTTCGGTCAATGTGAGCCACTCGCCATTCTTTTCGGCGGATCGGTAGCCGTGGATTTTATGGACCGTGCGCAGTGCCCCGACACGGCGCCCAGTCCAGGTTTTGCCTTGCCCGGTCTGCATTCCCATCCGGTTGAGAGTGGCGGCAATGTCTGTGTCGGACCACCGGGTCGCCATAGACCGCATGACGGCAAGGGCGGCCTCCGGAGTACTCTGGCCATGTTCGCCAGCTTTGGGTTTGCGAATGCGCAGCAGGGAGTGCTGGCCGCCTTTCCAGTGGATCGTCAAAATGACTTCACGCTGCTCTTCATCGATGTCAGCAATGATATCAGTCACGAGAGCACGAAGGAGTTGCTGACGACATCGCATGTCGACGTTAGGTGCGCGCCAGGCGGCCTCCAGATCGGTGGCAATGCCAGCAAATTCGGGGACTGGGGTGACAAGATCGATTTGTCGCGCTTGGGCCAAACCAGCTTCACAGGCTTCCACGCGCCTGAGCGCTGCCTCCCAGCTCTTCTCCAGTTGGGCAGCGATCAGCCGGTTGTCAGGGTCGCAAGCAGCATAGCGACGTTCAGCGAGAGAGGCCTCGTATCGGGCTTGCTGCAAGTCCAACTCCACCATGCGGTGTCGTTCTTCCAGATTATCCCGATGCGCCCGATCAGCTTCCATTGCGGCCTCGATCGCCATCGGCGTCACGGCCCTCAATATCTCTTTGCCGATAGCAGGGTCGATGCGAGATGCGCCAAAAGTCATGCATCGTGGCTTGGCCAGCATCTGATTGATACGTTCGCAGCGGTAATAGGGATGCCCGGGAGGCCGCCCCGAGTAGACAACGCCCAACCGCCTTCCGCATCGGCCGCAGGTGAGCAGGCCCGCGAGCAACGCGCGGCCGCCACGACCAGACTTGATGCCGCCTTTATGGCCGAAGGCATTGACAGCGATGTGGCTGGTTCCTCTCAAACTCACTCCAATCGATATAGCCTTCGTGATGATCCTGGAGCAGCACGTCCCACGTTCCAAAGGGTTTGCCGTGGCCGTAGCTTTTACGCGCCCTGCCATCGACAATCTCGGTTCGCTTCTCGCTTTTACCATAGACATAGACCCCAGCGTAGAAGGGGTTCTTCAGGATCGAAATAACGCTTCGATAGCGAACCGGCACCCAGTCGAAGGACACCGTTTTGCGCCCGTCAGAAGGGCGAGGAAAATGGAAATTATCAGCCGTCAGCGAAATCAGCACCTGGCGGGCGCTGCCAAGCTCGCGGAAGCGCGAAAAGATGAGGCGGATCGCCTCTTGTACCCGCAAATCGGGATCAAGCCCCAGCCCATAGTCGCGGTGCCAGATATAACCGATCGGGACACTGAGACGCAGCTCCCCCCGCCGCGCTTTGGCGCGAGCCGCGTCAAGCATGCGCGTTCGCAAAATGCCGAGCTCAAACTCGCTGATACTGCCCTTCATGCCCAACAACAATCGATCGTTAGGCCGACAAGGATCGTACACTCCGTCGAGATCTATGACGCGCGCTTCAACCAGGCCGCACAGTTCCAGGAGATGGTGCCAATCCCGGCCATTGCGAGAAAGACGCGATGCGTCGAGGCAGAGCACTGCGCCAATTTTGCCCGTGCACAGGCCGCTCACCAGTCGTTCGAAACCAGGGCGGTCTACAGCACCGCTGGCGGTACGACCAAGGTCATCGTCGATCACATTGACATCACGGAAACCCCAGCGTCGCGCGACATCGACAAGTTCATATTGTCGCCGCTGGCTCTCCAGGTTGTTCTGGACACTGACCCGGGGTCGACTGTCGAACGTAGACCACAGCTTTGCGCTTCAGCACCGTGGCTGGAAGGAGATTATTGCCCGTCATCGCTCGTCTCCTTCGTCGCGACGCCGGCCGCGGCCATCAGGAGGGTCGCCAGCCTGGCGACAACGACGCTTCGTTCCCCGTCGCTCAGGCCTCGCATCTGCGGCGTATCGAACGGCATGCTCAGCTGCTGGGTCAGCACTGGTAATGTCGGGGGTAGTGGTAAAGCCTTCATGGCGCGCCTCCTGGATGGCCGTGAGTCCATCCCTCGAAGTCTGCCTGAAACCGCGCTCGGTAAGCAGTCTATGAAGCTCTACAAGCCCAATCACCGCAACGCGCGGTTCGCCCATCTCCATGTCGGCGCAAAACGCCCGATCCAGCATCCACTCCGCCCGGCGCTCGAGCTCGGCGGAAAGGTCGATGGCGCGCAATGCGGCGTGCGCGTGTGCGGCGAGCAGACCCTTCACCCGCTCGGATCCCACATCGATCCCGGTTGCAGCAACAACGGTCGCCGCTCTGCGCGGCCGAGTCGAACTCATGCCCAGGGCTGCCTCAGTGCCCAGCAGCGGCACCGGATGGACCCAGCCCAGCCGCTGCGCCAGCAGGGCGTCGGCGAGCCAGGATCCAAAGACGCGCCCGAAGCCGTATAGCTCGGCGCTCGCGATGGCGCGGGTCATCATTCCCACTGTCCCGTCACTGGTGGCGATCTGGCGAAGATCATCCATTAGGGCGCTCACGCTCTCGTCGTCACGAGCGAGACCGAGGTCATCCAGCACCGCGCCGATGCTCGCCTCGGTCAGCAGCTTCTCCACAGGGGTGCTCACCAGCTTGCGCCCGGGCCACAAGCATCCTGCCGGCGGGGCCGACCGACAAAGAATCGCCCGGTCGTGTGAGCAGCACGGCGTCGCGCAGGGCCGCTTCATCCTCGACGCGTCCCGCCTGCCGTGCGGTCACCGCCGCCGCGGCCAGCGCCAGCCGCTGCCGCCAGGCGCCGGCCCATCGCTCCTGCCGGCGGATCACCGCGTCGAGTGCGCCGAGTGCAGCGCCGGTGGCGAGCGCTACATCCTCGCCGTCTTGTCCCGCAAGGCTTTGCGCGTCCGGGATGGCTCGGCGCAGCCACATCGGCACCGGCGCTGCCGGGGTGGCAGCGATAGCGCCGAGGAGCGGGCCATGGTGGCGTGGAGCGGGTTTCGGGCGCAGAATCATCGTCTATGATGATGAATCACAGCGGCGCTTTTTACAATCCATTCGCAAAGAAACCGCCGCGCCTGTCGACGTCATTTCATGTCCGGTAAGCTTGCCTTATCGCACGTGGACTACAACAGTCCGACCCCATAGCAGCAATCGCCATATCGCTCATGAAAAGCTCATCGGCGGCCGTGCCGGCCTGAGCCATTACCCCCAGAAGTCCCGGCCCGGGGCGACCCAAAGACGGGGAGCACGTCAGCTCTGACCTTGTCACGGCACTCAAGGCAGCAGCAGCGATATGGCTCGCATTTGATCGCGTTGGAGCAAATCTGCGGATTCATTTGTCACCTCATCAAGGTCTGGCGGCTCGGATCCAACTTCCTTGCAACTGTCGAAACGCTCAGCCCTTTGACCAGCTCGGCTAACGCAGCCAGACCGCCAGATCAGAAAGAGCACGCTTGCGAAATACGCCAGCTGAAGGAGCAGCGAACAAGCCAGCGTCGCGACGACTCCTGTGCGGATGGAATGAGAAGCGAAGTAGACAATCAGAGCCGTGCCGCACAGCACCAGCCCCAGGACGCGAAAAAAGATTCTAAAGGGCACCGCCGTTCTCCTGGTTTTGTCTCCTCAGATCATGCTGCGACCTGGTCGGCCGCAACATGGGTCTGGCAGTTCTTCGGGCAGACGCGGCCGCAGGCTCCGCAGCCAATGCAGCGGCCGGCATGGTCGACGACCATGATCATGCGATTGAGCTCGCCGTCGAAATCGTCGTCTTCGCCGTCGCAGACGCCGAGGATTTCACCCGCGTCATCAACGCCGTAAAGATGCATGACCTCGCGCGAGCAGACTTTGAAACAGCGGCCGCAGCCGATGCAGGTCGTGCCGTCTATAGCGGTGAGATATTCCGGCATCCATCCGGAGCCGTCGCGGGTGGTGAATGTGCTCCTCATCGTAACTTCTTCATTGCACCGAGCTCTCTCCTGGCACCATCCAACTCGGCAAAAACGGCGGACGTTTCCTTGGCAACGTCCTCTATCTCCGCCCATTTTCCCGGGAGATCCTCTGCAAGGTCGCGCAATTTCATCTTGGCAACTGCCGCGCGCAGCTGAAGCTTTCGGACTTTCTTCCCCATCTCATCTAGCTTTGACATAGATCCTTCCTCGAAATCGGTTTCTTCACGCCCGTGCCTCGTCGGGATAGGCTTCAATGGCTGCAGTCGCATCGTCGACCAGTTTCGTACCGGCCTCCGCGAGCTTCCTGAACGTCTCGAAGCCGAACCGGTGGATGTCTCGACAGAGCGACCAACCGCCCGGCCGTGAAAAGCAATCGTCCGAAGCCCCCATGGCTTTCATCTCCATCATTGGCGATGTCATCAGGCCGGAGCGCTCCTCGATCGCAAGCCCGACGGCCGTGTAGAACATATCGAGCCTCCACAGCACGTCCGGATCGGGATCGCCGATGATGGGATCGCACGGCGCTGTTTTCTGGTGATGATGAAGTCGCCCAGCAGTTCGGCGTCCGATTTGCCTTTCCCACGAGCGATAGGAGTCTTGAGCACGGATTACCCGCACGAGGCATCTGACAAAAGGCACGGCAAGGGCCGCCTCGTCCGCGTTGATAGCCCGGCTGACCAGCATCAGACATTTCGCCTTCTCCTCATTTCGGTCCTCTTCCTCGAAGCGCGATGTCTGTTTTCTGGCACGCCTACTTCGGGCACACTTGCACAGCCGACGCCCGGCGCGGCGCGGCTGATTCCACGCAATTGACGTCCCTTTGGCCGACCTTGAACACGTCCTCGGCTGCGAAGTCTTCCACGCGAATTCGCGTCGAACATCACTTCCGCCGCAATGCGGCCGGAGGCCATGAAGATTCGAGCCTCGGTCCTGCTGCAAACGATCGACCAAGTGCTGCATGGACCCTCCTTGCTGCGGTCACGCGAGGGAAATGGACGAATTGGCCAGTAAGCAATTTCGACCAATCACCCTTTTTTATCTTTCTTTCTTGGCCGACCGCGCTTTGGCACCTTCGGGAAACTGTTTTGCGCAGCGGCAAAGAGAGCGCCGCAACACGCCTTCGCACCCCTGTACTTGGCGAGGGCCTGCAGCAAATCCGGCAGATGCTGCTCTTTCACTTCGGCCGGGATAGGGTCCGGACCGTCTAGCGACGTCAGTGCCAGTTCGACCAACTCGATCGCGCGATCATTGTTGCCGTTCTTATGATAGTATCGGGCGACCGCGGGATAGGACCGGAACTTAGGACTGTCGCCTTGCGGGGGATTCAGCGCCAGGATGTGTTCGGACAGCTCCTTGCCCATCGCAAAGCGCTCAGCAGAAGGAAGGCGCGAATGGTCATTGGCCGGATGGAAAAGTTGGTCTAGCGCGGAAACCATCCAATCCTCGGAATTTTTGTCGATCGCGTCGCGAACCAATTCGCGCATCACGGGCAAACCGGTCCACATGTCTTGAATTTTGTGAAGCAACAGATGTGCATGAGCCAGGCGGAAATTGAGGTCGTCCGGCATCAAGGCAATGCCCTCTTCGATCGCCCAGAGCGCCGTCTTCCAATCTTCCAACTTCACCGCCGCCCAGAACCTGTCATCGATCGGCTTCTTCAACGCTTGTTCGCGCGCCAGGGGTTCGCTTGTGGCGATCCGCTCATGATCGGCGGCTTTCGCCTTCTTGCTGGTACGCCAGCTGCCGTTGAGCACTTTCGGCAAAACCTCACCGAGTTGGCTCGGATGACCGATAAAGGCGATGCAGCCGTCTCGGTCGACTACGAACGAGGTCGGAACCCCGACGCAAAAGCTGGGTTCCCTCCAAAGTTTCTTCATTTCGCCTGTGAAGTCGAACGCAATCCGATGATTCAGATCCGGGCACTTTTCGGCCAACCACGCGTCCAACTTGGTCCGGGCCTCGACGGCCGTTGGAGCGTCTTCATCAGCCGCGATCCCGACGACCTCAAGTCCGCTGTCCTTGTATTTCTCCTGTAGCCGCATCAGCTCGAGCATCTCCGCCGCACATAGTTCGCACCAAGTTGCCCAAAATTCGACGATATAGACTTTGCCGGGCTGGAAGTCCGCAAGGGGCTCGCCACGCAGCCAGTCCTCCACTTTGATCGAAGGAGCCGGAGACCCCATCCGCAACATCATCTTGCCCTCCAAAGCTGTTGCCAAAGGTTGCGTGACCTTATGCGCAAGCTTGTTCCCTCTTTGAGACGGGGCACGAGGGTTAAGCGAAGAGAGACCATCGCTCGTCTTGCGCATCTGCGTGCAGTCGGCCTTCACTCAGTTTTGCTGAATCTGAATTCGCAAAGGCCGTGCCAACGCGCTCAGCGTGCGGTAAACGCTTGATAATACTAAAAAAGCTTCCGGGGGCGCCGAGATAGGCGGTTGTATTAGTCGCGACATGTTTTCTGCCACTGTCAGGTCTTGGACACGCATCACCCGCTTCCCGTCGGCACAGAAGCGTGGTTACGGACGTCTCGACATAGGGACGAACAGATGCATGACCGTTGGCTACCGCCAGCCTCGTCATCATCGTCCCGCCGCAAGCCTTGCTTTAGCTTCTTGCCGTTTCGGTCGCTCAGGTGGTAGCGCAACGCCATTGCGATTGCAGGCGCCGCTCCATCCGAGCATCGCCTCTGCCCTACCTCTTCCGCTTTGCGCTTGAATTCCTGGTGGCGACGCAGGAGTTCTTCACGACGACGCCCGTCATGTCCGGCTGCGGGTCGCGAGTACCGTCATCGCCAGATGATGATCGTGGCGAAGAGGCCAGGATGAGTGCCGGCGTGCCGGGCCGGTGACTCTCCCGGATTCCTACTTTTGTTGTTCTATGTCCCTGTGCACAGGCCCTATAGGGACCGCCTGGTGCGAATGTGAGCGTTGTGGGAATTGACCGGCCTCAAGGCCACTCGGTCGCCACGCGGTGGGCCGGGCAGACTGAAAACGCCGAAGATGCGGCCGCCCTCGCCGCTGACCCGGCTACCATCCCAGGCGATGACACGTGATTGATGCCACCGTTCGCGCCGAGGGCCGGCAAGAGCGCGACCGTCGGCCGGTGCCTTGGCCGCTGCACGGTTGTTGCGTGTTCCGTTCCCGGCCAGTGGTGAGGGAAATCGTGATAACGCCAATACGATGAGGCTACGGTCCGAACGCGGCCTGCCGCGCTGAAACGACTCTCTTTCTCGACCTGACGCCGGCTCGAGTATTGGTGTTTTGAGCGCATTGAGGACGCCTGGGCCTCAGCCCGGCCGTTTGTCTGCGCGTTACCTTGTCTCGGCGAGCAGACACCGAGCGCGTTAGAGGCGTCCGGCAATGTTCTTCGCGCCGGCGCTTGCAAGTTGCTTATGAGCTTCGCGAAACTTGCTCGTTTCCGGCGACCTTTCTCCGACTTCGCATCAGGGTGACCAAGGGGAGTAGAGCTTGGAACAGCATCGGTGCTACTGCGGAACCAGTCAGCGAGCCAAAAACAGCGGCAATGGCGGCTTGCCAACTATCCATCTTGTCACGCCACCGAAGAGCCGCTCGCGCAGCCGGCGGCTGCCATAAGCGCCCATGACGATCACGTCGGCAGACGTGTCGATTGCGTGCTGCGCTAGCACCGTGGCCACCGGTTTGCCGCGGCTCGCCAGCCGATCGACCGAAACCCGAGCACCGTGCCGAGTGAGATAGGCAGCGATGTCGGCTCCCGGCTCGGCGCCGTTTCCGGTGCAGGTCGCCTCCGGATCGACGAGTGCGACACGAACTTCCTCAGCACCGGATAGCAGATCCAGCGCTTCCCGAACCGAACGGGACGCCTCGACTCGCGAATCCCAGCCGACCAGGACGCGCCGTGGAGACAGAGTCGCCTCAGCGCCCTCTGGCACGACAAGAACCGGCTTTCCGGTGTCGAACAGGCTGCCGTTGATAACAAGGGGACCGATGTTAACATCGTTGAGAAGTGCGGGGCCGACGATTGTCAGGTCGGTGCATATCGCCCGCTGTCGCACCGCGTCACCGATGCTGGCCTGATCGCAGTTGGCAATATCGACATCATAGCACCGCCACGTGGCTCTCAGCAGTTTGTGAATTCCCTTGGATGTTTTTTCCCAACTGGCCGTGTCCTGTGAAAATCTCTCGATTTGCCTGTACCGCTTTTCCAGTGCGGCAATGGCGTGGGCGCGTTGTCTAGGCCATTCGGGGATGCCATCACCCAGCAGCGGAGGCGACATAACGAGAGGCGGAGGCGACATAATCAGAACGGACAAATGTGCGCCGACCTCGGCGCACAAGCTTGCAGCTGTTCTGACGTCGCGATCGGAGTGGTCAGTTCCCGCTACACTGAGTAGGCTTTTGAAGGCCATCTGACTGCTTCCCCCTGAGTATGTCGCGCCCGTAGCGCGTTTCGAAGCCGCAAGACTTGCCTTCCAACGAAGATGGAGAGTGGCACACCATCCGTTCGCGATTCAGTCGTCCGGCTTCTCGAGCGAGTAGCCGGCAGACCTGACGGTACGAATGACGCTACCTGGCGAGGCCGCCTTCAGCGCCTTTCTTATCCGGCTGATATGGACGTCGACAGTGCGTTCACCGACATGGATATTGTCCGGCCAGGCCGCGTCGATCAGCTCGTCTCGGCTGAAGACCTTGCCGGGAGCCTCAAGAAATTGCCGCAGCAGGTTGAATTCGAGAGGTCCGAGATGGATGTCGTGGCCATTACCTTGAACCCGGTGAGCATCGAGCTTCATCTCAAGGCTCCCGCAAGAGAGCCAGCTGCCGTTTTTTATCCCGTTTGAACCCGGCTGTGGCAGCGCCAGCTTCGTGCGTAGACAGTCAAGCAGCTTGGCCGGCGCGAAGGGCCGCACAAAGCTCTCGTCAACACCTGCCTTCAAAAGATCGAGGTGCTGGTTCTCAGCGCCGGGCGCGATCAACGCAATGACGGGCAGGCGGCCGGTCCGGGGCTCCCCCTTGAACCGGGCGCAGATTGTGGAGCCTGCCGCGCTTGCTGGCCCGCAGTCCAGGACTACCGCCTGGAGTTCCCGTTGATCGGCCAATGCAAGTGCTTCCTTCACGCCGCCTGCCGGCTCACTCGTGAAGCCGTCCACCCCCAGAATGTGGCTGAGGAACAGATACAACTCCGCATCTTGCGAACAGATCAGTACCACTGGCTTCATCAGCGCTACCCCAAGAACCACATCGGCCTCGACCGCCTCGATTGAGAGGGCTAGCCATCGCATGTCCTCAAGACCTGACATGATCCCCTCGATCGAAAATCGGTTCCATCACGCCCGCGCCACCTCGGGATAAGCCTCAATGGCTGCGGTGGCATCGCCGGCCAGTTGGGTACCGGCCGCGGCGAGTTTCCAGAACGTCTCGAAGCCGAACCGATGGACGTCGCGCAGGGTCTTGGACAGAACGACCAGTCGCCCGGCCGTGAAAAGCACGCGCCCGAAGCCCTCGTGGCTCATCTCCATCATCGGCGATGCCATCAGGCCGGAGCGTTCCTCAATCGCAAGCCCGACGGCGGTGTAGAACTTATCGAGCCTCCACAGCACGTCCGGATCGGGATCGCCGATGATTGGAATTGCACGGCGCTGTTGCCTGGTGATAATGAAGTCGCCCAGCAGCTCGGCGTCCGATTTGCCTTCCCAAGACCCGTGGGAATCATGAGCTCGGACCAGCCGCACGAGGCATTTGACGAACGGGGTGGCAAGGGCCGCCTCGTCTTCCGCGACAGCAGGGCTAACCACAGCGTCTGACATTTCGCCGCTCCTCGTTTCACTGCTCGTCTTCGAAGGACGGTTTCTGTTTGCCGACACCTGCCTGTGCCAGCACTTTGCGCAGCCAGGGGGGAGGACACGTCCTGAGCATCATCTGCGTGCGCAACAGCACCTCTTGAATAGTTTCGGGCTGCGGCACTTTGATCGGATGAATTTTTGCTGAAACAAGTTTGGCTGCCGAAGGTCCGCCGATCGCCAGACAAAACAGGAGATGACAGCCCTTCAGCGCCTCCACCTTCGGCGTGATGCGGTCATCGCCCTCAGTTCGGTGCTTCCCGCTCTCGTCGGAAACGTCATCGAAGGCTACGGCTTCGATGAGATTCCACTCCTCGCGTCCCACGTCGTAGACAACAAAGCACCTGGCCGAACCGAAATGGGCGTTGAGGTTCTTCATGTCCTGGGTGGCGATCGCTACGCGCAATGCGCCGGCTTGCCGTTTCGGCGTCGGTGCGCGAACCTCGTCAGTGACGAGCGAGAGGCGACGAACGGAGCTCATCTGGGATTTCTCTCTTACGGAGTGGGTCAAGCGCCTCAGGCGTCGGCGCGTGCCGGTTGGCTTCAAAAATGTTGGCAACGTCGAAGATCAGGTCGCGGGTCCCCCGGTAGAGGATTGTGAGCTTGTGCTGGGCCCCGAGCCGGTCGAAGATCGGGAAGCCGACCCGCATGAGCGGAATGCCGAGGCGCTGCGCCGCCTGGCGGCCGTGGCAATGAGTGACGAGAAGATCGGCGCCGGCGCCAAGGGCTTCCAAATCGCCGAGGTCCCCAATTTGAACCGCCTGCGCCGGTACTTCCTCCAGAATTTTCGACATAGCGGCCGTTGTGACCGCCGCCGCGATTTCGGAGCCCATGCCGATGAAGAAGCTCGCGAGTTGGTAGAGTTGGTCTGGTTCAGCAGCGATCGCAATTTTCTTGCCTCCAAAGTGGAAATGTCCGTCGAGCAACGCGTCCTGCAACTGCGCCCGGCGACGGCGCACCCCAGCCGGCGCCGCCGCGCCCGAAATCGCGCATAGCAGCGAGACGAACAGGTCGGCGTCCCTCAATCCAGTCAGCGACCGGAACAGCACGTAAGGCACGCCGGTCAACCTATGCAGCAGCTCGGCCGGGCGGCGCATATGCTCACCGATCACGATGCATTGCTCGGCCGTGCCAAGCTCGCGGATATCCTCGACGCTGGTGCCGCCATAGGTGGTCGTGACCCAGCGGTCGGGCACCGTACCGTCGAGCGAGCCGGAGACGTCCGGCAGAATCACGGGCCTCAGTCCAAAGCTTTCAATCATCTCACGCAAATGCTCGATGTCAGCCACAGTGAGGTTCCAGCCGGGCAGGATCACGATCTTCTTCGATTGCCGCGCCTGCTCGCCGGGCCGTGTAATTCCTTCGATCATCGCGGTAACAGCTTTAGCCCACCCCTCTTCGATCGCGCCGTCGAAATCCGGTGTGTTGGCCAGAACCACCTCCGTACCTGCGAGTTCTTCCATGCGCTTCAGCCTGATATTGGCGACATCCCCTGCACAGTCTTCGCCCCGGGTTTCCACCAGCGCCGTCGTGCAGACCCCGATCAGTGTTGGCTTTGTGCGGGCCTTGAGGTTGAGGATCGCCTCTTCCAGATGGTCCGCCCCGCCGAGGATCGTCGCCACCTCGTCCATCGCGGTTGTCTGCAACGGAATGGCTTCCTTGAAATGTCGCACGAAGAGCACGAGCGCGAAGCTGGTGCACCCCTGGCTGCCGTGGAACAACGGCATCGCGCCGTCGACGCCAAGAAAGGCCAAGGCGGCACCCAGCGGCTGCGATGACTTCAGCGGATTGACCGCCGCCGCCTTGGTCTGGGGAAGGATGCGGACCATCTGCTTTCCTCAACACTCGCCGAAATCATCGGCCGTCGTGCCGACGAATTCCTGGACAACATGCAAAGTCGCGGTCTCGCTTTTCGTGCGCGGCCGTTCCTCCCTCACCGCAGGCTGGCAATCCCATGGTGCCGGCTCCCGCACCTGCCCCCAGATCGGGTTGTGAATGGCCAGGTCGATCTGGCGTACGAGTTCCACCATGCCGTCATAGCCGGCGTAAGGGTGTTGGCGCTCCTGGTTGATATCCAGCCAGGGTGTCTTGGCCTTCAGCGCGACGAATTGCGTGCGCCCGCCTGATAGCAGGATATCGGCCTTGTGTTCGGAGAGCATGGCGTAAAGCTCGCGCGCTGCCATCTGCTCGAACATGTGGTTGTCGTCCTTGAGGATCTGCTTGATGCGCTCCTTGTCTTCGACGGTCGACTTCTTGACAGAGGTGCCGACGATCTCGATCCCGATGTCCATCAGCGCATGGACGACCGACCAGGACTTCACGCCGCCAGTGTTGAGCAGCACGCGCTTGCCTGCGAGCCTCGGCCGGTAGGCCGCGAGCTTCTTCCAAGCGATCGCCTCTTCCTCGGCAATCAATACCTCGGTGCGGCCGAGGATCTCCGGATTGGCACCCTGCTTCACGAGCAGCTGAGATATCTGTCGGAGCGCTTCAGACGTGGCGCTGATGCCGTAGAAGGAGCCCTCGAAAAACGGGATGCCCCAGCGCTGCTCCATCTTGCGGGCGAGATTGATGAGCGCGGTCGAGCACACCACCATGGCCGCCCGGGCGCGGTGCGCGCAGGCAATGTCGAAGTAACGCGCGTCACCCGGAATGCAGGCGCGCACCCGGATCCCGAGCCGATCCAGCAGCGGCTTCACCAGCCAGAACTCGCCCGAGAGGTTGAATTCGCCAAGAATGTTGATGTCGTAAGGGCCGGCATCGTCGGGCTCGACCGTGCCGATGACATGCTCGAGCAACGCCTCGCCGGCAAGCTTGTTGCCGAGATTCTTGGAGCCGACGAAGCCCGGCGCATTGACCGGCACAACGGCCAAGCCGAACTTTTCCGCCGCGCGCTTGCAGACAGCCTCGATGTCGTCGCCGATCAGCGCCGTCACGCAGGTCGGATAGACGAAGATCGCCGGCGGCCCATACGCTTCCTTGATCTCGCGGATCGCTTTGAAAAGCTTGCGCTCGCCCTGCCCCATCACCACGTCGAGTTCGGTGAGGTCGGTCGTGAAGCTTGTGCGCCACAGGGTTGGCCCGGACGAAGCCGCACCGCGGTTGTCCCAGGAATTGCCCTCGCAGGCGAGCGGCGCATGGATCAAATGCGCAACGTCGGTGATCGGCTGCAGCACGATCTTGGCGCCATCGAAGGCACAGCCGCCGGCCGCCGCCCCGGGGGTCAGTGGCTTCGAACAGCCCTCCTTGCGCGCCTTGGCATCTTTGCCGCGGTTCTTTTCGCAGCCAGGCTCGTTGAAGACATCCTGGATTTTGGCTCTGAGCAAGGACATTGCGTCGGTCTCCAAAGTCCCTCGGGAAGACGATCGGCCAAAGCCGACCGTCAAGCTTAGCGGGTGAGGTCATACGAATAGTCCGTCACGCCCGTCTCGCTTGTCTCGCGATCGAGCTTGTCGAAGATCTTGTCCAGGATCGTCGTCAGTACGCGCAGCCCGCCTTGGTAGCCCATCAGCGCAAACCGATGGTGATGGTGGCGATCGAAGATCGGAAACGTCAGCCGGATCAGCGGCGTGCCCGTGTCGCGCTCCAGATACTTGCCATAGGAGTTGCCGATCAGCAGGTCCACCGGCTCGGTGAAGAGCAGCGAGCGCAACGCCCAGAGGTCCTTGCCCGCCCAGACTTGAGCACCCTTGCCGAAGGGCGATGATGCAAGCAGCTCCTTCAACTCGGCTTCCCACGCCGAGGTGCCGTTGGTGGCGAGGCAATGGGTCGGCTCGCCGCCCGTTTCCATGATGAAGCGGGCCATGCCGTAGACAAAGTCTGGATCGCCGTAGATGGCGTATTTCTTGCCGTGCAGCCAGGATTGGCTGTCCGCCATGGCGTCAACAAGTCGGCCGCGCTCCAGGCGGATTGCCTCGGGGATTTGCTTGCCGGAAATCGCGGAGACCTCCATCAGGAAGTCGTCGGTCGCCTGGACGCCGAGCGGGTAATGGAACGAGGCCGTCGCCTGCCCTACCCCCTGGCAATACTCGAGTGTTTTTCGGGTGTTGTAATGCTGTAGCGAAAATGTAGCCTCGGCGTTGAGTGCCTTCCTCACGTCTTCGATCTTCGTGCCGCCGTCATACATGCGGTATTCGCCGTCCGACGGCGTGTCGAACTGGTCAGAGGCGTCTTGGACCAAGGTATAGGACACGCCTATCAGGTCGAGCAGGCGCTTGAGTTCCCGGTTGTTGCCAACACAGAATCCGTCGAAGCCCGGAATGACGTTGATGGTCCCCTCGGCTTCCGTTCGCTCCTCGCCTTTCCAGAAATGCTCCAAAATCCCCTTGACCGCAACGTCATAGCCGTCGACATGGCTGCCGACAAAGGCCGGCGTATGGGCGAATGGGACGTCGAAGTCGCGCGGGACCGAGCCTTCGTCCTTGGCGTTCTCTATGAAGCTGTGCAGGTCATCGCCAATGACCTCCGCCATACAAGTGGTCGAGACGGCAATCATCTTCGGGTCGTAGAGTTGGTACGTGTTGGCGAGCCCATCGACCAGGTTCTTCAAGCCGCCGAACACTGCCGCGTCCTCGGTCATCGAGGAGGAAACCGCCGAAGCAGGCTCCTTGAAATGGCGCGACAGGTGCGAGCGGTAATAGGCCACGCAGCCCTGGCTGCCGTGGACGAAGGACATGGTTCGCTCGAAGCCTGCGGCCGCGAACACCGCGCCGAGCGGCTGGCAGGCCTTGGCGGGGTTCACGACAAGCGCTTCGCGAGCAAGGTTCTTTTCGCGGTATTCCCACGTCTTGGTGAATTCGCCTTGGTCGGTAACGATCTGGTCCGGGTGCGGACATTCGAAATTCAGCCTCTTCTCGGCGAGCATCTGCCTGTATTCCGGCTCGCGGAACAGGGGCGCGTGGTCGAGAACTTTTTCAGCCGACTGCGGCATGGGTGGTTACCTCTTTCCATCTGGCCCGCCATACGGCGGCACAGGGACGTCGAAACGTTTCAGGTCTCCCGCGGACGAAGGGCCACAGGCATTCACGGCCTCCCGGCTTCCGGGAGGCCAGGGCTTCATTCGGCTGCGATCGCCGCCGACGGCTCGGCTTTTTTCTTCCAGGGGGCGTCGTAGAGGTTCCAGACCGGGTTGTTGATGGCCAGATCCATGTCGCGGGCGAAGATGGCGAAGCCGTCGTAGCCGTGATACGGGCCGGAATAATCCCAGGAATGCATTTGACGGAACGGTATGCCCATCTTCTGGACCGGGTACTTTTCTTTGATGCCGGAGCCCACGAGATCAGGACGGATCCCTTCGATGAACTTCTCCAGCTCGTAACCAGTCACGTCGTCATAGATCAGGGTGCCCTTCTTCACGTAGTGGCCGGTGCGCTGATAGTCGTCGTTATGGCCAAATTCGTAGCCAGTGCCGACGATCACCATGCCCAGGTCCTCATATGCCGTGACGACGTGACGGGGGCGCAGCCCGCCGACATAGAGCATCACCGTCCTGCCTTCGAGGCGCGGCCGGTACTTGGCGATTACGGCATCGACCAACGGCCGGTATTTGGCGATGACCACCTCGGCCTTGGCCTCGATTTCCGGCCCGAAGTGCTTGGCTATCTTGCGCAGAGAGGCTTCGGTCTGGGAGGGGCCGAAGAAATTGTATTCCATCCAGGCGATGCCATACTTTTCCTCCATGTGCCGGCAGATGTAGTTCATCGACCTATAGCAATGGATGAGATTTAGCTTCGCCTTTGGCGCCCGCTCTATTTCGGCCAGCGTAGCGTCGCCCGACCAGTTGCCGACCACGCGCAGGCCCATCTCCTTAAGCAGGATGCGCGAAGCCCAAGCGTCGCCGCCGATATTGTAGTCGCCGACCACGTTGACATCGTACGGGCCGGCCTCGAACTCGATGTCCTTCTTCTCGAACACCCAGTCGCGGATCGCGTCGTTGGCGATGTGGTGGCCGAGGGATTGCGAGACGCCGCGGAAGCCCTCGCAGCGCACCGGCACGATTGTCTTCTCGTGCTCCTTGGCCTTGTTGCGGGACACAGCTTCGGTGTCGTCGCCAATCAGCCCGATCGGGCATTCGGATTGCACAGTCATGCCCTTGTTCAGCGGAAACAGTTCCTCGATCTCGTCGATGATCCGTTCCAGCTTCTTGTCGCCGCCGAAAACAATGTCCTTCTCCTGGAAATCGGAGGTGAACTGCATCGTGACGAATGTGTCGATGCCGGTCGTGCCGACGTAGTAGTTTCGGCGTTGCGACCAGGAATATTGTCCGCAGCCGACCGGGCCGTGGGAGATATGGACCATATCCTTGACTGGACCCCACACCACGCCTTTCGAGCCGGCATACGCGCAGCCGCGAATCGTCATCACGCCGGGGATGGACTTGATGTTCGATTTGACCTCGCATTCGGAAAGGACCTCGCTTTCCTCGCCGGCCTCGTCGCCGCTCTTTGCGACGCTGAGGTGCTTTTTGCGGCGCTTCGCCGACTTGTCAGGATATTGCGACAGCACTTCCTCGATAAGCCTCGCATGGAGGCCACCGTCATTCTCGTATTCCAGGCTCATGGGACCCCTTTCAAGGTTCAGGGTGACGCCTCACCGACGAGGCGCCGTTCTTTGAAAGGCGCACCAGGTCAGGCGGCGCCTCATGTCGGCAGCAGTCGCTACTGTGCGGCAGTCTTGGCCGCTTCCTTGACCTGAAGCTCGGCAAGCATCTGCTCGTCGGTCTTCATGATGCCGAAGTCGAGCAGCATGTCCTCGAGCTCCTCCATGGTGATCGGGGTCGGGATGGTGCCCTGGCCCGAATTCCCGTGAATCTTCTCGGCCAGCGCTCTGTATTCCCCGGCCTGCTTCGAGTCCGGCGCATACTGGATCACAGACATCTTCCTGAGCTCGGCGTGCTGGACGATGTTGTCGCGCGGCACGAAGTGGATAAGCTTGGAATTGAGCCTGGAAGCCAGCGCTTCGGCGAGGTCGAGCTCGCGGTCGGTTTGGCGCTCGTTGCAGATCAGGCCACCGAGCCGCACGCCGCCCGAATGGGCGTATTTCAGGATGCCCTTGGCGATGTTATTGGCGGCATAGAGCGCCATCATCTCGCCGGACATGACGATATAGATTTCCTGGGCCTTGTTCTCGCGGATCGGCATCGCGAAACCGCCACACACCACATCCCCGAGCACGTCGTAGGAGACATAGTCGACATCGTCGTAGGCGCCGTTCTCCTCGAGGAAGTTGATCGAGGTGATCACGCCGCGGCCGGCGCAGCCGACACCTGGCTCGGGTCCGCCCGACTCCACGCATTTGATGCCTTTGTAGCCGACCTTGAGCACGTCCGCGAGTTCCAGGTCTTCCACCGAACCTTCCTCTGCCGCGAGATGCAGGACCGTATCCTGCGCCTTCGCGTTCAGGATCAGGCGGGTGGAGTCGGCTTTGGGGTCGCAGCCGACGATGAGGATTCTCTGCCCGAGGTCGACCAGGGCGGCGAGCGTATTTTGGGAGGTGGTGGACTTGCCGATGCCGCCCTTGCCGTAAAAGGCGATCTGACGCAAACCTGACATGTAGCTTTCCTTCCTTCGTTCCCATTCATCGCGGCTGCCGCGACTTGAATGCCGGTCGGGCAGCTCTAGCCGCCTCGCACCTAAGGATCTCAAGACTCATGCCAATTTGGCTGATCCAACCGAAGAATAATTTCATGGTTGCTTTTCAGGGGTTTAGCTTGAGTTGCAAGAAAGGATCGTCGGAACAGCCCGTGTAGCGGACGCGACATTGGCGACACAAAGCGTCGGATCGCGATCCTCAGTCACCGAATTCGTTTGCACCGCGTCGTTATGTTGAAGTGGACGAACAGCATCTCAACCTACTTGCGGGAAGCTGCGAAAACTTTCTGTGCCAGCGAGCTGACGTGCTTCGTCTCGCGTGTCCTCGTCGAGACTGCGTAGAATCCTGCGCGCGACGCTGGCATACCATCGGTCCGCGGCCACTCATCCGGTGCGACAGGCGGATGGTCCCGCTATATCAGCAATTCGAGGGGACTCGGTTTACTTCTCGGCGCAGGAGTTCAGTATCGGCGTCATCGCCTTCACATGTCCGTCGATCCGCTCGAGCACTTTCGCTGCGACAACGTCGCGCTCAGGCAGATGCCACCAGTACTCGTTGACGAGTTTGACCGTCTCGACCACTGCCTTCAGGACTGCTGGCTCCGGAAGCCGTGCACGGTTCGCAAATGCTTTCCATCGCGGTGCTGCTAGCGCCTTGAACGAGCGCTCTCCTCCAAGCGACAGCGCCATGGCGTCGGCGGGAATATATGGCACGGTGGACAGGAGGTCGTAGATTGGTGAAAGCGCCGGCTTGTCGCCGTTTCTGGGATAGATCAAAGACCAGTTCTTCAGGTGCATGTCGCCATTGCCGGTGATGACGGTCAGTGCCAGGCGGCGGACGAACTCGAGAGCCGCCGTAGGCGAGACGGCCACGCCAAGAGCCAAGGCTATGTCGTGATAAGCAGCCCCCTCATATTTGCGCGAGGGGTATACACCGAAGACCTGAGCGAAATCCTCGATGTGTATCCTCTCGCCACCGGCGCCGCGATCGAAGCGTTTGACGAGAAGGACCTTGCCGTCAGACAGCGTGTTGAATTCTTCGGGAACGCCCTCAAAATCGGACTTCTCGACCAGTTCGCATTCAGGAACGTCCATGCCGATTGCTGCTGCCAGCGCCAGGTTAGCGAATTCGTTCTCGGAAACGCTCTGAAAGGCCGTCGAAGGGAACTTGGCAATGTACCGGCCCTGCTCGTCGTCCATCGGCAAGGTAAGGCCGCCGCCTTTTCCAATGTTCTTCATGACCGACAGCTTCATCTGCACGCCGGCAAGCGAGAACCGTGCCTTGGGCTGATCCTTTGAAGCATCCTGTGAAACCGCTATCGCGCCGTCACTGGGCAACGCCCGTACGGCTCCCGGCAGATCGGCGCCCAGCGCCGCTAAAAGGTCGAAATCATTGCCTGGCCGCACATTGCCTTCGTGGTGCCTTTGCATCGCCTCGCGCAATTTCTCCTCCGGCAGGAGGTTCGCGAAGAAAGCGGGCAAGGCGCTTGCCAGAGGCTTCGGATCTTTCCGCAATCCTCCCGTCGCTGCCCGGAACGACAGGCTGAGAACCGGAAAGCCGCCCGTCGCGCGGTAGGCCTCATCGAAGTTGAATGCATTGAAATCGCCCGGCGTCCTGACGATTGTGCCGATCTTCACTGCGTTCAAGAGCACGTCCAGCGACGGGATCGTCTTAGGTGCGCGAAAGACTGGAGGCATGATCGTCATCGTCAGGTTGAGAAACAAAGGCGGGTCGATCGTCATCATCATGCGGACGCAATAGTGCCTGGACAGCCGGCACCATGACTTGCGGAACCAGCATCATTTCCAGACCGAGCGCGCGAGCGATATTCATGAGCGTCGTCGCACGCGCGGCTGCGGCTCCCTTTTCGATGTCCCGATATCGGGGACGGGATATACCCGCCAAATCAGCGACCTGCTCTTGCGTCATCGCAGCGGCCAGCCTCGCCTGCCTGAAAAGCCCACCGATTTCCCGTAGAATTTCCGATTGAGAGTCCATATGATACGTCAACGATCCATTTCAATGCTAGATGATATGGGAGGGTATCTTATCCAGCGATCGAGTCAACGACCTATGATCTGTTAGCGTATCTTCCATAGGTAGAGTGATACGCAAAGAGATCAATCTTCCTGCCTTGGCGTCCCCGACGGTGAATGCGGTCCGAAACTAACCCCCGATCAGCGCTCCGAACCCATCGGCATGTTAAATCAAGGCAGTCCGGCAGATGAAGGCGCTCGTCTCTTCGCGTCCATACGACCGACCGGCGCATGACTCGGGATCAATGTGGATCGCTACTCGTTCATTGCAATGGCTTTGTACCATGTACTCCCTGCCGGTCTCCCGCCGCACCTGGTGTTCCGACCCTTTCAGGGGCTCAGCGCGGTTCGCATGACCGATCATACTGGATCAAGCATCGACATAGCCGTCGATTGCTCTCGGCTGTCCGTTCGAGCATGGCGGGGCGCCTCCCTGATCACGAAGCAGCACCCGAACAAGCCGCGACCAGCGCGAATCCCCCCGCTTCCGAGACTTTCCGACCCAGATAAGACTAGGCGCCCGCCGCGACGGGCGGGCGACGCCGGCATCAACCGGCGGGCAGATGCGCCGAGGGCAACAAGCGCGCCTGACGCAACGCCGCCAGATCAGCCGAGCCGGTGCAGAAGCAGGCGACGGCCAACTGGCGAATGACGATCTCGAAATGCGCGACAACCGCCTCGGTGGATAGCGTAGCCGCGCGCAGCACGCCGGCCGCCTGCCCGGCGATGTCCGCGCCCAGGCGGATTGCCTTGGCCACGTCGACGCCGTCGCGGATCCCGCCCGACGCGATCAGCTTCACCGCTGGCAACGCCCGACGGACCGACTGCACGCTGGCCGGGGTCGGGATCCCCCAATCGGCGAACGCCATCGCAACTGTACGGTCGGCGGCATCGCGGGCCCGCTCGCCCTCCACCGCGGCCCAGCTGGTGCCGCCGGCGCCGCCGACATCGATCACCGCCACGCCCGCCTCGACGAGCGCACCGGCCACCGAGGCGGACAGGCCCGCCCCCACTTCCTTGGCCACGATCGGCACGCCCATGCTGCGTGCGGCGCGAGCGATCTGCGCCAGGACGCCGCGCCAGTCGCGGTCGCCCTCCGGCTGTACCGCTTCCTGCAGCGGATTGAGATGGACGATGAGTCCATCGGCCTCCAGTGCATCCACCGCCCGGCGCGCGAGGTCCAGGCCGTCGGGCTGGCGCAGTTGCGCGGCGCCGATATTGGCCAGCAAGGGGACGTCTGGGGCCAGGCGGCGCAGCGCGCGCGTCAGCCCCTGGGAGTTGCGGGATTGCAGGCTCACGCGCTGCGAACCGACGCACATGGCGATCCCCAAGGCTTGCGCTGCCTCGCTCAGATGGCGGTTAATGGCCTCGGCGCGTGGCATGCCGCCGGTCATGGAGCTGATCAGCAGCGGCGCGCGCATGGTCTTGCCCAGCAGCGAGGCGCTGAGGTCGATCTGCGTCAGGTCCAACTCGGGCAATGCGCAGTGTTCGAAACGAATGTACTCCCAGCCGGCGGCGGCCTTGGCCCGCGCCGTTCGCCGATCCAGCACGATGTCCAGGTGGTCGTCCTTGCGCCGGCTCAACTTGGCGTCGCTGATGCTCGCTCCATCCGCGTCATCGGGCGACGGCGTTGCGTCGGATCGGACCGACGGCAGCGCGCGCACGCCGCCGTTTCCCGCGCGTTCAGGCCGGGGCACGCTGGCCTCCGCCCGCAGCGTCGCTGCGGTAGCGGCTGGTTGAGGTCTCGTAGTACTGCGCGCGGACTGCCGCCATGGCCTCGATCAACGGTCCCCACGGCGCGGGAAAACGTTCTTCCGCCATCACCCGGTGCAGCATGCGCGTATGGCCGACCAGCTCGTCCTTGAGGAACTCCACCACAGGCATAGCCGGATAGCGCTGCAGCAGCAGGATCGCCGCGTTGTCGGCCTCGCCGGCCGATCTATCCTTTTCGCGTCCATGCAGATCGTTCTGCAAGCGCCCTATCGCGGAGATGAGCCGCAGGACCTGGCGAAACCCCGGACGCGCGCGCAAGGTCGCCATGTCCAGCCCCCACAGCAACGACAGGCAACAGAACACGTTCGTGTAGGCGATCGAATCGATGCCGTTGTGCAGGTACTCGGCGTAGGACCAGCGTTCCGCCCCTGCCGCCTGCGCGTGTCCGGCGCGCAGCGCCGCGCAGTAGCACCGGGTATCGTCGAGAAGCTGAGCATAGTCGCGACGATCGTAGGCGAGCGCGGCGAGCGAAGCGCGCAGCACAGCACAGCCCTCGAATCCGGGGAGCGCGCACGGCACGCCCTGCCCCAGCGCCTGCTCCACCGCGGCGAGCTGCTCCGGCGCGATCAGGTCAAGGTCGTTGCAATCGTCGAGCCAGAACAGCAGCGCCAGTTCGCGATAGAAGGCAACGATCAGCGTTTCGTCCAGCGGATCGCGGCCGGTGCGAGCGCTGGCGTCGCGCAGGCTCGGGTGGATGCGCTGCAGGATGTACTGGCCGCCCCTGACTGCTTCCACAGCATGCTCGTCGGCGAACCCGGTCAGGGAATGCCCCCACTCCAGCACGTGCTGCAGGGCGCGATCGGTCGGGATCATGGCCCCGCTCCTGCTCCCTCGGCCGAGACGTGCCGCCCCCAACGAAGCGCCAGCCACAACCCGGCGAGTTCGGCCACCCGCACCACCCGGGTGGGGCAATACAGTTCCTTGCCGATCCACAGCGGCGTCTGGGGCGATGCATGGGCTGCGTGGCGGGCGAGCATCCACTTCAGCGCACGCCCTACCGCCTGCGCGATGCGCCGGCGCCCTGCCGGCTCTTCGCTCCCGTCCATCACGTGCAACGCGAACAGCGCATAGGCGGTTTCCTCGAATGTGGACGCGCAACCGGCGCCCCAGCCGCCGTCGTCGCGCTGCGTCCGCAGCAGCCCCGCCAGCGCGCGCTCGTCGCGCCACTGAGGCTTGCCTTGCGCGAGCGCAGCGACCGCATGCGCGGTGGGATACAGCCAGGAAACGTGCCATTTTTCGTTGTCCCATAGACCGTGCGGGTTGCGATTGGCCTCGACGTAGGCCCTGGTGCCGGCGGCGGGTTTTCCCAACATTCGCAACGCATGCAGGGCATGAATGTTGGTCGACACCGAGGCATTGCGCTCACCGGGGAAGGTGACGAAGAGCTCGCCGGTTTCGAACTGGCGCAACGCGTCGGCCGCCGGGTCGCGGCCTGCAAGGCTAAGGACGCACAACGCAACGGCGGTGTCGTCCGCATCGGCCGCGAAGTGCAAGGCCGGGCCCAGACCGCGCGCTCCGAGGCGGGCGTCGAGCTGCGCGATGATCACTTGCACCGCCTCGGCGAAAGCGGGATGCGCGAACAGACCGCCCAGATGCAGGGTGTACAGCGACCAGCATGGCTCGAACACATTGATTGGCCAGACGTTGGGAACGACACCTTCGATGCCGGTGCGCGTCGCCCGCGATGCCGCCTGCAGATACGCGCCCGTGCGCCCGACTTGCGCCGTTCTTCTCTGTGTCACGGCGTGCGCACGCCACGCGGCGGTGGCCGCCGGACTGATACCGATGCTGCCGTCGTCGTCCGGGCATGCGGTGGCCGCCGACGTCCCCCAGGCTTCCCAGGAGTGCAGCAACGGATGGCCGCTCGGCAAGGTCGCCACAGCCCCCAGCTTGACCAGGCGTGCTTGCCGCAACGGCAACAGCGCCGGGTGGCGCGCAAACGCCACGCCGCCCAGCAAGGATGCGGCCTCGTCGCACAACTGCGGCAGGATCAGCTCCGCGCCGATCGGCGCGTCTTCCGGCACCGCACGCGCGTAGGGATCAGGCTGGCGCTCGATGAACCGGGTTGCAGCCTGGACTGCGTCGGCAGCGCCGGGAAGGGGATCGGCACGCTGCAATGCCAGCAACGCCGCCCAGCTAGGCGCATGGCGAAACAGCGGGAAGTCCGCACTTCCCCATCCGCCATCGGCCTGTTGCTGCGCGATGAGCCACGCGTATGCGTCGTGCCGACCGGTGACGTTGCCGTCGAACTGCAGAGCTCGCGCCGTGTCGTAGACGGCCGGACCGACGCTGCCGCCGTCGCTCATCTCGCTCAGCAGGTGACGCAATTCGGAAAGGATCTGTTCGGACAGCGCGTTCACGCGGTATGTTCCTTTTGCAGAGGGCTAACGAGAACAGAAACGGGCAGACGCCGCGCACGTCGCCGCCGACACGGACACAGTGCAGCATGCAGCGCCCGCCGGCCGATCGCACCAGCACAGGGGCGAGTCCTTACGGATGGGCCCGCTCATGCGAGTGGCGCGGACAGATAGACGTTGGCCCGCTGCAGCATCTGCGCCAACCCTTCCGCACGCGGCCCCAGAGGGGCGATGGCCTCCCCGGCGTCGTGCAACAAGTACAGGGCGAACTGGCGCGCAGCCTGCAGCCCCATGATCGACGCGCAGGTCGGCTTCTGCGCCGCCGCGTCCTTACCGGGGGTCTTGCCAAGAGTCGCGGTATCCGCCGTCGCGTCGAGAATGTCGTCGGCCACCTGCAACGCCAGGCCGAAACAGGCGGTGTAGCGATCGAGCGCAGCATACAGCGCAGCGTGCGCGGCATCCTCCGCGATGGAGTATAGCGCGCCCATGCGAACCGACGCGCGCACTAGCGCTCCGGTTTTCATCCCGTGCATCGCCAGGATCCTGTCCAGCCCGGCATGCTTTCCGACCAACGACAGATCGATGGCCTGCCCGCCTGCGGCACCCTCGGCGGACACCGCCTGCGCCAGTTCGCGCACGAGCGCGATACGGTTGTCGCCCGGCGCATCCAGGCTCGCCAGCGTCAGGAAGGCGTGGGCCTGCAGCGCATCGCCGACCAGGATCGCAGTGGCTTCGCCGAACTTTACGTGCACGGTCGGAAGGCCGCGGCGAAGCACGTCGTCATCCATCGCGGGCAGGTCGTCGTGGACCAGGGTACAGGCGTGCATCATCTCGATGGCGGCACCGACGTCGTCGAGCATGTGCGCCGGCGTGCCCGCCAGTGCGCCGGCAGCCAGACAGAGCAAGGCGCGGGTGCGCTTCCCGCCATGCAAGGTGGCGTAGCGCATGGCCGCCATCAGCTCTGTCTTACCGTCGTCTTCGGCGCAGAGCAGACGCGCCAGCGCCTGTTCGACCCGCTTTGCGCCGTCCTGCATCCAGATCTCCGGGAGCAGCCCGCCAGAGGCGCCGCGCGCTAGCGCGCCCAATCCGCCGAATGCGGAAACGCCAATTCGGTCGCGTGGAGTGGAACCGGTCTGCATGTTGTTGATGTCCTTGTAGCTGAGACGGCCACGGCGAGCGCAAGTCGTCACGGTGTTGCCGGCGTCACACGAGTGCGTGCGCTGAGTGCAGCAATGCCGCGCCCCGCCGGCGCCGCTGCCTTGCCACACAGGGCATGCGATGCCAGCTCATGAGAAGCCTATGCGGATTGCCATTGACGGATGTGCGGTAGGGTAATAGCGCCGGCCTTTTTCGACGTCGCTCAGCAACTGCGGCCGCACCCCGGCCTTGTGCATGGTCAGCGCCAAGGCGATGCAGAACTGCACCATTTCCAGCCATACCAGGTGGTAGCCGATGCAGACGTGTGGGCCGGTACCGAACTGCAGCATGTCCACGGGCCGGATCGGCTCCGTGCGTTGCAGCCACCGCGCCAGGCGGAACTGATCAGGCGCCTCGTGCAGCAGCGCCGAGGTCGAGAAATGCAGCAGCGGGATGCATAGATGGGTGCCCGCGGGAATGCGCCGTTGGCCGAGTTGCAATTCCTGCAGCGCGCGACGCGGCAGGAGCGTGGTCGCCGGATGCAGGCGCAGTGTCTCGCGGAACAGCGCCTCGGCGACCGGACACTGCGCCAGGTCCGCGTGCCGGGTCGGCACCGCGCCCACGCGTTGCGCCTCCTCAACCAGGGCGTCCCACAGCACAGGCTGCCGCGCCAGCTCGATTACAATCCAGGCCATCGTCGAGGCAGTGGTGTCGTGACCGGCAAGCAGCAGCAAGCGAATATTCGCGACCAGGACGTCATCGGAGAGCGGACCGTCGCTGCGGTCGAAGGCGCTCACCATGTCGTTGATCAACCCGGTGCGCGCGGCATGCGCGCGTGCGTCGCGGACGAACCGGCGCAACTGCGCGTCGATCCAGTCGCGGGCGGCACGGCCGCGCCGCAAAGGCAGTCCGGGCAGGTCGACCGGTGGCGCGACGATCAACTGCAGCAATCGCCGGTACTTGCGATGCCATCCCGGCAGATCCTGCGCGGGGATTCCCATGAGGCTGAAGATAAGCTTCAGCATCAGGTCGCCGGTTTCGCGCAGGATGAGTACCTCGCCGCGGGCGCGCCATGCCTGCACCCGCGCCCGGATGACGGGCGCGAACAGGTCGCCGATCCCGGCCTGGGTCAGCCCCTTGGGCAAGAACGCTGCCTTGATGGCATCGCGCGCCTGCCGGTGTGCGCCGCCGTCCAGCGCAACCAACGTTCCGCCAAGCAATTCGGGCGCGATCTCTTCGATCAGCGCCGAGGACACGTCCTTGTGCCTGAGCAGTGAGAATGCGTCCGGATCCACACAGGTCATGAGATGTCCGGCAGGGCCGAAATCCAGCCAGAAGTGGCTGCCCAGCGTGCGTTGCGCGCGCCGCAGCAGGCGCGGCAGGTCGCAGACAATGGCGGGAAGATGCCCGACCAGGGGGAAAGCGCCAGGCATGACCGGGATGTCGCATCGCAGCCGGTGCCGACGGTTGAGTGGATTGAGCAGCATGTCCATCAGCAGCGCGCCGCCGCCGCCGATTCGGTGTCGCCTGCAGGGCGCGCGGCGCAGCTGTTGCCACCGTCGGCGTATGTCGGCACATGCGCCAGCATGCCGCCGTCGATGCACACGACCTGGCCGGTGATGAACGCAGCATCGTCGGAGAGCAGGAACGCCACCAGCGCGGCAACGTCCTCGGGACGGCCGACGCGCAGCAGGAGCTGGTGCCGGCGCAGATGGCGTTGCATGCACTCGTCCAGCTTGGCGAGGAGACGCTCGGTCATGATAAGACCCGGCGCAACCGCGTTGCAGCGGATCTGCGCATGACCGTACTGGGTGGCGAGCGAAGCCGAGAGCATGTTCATCGCCGCCTTCGACGCGGCGTAGGACGTCTGCGCCGAATCACCGCTGAGCCCCTGGCACGACGACATGTTGACGATCGCGCCACCGCCGCGGGCGATCATCCGTGGGATGGCCTGCCGGCAGCAGAGCAGCGTGCCGCGCAGATTGGTCGCCATTGTCTGGTCCCAGACTGCCAGGTCCAGGTCGAGGATGGCGCGGTCGCGCGGGGTCAGATGCATGGCGCTCGCATTGTTCACCAGCAGGTCGACCCCCCCGAAGTGCCGCTCCGCCGTCTCGAACAGCGCTGCCACCGCCTGCTCATCGGCGATATCCATGGCTATGGCCAGCGCGTGGCCTGCTTCGGCCGCGATCTGCGCGGTGCAGGCGATGGCCGCCGGGCCATCAATGTCGGCCACCACCACTCTGCCGCCTCCGCGCGCGATGGCGAGAGCGCATGCCTTGCCGATGCCGGCGCCGGCGCCGGTCACCACGGCCACCTTGCCTTCAAACCGTCCCATCGTGTCTCCTGAATTGCATTGGTCTTTCGCGGCATGCCGCTGGGCCTGCGCCGGGCAACGCGCAGGGTCGGCGCTGGCGCGCTCGTCATGGCCAGCGTCGCTTTCGATGACCCGAATGGCGGCGACCGGGCACTGGTTGGCCGCAAGCCGCACGGCGGCGTGCAGCGCCTGCGGGACCGTCGCCACGCACACTTCGGCCACCCCGTCCGGTTCGCGCTGGCGAAAGGTGCCCGGCAGCGTCAGCACGCACTGCCCCGTCGTTCCGCACAGATCCTGATCGACCAGGACGCGCATCTCAGCCCTCCTGCCCATGCAGCCGTACCGGCAGCGCGCGGAACGTCCTAAGGAACGCGGAGGGCTCCCGGGTCGGCTGCTCGGCCAATGCCAGCGTGGGGAAGCGCGCCTGGATCCGCGGCAGGCTCTCGGCCAACTGCACCCGGGCCAGTTGCGCACCAAGGCAGAAGTGGATGCCGTGGCCGAAGGTCAGCATGATCTTCCCGTCGATCGACATGCCAGGACTGGTGCCGTAGAACCGCACAGCATCGAAGCGATCGGGATCGGCGAAGGCGTCCGGGTCGCGATTGCCGGCCGCGATCAGCACGCGCACGTCCGCGTTCTTCGGGATCACCACGCCGCCCAGTTCGATGTCGCGCTCGGCGATACGCGGAATGGAGCTGAACATGGCGGGCGCGTCATAGCGCAGGGCTTCTTCGACGAAAGCCTTCACCCCCACGGCATCTCCCTTCAGCCAGTGCCGCTGTTCGGGATACGCCAGCATCGCCAGGACCGCATGGCCGATGGCCGCGGCAGTGGTGGCGAAGCCGCCCAGCAGCATGCCCCAAAGCATGCTGATCAATTCCGCATCCGACAGCGTCTCGGCATCGTCGTCGTGTGCGCCGACCAGCATTGACACGATGTCGTGGCGGGAATCGGTGCGCTTGCGCTGTATGAGGTTGCCGAAGTAGGCCTGCACCCTGGCGCTGGCCGCGTCCCCCGCGGCGAGCTGGGGATCGCTGGCGTGCGGGCTCAGGCCTTCCAGAATGGCGCTGATGCCGGTGATGAGCCCGAGAATGTCATCCGGGGGCATGCCGAACAGTTCGCCGAAAACCAGCATGGGCAAGGCCAGCGCGAATTCCTGATGCAGGTCCACCGCCTCCCCGCGCTCCAGCGCGGGCGCCATGCCGTCCAGGCGCGCTGCGACGATGCGAGCGATGGTCGGCCTCAGCTTGTCGATCTGGCCGATGGTGAAATCGCGCGAGATCAGCCGGCGCAGACGCGTATGCGTTGGAGGTTCCTTCATCGCTAAAGTGGACGCCAGCAGACTTAGCGACAGGCTGGTCGCCGCACGCGGGAAATAGCGCGCCAGTTCGCCTGGCGCCGGCCCCCGAAGAGCATCGCCCGTGGCCTTGAGCGCCCAGTAGATGTCGGCGTGGCGGCTCAACAGAAAGAGGCCCGACGCCGCGCGATGTACCGGATCGTGCTCGCGCAACCACCGCATGAATGGGTACGGGTCCTGAATGCACGCTGGCGACGCCAGTTCGGCGAAGGCGTCCTGGCATGATGCCATGGTGTCTTGCACGTCCATCTTGGTCACCTGTTGGCTGGCTGATCTGATCGGCGCGGCAGGCGCGCCGGCAATTCGAGAACATCGGGATTCCTGGTGGCGTCCGCGTATCACCAGAGCACCGGGAACTCCTCGAACCCGCCAGTGATGATCTCCTTGCGCAACTTCAGTTCTTCGGGCGCCACGGCCAGGCGCAGCGCGGGAAAGCGCTGGAAGATCGAACCGAACACCGCCTTGAGTTCCAGCCTGGCCAGCGCCAAGCCGACGCAGTTGTGGGGCCCGTAGGAGAACGCCAGGTGCGGGTTTTCGTCACGTCCGATGTCGAAGATTTCCGGGTCGTCGAAATGGCGCGGATCGAATGACGTCGCCGGCAGGCCGACCAGCACCTTGCTCTCCGCGGGAACATGCACGCCCGCGATGGTCACGTCGGTCCTCGGATAGCGCATGATGCCGTCCCAGCCGGCGCCCGGCGGGTACATGCGCAGGATTTCCTCCACCGCCTTGTCCACCAGGGATAGATCGCCGACCAGGCGTTCGCGCTCTTGCGGATGGCGGAACATGGCCAGCAGGCCGAATTCGATCTGCGCGACGGTGCTCTCGTGCCCCGCCACCAGCATGCCCGCCGCCAGGCCGATCGCCTCTTCCTCGGTCGCCTTGCCCTGGTCGATCGCCGCGACCAGATCCGTCAGCACGTTGTCGCCCGGATCCTGGCGCTTGTCCCGCATCTTGCCGCGAATGTAGGCGCGGAGTTCTTCCCAGGCCAAGCGCGACGCGCTTCGCGGGCCGCTTTCATGCTGGTGCGTCATCACCTCGTCGGACAGCCCGGCGAAAAAGGCGTGATCCTCGTAGAGCACGCCCATCAGCGCGCCAATGACCATGGCTGGAAGCGGAAAGGAGAGGTGGCGCCGCAGATCGGCGGGCTGGGGCTGGGCCGCCAGCGTCTCAAACAACTGCGCGGCGATCGCCTCGACCTGCTGCGCGAGCTGCTTCACCCTGCCGTTGCTGAAGGCCGGCGCCACGATCGTGCGTAGCCGCGTATGCTCGCCCCCCTCGTGCGAGACCAGCCATCCTGGCGAACCGAGAATCACCGAATCCGGGGTGAATGCCGCCGGCGGCATTCCCGCGGGCCGGAACGCCGCGTCGGACAACACCGCCTTGGCCTCGTCATAGCCTGTCACCCACCAGCCTTCGTGCCCGGACGGGAAGCGCACGCGGTGGATCGGACCGTTGGCCCGTAACGCCAACATCTCAGGCGAGGGCTCAATGTGATCGACGCGCCACATCGGCAGCGTCGGCAAAGGTTGTTCGGACATGGGTGGCACTTCACTCTATAGCGATGGAAGGGCGGAAGGTGACCGGCGGGCGCTGCGGTAGAGAAGACCTAAGACGGCATGTAGACGACGTCGTCGGAAGGCAGACCGATTATCAGGATCGGCTAACGCTTAACTGTCTAGGCAAACGCGCGGCGAGATGCAGAACGTTATCCTGTACCTTCGAGGTCAGGATAAAGTCGGTGTGGTCAGCCTTTGACTCGCCGCCGGCCAAGATTTCCTGCGCAAGGGTCGACAAGAGCGGCGAGCTGTTGGGTAAGGGCGGTTTCGCCGAGGACCCCCTGCCCATAGACGCTATCCGACGCGGATTTGACATTTTGCTTTTCTTTCTTCGTTCCATTCGTGTCATCCACGAAATGAAAGTCGGTCGGCGGCTCCCGGCCCGCAACGAAGGTGCTTCAAATCTCGTGCCAATTTGGCCGCAGCAGAAAAAAATCGTGGCAGCTTCTCAGCGGCTTAGCCTGAGGCCAGAGAAGAGCTAGGCGAAATAAGCCGGTGTCGCGGGCCAACAAAGGCGACGGTACAGTGTCGGACAGAACGCCTCGGGCGACCTTTAGGTCGGGCCTGCGACATTCTGGTCCAGTTTCGAACATAAGAGGGCGGCAAACAGACACGATTGGGGAATTCGATCCTCACGGCGCCAGGGCGCTTGCCCAAGAGCGCGCGCTCATGTTGCTGCGACAGGCGCGTGTTCGCGATAGCCGTGCCTGCGCACCCATGAACGCTAGCGGCACACGCTACGACTGGAGTGCCCGCAGCCTCAGGTAGTGCATCGGCTCGGCTTCCGGTTCTTCTTTGCCCAGCCGGGGCTGAAGCGCCGAATATCCGCACCATACAGCATCGTTGTTGCCTGTGTGACGAGGCGGCATAGCGCGCGCCCGATCTTCTAAGACACGGCCTCCGAGAAGAAGGTGCGGTCCAACAGCACCTCTATTTGAAATGGCACGCCGCTTGCTGCTCCTGGTTAGAGCACCATCAAATCACGATGAAAGCGACTTGCACCATGCCCGACGCGCGAAGCTCTAGACAGTGGCCTGAGGAGACGGTGCCCGTTCCCGCTGAACATCGGGACATCGTCTCCTCCGGAAGGCCGTTCTCGGTGGCCGCTTTGCGCATGGCTGGTCCGATGCCGGCACGCCAACACGGGCCGCTCGCGCAAATGCCGTTTACCGCTTCTGTTCAGCATGGGAGTGCCCAAGGGCCCCCTCAAAGGGTCACCCAAGCCAAGGCCGGCGGGTCACTGCCACATATCGACAACACGCTGAACCAGTCCAGTGACCCGAGTCTGCGTGAAGTGACATTTCAGGCCCCCACATGCTTGCGATATTGGCTACTTCCGGCCGCTATCCCTTTTCCCCGGGCACGATCGCGGGTGACCGATCCCGCTTCCGGCGCCATAGCCGTGGAAAGCAAGCGGCTCGACGGTGTCCAGCTCGCTCAGATCGATTGCGTTCGGGTGGCCAAGACCAGCCGCCAAGACGTTCCCATACGTCGCGAGGGAAAAAGCAGGTTGCGAGCCGCGAGGTCCTCATCCCGTGCCGGGCATACGAGCCTCTGCTCGGTATTGCGCCAGCCTCTGCCAGAATTCAGCGCCAGTTTTCTTCTTTAGGAGCAACTTGATGACAGTTCAAAAGAAAGTTCCCTTCGTCACCTTTCTCACGCGCGTTCACGATAAGTCAGTCCAGGGGCCAAATCCATATCGCTGGGAAGAAAAGACATCTGACGACTACTTTGCCGGCAAGCGGGTCATCCTGTTCTCGCTGCCTGGCGCCTTCACACCAACCTGCTCGACCTACCAATTGCCCCAGTTCGAAGAGCTCTATGATGAGTTTGAGAAGGAGGGAATTGACGCGATTTACTGCCTCTCAGTCAACGACGCCTTCGTCATGAATGCGTGGGGGAAGTCCTTGGGCCTGAAGCAGGTCGAGCTCATTCCCGATGGCTCAGGCGAGTTCACACGCAAAATGGGCATGCTGGTCGCCAAGGACAATCTCGGCTTCGGGATGCGCTCCTGGCGCTACGCCGCCCTGATCAACAATGGCGTGGTGGAGCACTGGTTCGAGGAGGAAGGTTTCTCCGACAACTGCGAGGCCGACCCGTATGGCGTCTCATCCCCGCAAAACGTTCTCGAAACGCTGAAAGCCGCCGCTTGACCTAGAAAACGTCTCACTGGTGCCATTGCCGGTCCCAAGAGGCTCCTCGACAGGATTATCGCGCTCACCATGCAATCCTCAGCAAGCCTGCTTCAACGCCAGAAGCAATCCATGGTGGCATCGCCTCAACTCATTGAGTCGATTCGCTTGCTGCAACTGGCGCATACTGAACTGCATCAGTTCGTGGAGCGGGAAATTGAGAAGAACCCGCTCTTGGAATCTGCATCAAGCGATGGCGGGCCTTTTGACGACGTTTCGATTTCGGGAGCGGATCAGCCTGTCGGCCCTGGCGCAAACGCCGTTGAAGGACCGACCGGGGCAAGTTCGCCTGAACGGCTCGGGCAATGGAAATCACTTCGCAACACGACCAACAACCCGCCCGGCAATGGCCCTTCCCTCGACGAGTTTGCCACCCTCGCCGAAACATTGCACGACCATGTCGCTCGTCAGATCGCCCTCACTGCGTTCACACCACAGGAGCGGCTGATCGCTGGCCAGCTTGCCGCCGATCTGGAAGACACTGGCTATCTTCGGGCAAACCTTTTGGAGCTGGCCGAGAGCCTGAATGTCCATGAGGCTGTTGTGGAACGGGTTCTCGGAACCTTGCAGCAATTTGATCCATCGGGAGTTTTTGCGCGAAGTCTCAGAGAATGCCTCGAGATTCAGTTGCGCCAGCGAAATCGGCTCGACCCGGCAATGGCAGCTTTGGTTGCCCATCTTGAAATGCTTGCGCGACGCGATTTTGAGGCGCTGAAGCAGCATTGCGGCGTCGATGAAGAAGACCTTCTCGACATGATGCATGAAATTCGGGCGCTCGATCCCAAGCCTGGGAACAGATTCGAATCCGGTGCGTCTGAATCAATCATACCCGACGTCTGGGTCACGCCCTCGCCGCAAGGCGGGTGGCAGATCGAACTTGATCCCGCCACGCTGCCAAAGCTGCTGATCAACCAAACCTACTATGCCGAAGTCACGCGTCAAACTGCCCAGAATTCGAAAGATCAAGCATTCCTCGACGAATGCTTGCAAAACGCGAACTGGCTAATCCGCAGCCTCGATCAGCGCGCCAAGACGATTGTTAAGGTTGCGGCTGAAATCGTGCGTCAGCAGGATGCCTTTTTGGAACATGGCGTCACCCACCTGCGGCCTCTCAATCTTAGAACCGTCGCTGACGCGATCGGCGTGCACGAGTCGACAGTAAGCCGGGTGACCTCGAACAAGTACATGCTTACCCCCCGCGGAGTCTTTGAACTGAAGTATTTTTTCACCGTCGCGATCGCGTCCTGCCAAGGCGGCGATGCGCACTCCGCTGAAGCTGTCCGGCATCGGATCAAAGCGATCATTGCCGCAGAATCTCCCGGCGACGTGCTTTCCGATGAGGACATCGCTGTCCGGCTGAAGGAAACCGGCATCGATGTTGCGCGCCGCACCGTCACAAAATATCGCGAAGCAATGAACATCCCCTCCTCCGTGCAACGCCGCCGGGAAATGCGCTTGTGTTTTTAGATTTGGGTCAAGGCAGCCAACATCACGTTGCATTGCATCAAAGTGGAGACTTCGTTCATGACCCAATCCGCAGCAGGTGTCATGGACGCTGTTCTGCGCGACCCAGAAAAGCCCGTCCCACCGTCTGGTCCCGCATGGGGTGCGGTCATTTCGCTTTCCTTGGGCACCTTCGGGCTGGTCACGGCAGAGTTTCTGCCTGTCAGCCTGCTCACGCCCCTCGCGCATGATCTCGGTATCAGCGAGGGAGCGGCTGGACAGGCGATGACGGCGACAGCTATCGTCGGGGCGATCTCGGCGCCGACGGTGGCCATTATCACAAAGCGCCTGGACCGCAGGACCGTCATGTGGACCATGACGCTGCTGCTGATCCTGTCGGACGTTCTTGCGGCCGGCGCGTGGTCGCTGCCGGCTCTCCTGACTGCACGCGTCGTGCTCGGCATAGCGCTCGGAGGCTTCTGGTCGATGTCGGCAGCACTGGCGATGCGGCTCGTTCCAAGCCACCTCCTGCCGCGCGCTATGTCGATCATCCTCACCGGCGTTTCCGTAGCTACCGTCTGCGCAGCTCCAATCGGCGCTTATGTCGGCCATATCTGGGGATGGCGAAGCGCCTTTATGCTCGCCGCAGCCGGCGGCGCCGCTACACTGCTCGTGCAACTCGTAACCATTCCGAGACTGCCTCCGATTGGAGTGGCTAGCTTCCGCAGCCTGCTGGATGTAGCCAAGATTCCGATGGTCAAAATTGCGCTTTTGGTCGTCCTGCTGGTCGCTTCCGGCCACTTCGCCGGAATCACCTATATCCGCGCCTTCCTCGAGAAGATTCCCGCGCTGGATGTAGATACGATCTCGCTTGTGTTGCTTGCTTTTGGCATCGGCGGATTCTTCGGCAATTTGGCCGGCGGGCTTCTGGCCGAGTACAGTCTCAAGGCAGTCGCGGCCCTTGCACCGCTGCTCATAGCGATAGCCGCTGTTTCGCTGCTGACCGCGGGAGCATCGGCCTTGGCCTCGGCGATTGCTGTTGCCGCGTGGGGGTTTGCCTTCGGCGCGGTGCCAGTGGGCTTGCAGACGTGGATGGTACGGAGGGCCGTTCCCGAGCAGGCCCAAAGCGCCGGTGTGCTGCTGGTCACAGTATTCCAAGTGGCAATCGCAGCCGGCGCGATTTTCGGCGGACTATTGGTGGAGAATGCGGGGATTTCCAGCGCCATTGCCTACAGTGCTGTTGCCACGTTCGTCGCTGCCCTCATAGTGTTCCTGCTCGGCCCGAAGCGCGAAACCTAGACCTCCTGGCAGAAGAGGCCTCAGCAGCGCAGCGGGACGACAGATGCGATACACGGCGCGGCGCGGTCCTCCGCACGAGTACGCATGGACCAGCGCAAGCGCCTCGCCGGCTTCACCTCCGGGCCACCCGACCTTCGCCGCCAGACATGCGAACCTCGCCGGCACCGGTTTCCATTTGGCGACGGTGAGCGCTGCCGGCGTGATGGAACCGTTGCTGGCGGTCATATCCTTCACGACAAGCCGGCATTCTGGGCAAGCGACAGCTACGCGCCGGCCATGCTCAGAACGCCGGTGACGATGCCGCTCGATAGCGCAGACAGGTCGCGAATTGCCAGTCGTGCCAGCGGCGGCCGGATTATCGTCGATCGCGCGTACCTTGTTTCGGCCGCAGACTATCGTTCGGCAGCTTGATGATGTTGACCACATAGCCTGTGGGGCGACCGCATGCGGATACCTTGAATGACTCGTCTTTCGCGAACATGGTGTCTGGCGGGTTGCGTTCGTATTCGACCGGAAGCGGAAGGCGATCCTGCTCGTCGCCGGCGATAAGTCGGGCGTGAGTGAGAAGCGCTTCTATAAAAGTCTGATCGCCAAGGCGGACAAGCGCTATCAAGGGCATCTCGACCGTTTGGCGGCGGCGAAGAAGGAGAAGAAGTGATGGGACGCAAGCTTGACGACCTAATCGCTGCGCTCCCCGAGGATCGTCGGGAGCGGGTCGACGCGCGTTTCGAAGAGTTAAGGGGAGAAGTCGAGAGTCTCGGCGATTTGCGGCGTGCCGCTGGAAAGGCCCAGGCCGAAATCGCTTCGGTCCTCAAGATCAAGCAGCCTTCGGTCTCGACGATCGAGAAACAAGCCGACATGTACTTGTCTACTCTTAAAAGCTACGTCGAGGCGATCGGGGGGCAACTCGAACTCGTCGTTCGCCTTCCCTCGCGCGCGCCCCTCCGTATAGAGCGGCTCGGCGACGTCGTGGCTCCCAAAGCCGTCTCCGTGCGTAGCGTTAAAAGAGCGGCAGGTGGACGTGATCGCACAAAGGCCGCACGCGCCGGCTGACCTCACTCTCTTTCGGCTAAAGACTACCCCTCATGATCACCATTGCACGCGCCAGATCCCGACGCTTCAGCGTTACGAGGAACAGGAACCGCAGTGCCGAGACCGCGCCATTGATCGTCGCAGGGGCGGCGCCGCTCTCATGCTGATGCAGCTGGACTCGACGGATGTCCTCAGCCGTCGCCGTGTCGGGCGAGCGGCCAAGGAACACAGCGAAGCGCCGGACGTGACGAACGTAGTTTTTTGCTGGATATGGGAGAACAGGCCACGCATGAGCATGTCGTGCTGCATGCGCTGGCGAAGCGGAGAGATTGGTGCATCGGTCGACAGGGTAGCCGTGGCGAGTTCCTCTCGTTGAAGGGACCTCCATGGTCAGATCGACGCCTCTACCCGCTCAAGTTAAATGGCAGTCGCGCCATCTCAGACCGAGGCGCCCCTCCCGCGAAGCGGGTCGTCTAATCGCTCGACCGTCAAAGGGGTAAGTGCAAGGCAGTCGTCCTTTTTTGCCGATGCTCGTTCGCATGCCGGGTACAGGGTCGTCTACGCGGTCGATGCAAAGGTGATCGCCGCAGGATGAGTTTCGCTGGTGAGATCTTCCTATGTTCGTTACGCACTCTGCTAAGGAGGCAGTTGCTTCCCGCTTCGCGAAATGATCTCAGCCACGTCCCGGCAGGGACGGCTCGTGCGTCCTGGATGAACGCTATCGGTTGAGTGAAGAAATCGTCGCAGGCGAGCGACTGAAGTATCAGGCCGCGGCTTGCGTTCCTCCGTGCGGATCAAACAGCTCGCCCGTCCGAAGCATCGCATGCATGATCACTGCCAGCTTGCGCGCCAACGCTACGGCCGCTCGCTTGAAGCCGAGCCGATCTTTCAGCTCCAACGCCTAGGTTCGCAGGCTGCTGGTATCCGTCGACCGGTTCAGGATAACCGCGGCCGCCTCATATAGCAGTCCGCGCAACTGATTGTCGCCACGGCGCGAGATATGACCATCATTATCGACCTCGCCGGACTGGTAGCGCCTCGGGGTCAGGCCCACCCATGCGCCCACGGCGCGCGAGTTCCTGAAGTTGGCCGGATCCTCCACCGCTGCGGCAAAGGCGGTGGCTGTGACGGTGCCTACACCTGGCACTGACATGAGCAGACGGCAGTGCTGGTCCTCACGCGCCATCGCGGCCAGCTGCTTGCTCAGCTCTGCCGTCTGGTGCCGGAGATCACTCCATGCCCGAAGCATTGGGACGACGATGCACGCCAGCTTTTGATCGCCTAGCAGAAGGTCGCGAACGTTGCGCTCGAACACGCTGCCGGCACCCTTGGGCACGACGAGGCCGAACGTCTTCATCAACCCGCGGATTTGATTGGATATCTGCAAACGCATCTTAAGAAGCTGGCGCCGTGCGGTGATCAGCGTGCGGATCAGCATGCTGTCGAAACCTTTGACCCGAACCTCGCGGTAGAAGCCGACCTCGGCCAGATGTGCCAGGCCATCGGCATCGTTCGCATCGGTCTTGTTCGCGGCCATGTCGAGCGCGGCCTTGGCATGCCGCGCGTCGATACAGATTACCGGCAACCCCTCTGCCGCCAGCGCATGGTAGAACCACACCGACAGCGGCCCCGTCTCGAACACAACCCGCCGGGCATACTGTGCGCGCTTGCGGATCACCGCCGCGAGCAGTTGTGGGTCGGACGCGCACTTGCCCCGCCACATCCTTTTGCCGTCCTGCCGGATCGATATTGCCGTGTCTGTCATGGATACGTCGAGACCGATATACTGCTTCATGGCTGTCCTCCGTTCGATGCCTGGGCCCGGTGTCGATCGTGAGCCCGTTCTTCATCCTATCGGGGGACAGCCAGCCGGCTAGAGGTTCGAACAACGCCGCCACGTCTCAGGTGGCCACCGCTCCCGCGATTACGTCATGTTCGTCCATGAGGCGCATTGCAGCCCGGCGGCTGTAGGGCCGTCGCCGGCCTGGCGGGCTTCGGCTAGGATTTGCGATAAGCTGCCGTCCTGGACGGCGAACTCATTGCGGTTACTCGCCGTCAAATTCGAGAACCAAGATAGTGGCCCCTGTCGGCACAACTACTTCGGTCGAGCGTCTCTCAGGGGGAAATAGGCGACTGACAAGCCGCTGCTTCAGCGCAGGTCCCCTTCTGAGCGACCATTCTTTTCGCAAGGCCAACCTCCCATTGACTTGAGCGTCGACGTCTTGGGGCTTTGTGGCCTACTGCGGAAGGGCCAAGCCAAGGTCGGAGTATATCGGCCCGAGTTCCTCGTCCGTCAGCAAACCTGGCGAGGTGGCGATGCTAGGAAAATTGCCCACCACGAAGTAGAGCAACAAGATCGAGGGCAAGGCGAACATGGCCTGGTCCTCTCGCCGGCCCTTGATGCGTTCCCATATGAAATCCCTGGTGTTCAGCCAAAGGAGGATGTCTTCGATTGAGCTCTCGCCGGCCAGTGGGAGGTAGGCGTCCATCAGCTCGCCGTCGAGAGTGGTGACAGTCGCGTCCAAGCCGATCTTATCTCGGTAGTACACCGACAAGGCGCCGATCAATGCCTTGACGCTCTTGACCGATGCGTCGATGAGGTTGCCTACTTGGCGGAAGTAGTCGTCAGTCGCTTCGATCAAGCAGAGCGCTGGTCGCCTTCCATCCCGGGCTTCCGACATGGTGCTTTGAGCCAAACATCTCACTCCTCTTCCGCTCGTAAGATGACAGGCTCCACCTTTCATGGATTTTTCCCGTATTAGTTCGGCTTCGTCGTGAAGAAAGGAAATCGGCCCTTTGTTCTTCCGTCGCGAGTCTGCCCAATGGCTATGTGTGGATGAATCGGTTAGGTCGCTACTTTCGGGCAGAAATCTAGAGCCGTTGGACGTCAATGAAGCGCAAGCAGAGCAAGAACAACAGGCGTGTACCTGCGCGCCGCAAAACCGCTCCCCTTACGGATGGCAAGGCTTTGGTCAGGGCGAACGGGGGGTCTGTACAGATCGTCAATGCGGTCTGGAAAAAGTCTACGCTCCCGGAACTTATAGACTTTTTCCGATGGTACGTCCCTCGCTACCGCCATCAACGGCCTCTCGTTTCCTTGCGTCCTAAGCGGTCATTCCAACTTCCCATTTATATCAACACCGCCGACGGTACCCTTAAGGACTTGGTCAGATGGACGCTTGCCACCGTGAACATGCATGCAACGGAGATAAGACGTCACAACGGCAACGTGAGGATCGAGAACTCGCAGGTAGCAGACTATGGCCCTTCCTTGCACGCGGCATTGCGTGAGATCGAGGAGGACATGTGGAGTTTTTCTGCAATCACACAGATACTGTTCGCTACTTCGCGCGTCTCGGGGCTGGACGCGCAGCGGAGATGGCTGAATAGCAATGCCTATGTTTCGACGTCGTCCATTTCTAATCTCATTTATTACTGCAAAGCCATCGCTTGTGAGGGAGACCGCCATCCCGACGATGTCTTGGATATTCTCAGTAGGTTTCTGTTCAACAGCCTGTCCGAAGAAGGCGTCTCACTATTCTTGTACGTGGTGACTTTCCATCCGCTTCTTCACCATACCCTCTATGAAAGGCTTGGCGGCATGTTCTCGTACTTTCCGGCCATGGATCAGTACGAGGCGCTCGTCAACGTAATCACGTCGGATCCCGCAGCTTTGGGCGGCGCCGCCGAATTGCCTTACATCGACGAAGTTATCGTGTTCATGTCTGAAGTGGGCGACTGGCGCGCCAATCCTCTCCTCTCCATCAGGAACGACATCGATCTGGATCGCCTCGGCCTGCCGCTGATGGACGGCTCAACCTCCCGATTTCTCGAGACCTTGGGAATTGCGGATGCCGAGCAAACTCCTGCGGACCGTACCTTTGAGACCGCGCTGGCTAACGAGTTCATGTTTCAGCCCCAGGGTCCGAGGGGATATCAGGCGTCGTCGCTGTATGCGGTGAAAACGGCGCGTTCGGTGGCCGATGTCCGATCGGCGATTTTCAGACGGACCCTTGCCTCTACGCACTTCGGATCGGGTGAACGACAGTCAGCCGAGGCCGCTCCGACGGTAGAGCTGACTTTCGAAGCTATGAGGGGAGCGCTTCGGTCCGCAGCGTCCGTGTTCGAGAAACGCGAACTCTTTCGGATCGCCTGCCTTTGCGGATTGGAAGAAGCAAGAACACAGGACGTGCTCATACTGCTATATGACTTCACGAGCCAAGACCGCCTTGGAGTAGCTTATTTCCCGTCAGCTGCGCTGCTCCAGCAGCTGACCGAAGATGATGTCGCAAGTATCGGAAGCGATCCAAGAGTGGCGGTCGCCCTAGCACGCACGGCTTCCCAATTTGGCGAGGAGGGTGAGAATTTAGTTTACATCGCCGTCGAGCAGTATCTGTCCACCTGCTCGGTACTTAAGCCCAGCGAGCTACCTGCGGGTAGTCCTGTCCTGATCGATTTCTTCTTCGAGGCTTGCTCCACGACCTCGCTCCGGCAGTCTCTCGAGTTCCTGTCCAAGGAAGAGATGGAGGAGCAAAGGATACTGGTCCTCTTTATGTTGGTGGACGCAGACCCGCCGAACGAAGAAGTCTATCGTGCCGAAATCCACGAGATCATCGGACAGCAGACAATTGACGAGTTACTGCAGCGTTTCCACATCGGAAAAGTCCAGTGCGACGAAGATGCGTTGTCGAAGTGGGCTATCACTGATCTGGCTCCGAAGTTCAATCGGCTCAGAGACTTCATCGACGCCGGTCTCCTACCCGTGGAGCGCAACGCGGACGTCGAGTTCCTGGCACACCTCACTTCTGGAAGCTCCGAAATGTTCACTTTCAAGATTCCAAACAACGAATCCCTGGACATTGCACGGACCATCCTGGCCGAATTAGTTCAGAGATTTGCACTGGACCCCAGGTACGGCGTCGATTCCTACCTCAGTCTCGGCATGCGCCACGGTGCTGTCGCCGCACACTTGCGCAGTCCGCTCAGTACCGAGAACATCCTTACCGCAAAGGGCATGAACGACTATTCGGAGAACTGCTTCTGGAAGGCCTACTACCTCGACAGCGGATACGAGGACCTCGCCAATTCGATCGGTCCTATCCTAGCGAATTTCTCCGAGGCTTTCGACTCGAAGCTCGAGCTGATCAAGGAAGAGTTACTTCAAGTGCGCCGACCCGACAAGCCGAGCGGCTTGGTTGTCGCCGACTGGAGCGAAGCTTCGGTTCTGTCATTATGTTCCCGGTTCGCCGAAGTCTCAGATTTTCCGGCATTTCTGTCCGAGTTCACGACAGTCTTCTGGGCCAACGTGGAGAATAATCTGGCAAATGCTCGCAACTACGTCTATTCCACCCTGGCGAAAGAGCTTGGCGAGCTGGTAGACAAGCTTGAGGAGGACATCAGCAACGCCACCGGTCAGCAGAGGTTGTCGCCGTTCTCTGACGCGGTCATGCGCGCTAGACAGGATTTGGGCAACGCGATAGGGGACATAGCTTCCTGGCTCAACGTCGCTCGGTCGACCGATGTTGAGCCCTTGCGTTTGGTTGATATAATTCTGGCGGCACAGAAGATTGCCAAGCGCCTCTATTCCGGTTTCGAGCCGAAGATCTACTTCTCGGGAGACACGGGCATTTCGCTCACATACTCTCTTCACATCCTGATCGAGGTCTTCAAGGCACTGTTCACCAATGTTTATGAACATTCCGGATCACTGTCGCCCGTGATAGATGTGCACGTGACCGTAATAAGCGACGACGCTCTAGGCGTCGATTTCACCAGCGAGTGCACGGATCTCGACAAGGCCGAACGCGCGGCTGCAGACAACAACGAGAAGATTCGAACGGGGGAATATGAGAAGAAGCTCCCGAAAGAGGGCGGCTCCGGGTTGGCGAAGGTCGCCCGGTCGACCGTAAGAGATGGTAAGCCGAACACGATCGTAAGCGTGGACCGGGAAAAGTCGCGGTTCCGCGTCAGCATGATATTCAGCCTCGTGAACATTTAGGGCGATCCCGTGCGAACCTTGTTTGTCGAGGACAACCCCAGGAAGCGAGAGCAGCTCGTAGCCTTTTACGAGGCCGAGTTCGGCCAAGACACGACGCTTCAGGCCACAGCGCTGATCTCTGGCTTGCGCCTGGCTCGAGAGTTCGCACCGGGTCTGATCGTCCTCGACATGACCTTGCCGAACTATTCGGCCGAGGACAGCAAGGGGGCGCCTACCGAACTACTTCCGTTCGCCGGCAAGGAATTCGTCATGCGCATAAATCGCATGGGGTTCCAGACCAGAATAATCATCGTCTCGATGTTCGAGACTTTCGGCATGGCGCCTCGGCTGATTACCCTCAGCAGCTTGGATGAAGAACTTAGAACTAGATATCCGAGGATCTATATGCGGGCAGTGCACTACAACCCGTCCCAGGTAGACTGGAAAGTCGCCATCAAGGAAACAAGAGCAGGTTTAGAAGCATAGATGCGAGTACTTATTGTCGATGACGAGAACGGCAAAGTCGTGGAGATTGCAGGTGTGCTCGAGGAGTCGGGCGTGGGTCGCGACAATATCGTCGTAGTCACTACCGCTGCCGCAGCGCTAAAGGAACTCAGGAACACGTACTTCGACCTTTTGATCATCGACATGTTTCTTCCGCACAGGATAGGCGAGGCGCCGAATCTCACTGGCGGAGAGGAGTTGCTCAAGCGTATCCATCGCGGAGCCGATATCGCGCCACCCGAGTACATTTTCGGCCTCACCGCCAATGCAGAAGCGATGGAACATTCTAGGGGGGTGTTCGCCGATCACTCCTGGCACCTGGAGGAGGTGAGCCCTACCAAGACCGCGTGGAAACTTAAGCTGATGGAGAAGGTGAGATATCTTCGCGCCCGCGAAGAATTCACTGCGGCGGATGCGGCCGGCTCGACCGAGGTGAAGCCGCCGCGTTGCGACTTGTTGATCGTCTGCGCCCTGCAGGACCCCGAGCTATCCGAGTTTTTCAGGGCAGCCAACTCGACTTGGGAAGTCGTCACCTATAGTGGCGATCCGCACCTCTATCGGCGTTCGGAATTGTCACTCGGAAATGCCCGAATCTCGACTATGGCATTGTGCCTACCACAGATGGGACTGGTATCGGCCGGTGTCAGCGTAGCCAAGGCGCTCGCCCTGTTCAGGCCTTTGGTAGTTGCGATGCCGGGCATATGCGCCGGCAGACGGGGAGACTGCGATCTTGGTGACGCGATTGGCGCAAACCTCACTTGGGACTACGGGAGCGGGAAGTTCACCGAGGTGGGCGGCGAAGTTGTGTTCGAGGCCGCGCCTTTCCAAGCAGCCGCCTCAGCTAAGGTGGTGGCGATACTGACCGAGTTGGCGTCGGACGTGGAATTGATTGAGGAGATTTACCGGGAAAGCCCAGGCTACCGCCCGTCCGAAATGCCGAGTTTCCATATCGGCCCGATGGCCTCGGGCGCTGCCGTTCAGAACCATAAGGAATTCTTCACTGGCGTGGCGAGCCAACAGCGCAAGATTCTGGGGATCGATATGGAAGCTTTCGCCGTGGCTTGGGCATCCCACGAGGCGCTTGAACCTCAGCCGCATTGGCTGATCATCAAGTCCGTCGTGGACTTCGCAGACGGGACGAAGGATAGCAAAATCCAACGTTTCGGTTCTTACTTCAGCGCCAAGTTGATCTTGAAGGCAGTCGCCCGACTTTTCAATGGTGGCGCCGATACACAACCCCGGTCGACTCACTGATTGCGGGTCTGTGCTCACGCCGCACGGCAGGTCCGCATAAGCAGACCTTGTACAGTTCGCAAAGTGACCAGGTCGCTTCGTCCGAGCTGTGATCGAGGTCAGGCAGTGCGACCCGGTAGATTGACGTAATTCAAAACCAAGCGAAGCGTCTCTCTGACGGGGCGGAATGACTGCTTTTGGGACGTTTGAGCGCAACCTCCTATTGCAAATTGCGGGCGCATAGCTGCCAATACGACACGTAGAGTTAAACGCCTTCGTGCTGACGTGAACGACCTGCGAGGTCGCGAGCGTTAGAAATTCGAAGCCTCCTGAATCTATCCTAAATCTGAATCTAGTGTCCTAATTTGTCCAACAAGCACACGCGATTCGGGTTGAGGCGGGATCCAGAAAGTTCGAAAAACTTCCAGGAACCCCAGCCGCGCGCCCTGCCGGAACCTGGCCGAGAATGGTGGCAGAGCCGGCAGCAACGAAATTGATGGCGACGCCGGAGACAATCTGGCCGCCCCATGGGTGAGCGAGGCGAAACTGTGCACCAGCGCGAACGCTGACGTCGGTGAACCGCGGCCGCCCAGGCGCCGCAACCGCCAGGCAGGCGAGCAGCAACGGCCCGGAGAACACCAGTTGCTCGGCGGCGATGGTGCGGGTCGCATCCTGCATCGCGATCATGACGGCGGCCGCCGAAGCGAGCATGGCGAGTAATCGGACAGCATGCACAGCATTCAATCCCCGAAGGGGGCAGTCGACATTCACAAGAGACATATGGCGCGGCGCGAGCGCTGGCGCTGTACAATTGACGAAAGCAGCTCTCAATCCGAGGCGACGCCGTTCTTGATCCGTGTGAGGCGGCTTTCGCCTTCCTCCGGGCCGAAGCAGCTTTCGAAATCATTGCATTCCCGGCAACTGGGCGCGCTGCACAGCGAAAAACCTTCGGCCTCGCAGAGCTTGCGGTAGAAGTATTTCTTCCATTTCATGTTTTGGGTGTTGCCGGCCGCCAGCGTCGGAAAATGCGAGGCGAGCAGGCGGCCGAGCTCGGTCCGATTAAAAAGGCCAAGGTCCTGCCAGAGGTGATCATTGCGCATGGCACGCCGGGCGATGATCCTGGCGAAGCGGGCGCTCGTCGGGTCGCCAGGACGGGCATGCGCCAACAGCAGTCCATGCAGCAGTTCTTCCTCCAGATCCGGCTCGGGCTCGCTCACCTCTTTCAAGGCAAACGCGTTGATAGGAATAGCAGGAAAACAGCGGGACAGGACATCGCGCAGCTCGGCGCGCGAAAGTCCGGTTGCCTCCGTCACAGTCGCCTCGCCGGCCTCGATCTCCTCGAGCGCACGTGAAAGCACACAGGCAAGCACATGCTGGTCCAGCTCGATCTGCGGCGATTGGCCGGTGCTGAGCCGGGCATAATGTTGAGCAAATATCGTGCGTTCTCCTGGTTTGTCCCTATCAATTCATGCAGAGACCCGGCCTGCCGCAACATGGGTCGGGCAGTTCTTCGGGTGTACGCAGTCGCGGATCGCCTCGCGGTGGAGTAGTTCGGAAATTTTCGTCTGGTCCACTCGGCTCTGTCGCAAATTCTGTGATTGGAAGGAGGCGTTTCGCGAACCCCGGCCCTGCCGTTTGCGCCTCACGGGGAACACAGGCGCCGGAATGCCCCCGCAGAGTTGGACGTGAACCGTGCGGGACAGAGGTCGCGTGCTGAGTGCGGCCACATGGTTCAAGCCGCCAGACTCACGGTTGAATGAGTACGATTCAAAACGCGCAGCGGGTGAGTTCCAGCGCACGTTCAGGACAGGATCGCGCGCCTCGCGATGCAGGCAGCTCCTCCCCTTGCGCAACTTCAATGTCACCAGGCAGGATGTAACCCTCGTCATCAAGCTTGAAGATGTCCGGCGCTTGCGCCGCGCATCGCGCGTGACCCTGGCATTTGGCATTTTGGACGATGATGCGCATGGCGCTGCCTCCATTGCCTGTGCCCCGACTCGAGGCGGGCCTAAGACCACTCCAGGATCAAATTTTCGATCCCGAACACATGGCCGCCAGAAGTTATCGGCGCCGTACCCTGCTTGATCCTGAAAGCCGGGATGCGCGCCAGCCACTCCTCCAGGCCAATGACAATCTCCCGCCGGGCAAGGTGTGAGCCAAGGCAACGGTGGGGACCATAGCCAAACGCTGCGTGGCGGTTGTCCTCCCGCTCCAAATCAATCGTGTTGGGGCATGCGAATTCCGCCGGGTCACGATTGGCAATCATAGTGGCGCAGGAAACATAGTCCCCCTTCCGGATCGGCGCGCCTTCGAAGTCGATATCTTTCGTGGCCACGCGGATCAACTGAATGGGCGGATAGGCCCGCAGCAATTCTTCGGTTGCGAGCGGGATGCGGTCCGGTTCGCTCCGCAGCAATTGCTGATCTTTGAGGTTGCGTGCGAGGTACGCCAAGTCAAAGCCTATAGCTGCTGCGACCGTGTCGAGCCCAGCGACGAAGACAAGCACGCCGATGCCGCGGACTTGGGTGTCCGTCAGCCGGCGGCCCTCGACCTGTGCCTGCACGATAAAGGTCATGAAATCGTCAACCGCCTCATCGCGGCGCATGGCTGCAAGTTCGTCGATGAATGCCACGATCGTCCGGGCAGCCACAGGTCGTTCCTTATCGTCGCCATGGAGCAGATCTTTCCCCCAGCCGACGAATGTATCGAGTCGGTCATCAGGCAACCCCAGAAAGCGAAGAAAGGTGCTCACCGCGAAAGGAAATGCAAAATCCTTCATCACGTCGCAGCTTGTGCCCGACGCGGCGATCCTTTCGATCAGCTCGACCGCCCGTTCGCGGACAGCCGGTTCCAACGCCAACACCCGCTTTGGCGAAAGCAGCGGATTGAGCAGTGAGCGAAAGACGCCATGGGCCGGTGGATCGAGCTCAAGCGGGATCGTCGGCCAGTTTTCACCCAGTATGGAGGAGAAGATGCTGCGATGGCTGGAAAAAGTCTCTGCGTCCTGCAGCACCCTCCGCTGGTCCGCGGCACGGGTGATGACCCAGGTACCCCGGCCATCTTGCGTGTTGTAGCGGGAGTAAAAGATCGGAGGCCCGTCATGTACGCAAGCCACAGCTGCGTGTGGATCCCCGTTGGGTGTTGGTGGCATCCCTGGCGATGTAAACAGGCTGAAGTCCCTCACCATTTCGGGTGGGACATGATCTGGAACGGGGTTGGTCGCCATTTTGTTTTCTCTACATTGGCGTTCATGGCTCGATTGAGATTGCACGGCTGTTCATAAAGTCGATTTCCAGCATGGGCACGTCTCTTGTCGGGCGCCTTCTAGATTCTGTCGCCTGATACAGCCCACCTGCACCAGCGCGGATGAGATCGGTTGCGAAGTCGATCAGAAGGGGCATCTCCGCCGCTCTGCGGTCATGAAGCAAAGCCGCCGCTATCTCCGTTGGGGTTGAGAGGCTGGTCAATCACCTCTGAGCTCCGTGACGCACTGCTGATGCCCTGCTGATCAAATCGTCGAAGCAAGTCGCGTGCCGGATAGGCGTACCCATGGCGCTGCACCAAGCAATGCCAGCCTGCACTGGGCCCGCCGCTGGGATCACCTGTCCATCATTCTTAGGACAACGTCCGACAACCGGCATCCGTGGTCGGTTTTGTCGAGTCCGCGACATCAAGCTGTTCGGCTTGGCTGCTGCTGCACAGCCTTCCGGTCGACGAGCGAGGAGATCGCTCGCACGGCCCGGATTGCGCAACGACGCGATCAGCGCAAGGATCGGGGTGCGATCCGACAAGACCCGACGGCGCTTGCGCGCGATGATCGAAATTATCAACAAGGTCGAGCCGCGCTTCGGTTCGGCGCTGATGGCGTATGCGTTGTATCGCTCGCAGCCACTGCAAGGATTTCCGGTCAGATGGCGATGCACTCGTGCGCAGCGGTCCGGGCGACGACGAGCCTGCCTGTAGCGACGCGGTCAATTCCGGCGTGCACACCTAACCGGGCGTAGCGCTACGACGGCAAGCTCTATCGCACATAGACCTATATTTCCTCGCGAGCCGCTGTCGGAACGTGGTGCCGAGTCCTATGGCGGCCGGTTCAATCCGAGGGCCTGTCGGCACTCTATACATCCCTGTCGCTCGGACCGGGAATGCGTGGCAGACTCTCGGCCAGAAACCGCCAGTCGCTGCGCTCGCGTTCGCCTTCCTTGCGCGTGCCGAAGAACTGGATGATCATCTTGCCGTCGGCGCCATAGGCTTCAATGGACGTGACGTGACCGTCCCTCGTCGGCCTGCGCACGGCCCAGACCTCGCGGATCTGATGGGTCCTCAGATGCAGATGGAAGGTCTCGTCGAGCACATTGATCCGCGGCCCGATCTGCTTGACCGACTTGATCGGGCCGGAATGGATCTGGATGCAACCACGGTTGCCGACAAAGCACATGATAGGCATCTCGTCTTCGGCCGCCTGTTGGAACAGGGCGCCAACGGCATCATTGTTGAGCAGCCAAGCGTAATCTTCGTCGGCCATACGCATTGCCTGGCAGCGGCTGAGCTTCAGTGTCTTCAACATATGGTAGAACTGATGCACGTCGCTCAGCCGGCTCCAGTGCTCGCGTAGGTCGTCGGCCGTGGCGGCTTGGTCTGGACTCACTTCGTTATCGCGCGCACCGCCCGCTTCGACCGATATGATCGGCTCCTGGTCGGAGGATACGAGCTCTGCCGTCAGATCCTGATAGGCGTGCAGGTTCGAGGCGGGCCTGGGATGTACTTTGTGCATCGCCTCGCCGGCGGCATCAAAGAATTGCAGGCTGCGGCGGATCTCGGCTCCCTCGCGCTTCTCGACGGCGAAGCCATACGCCCACGCTTTCGGGAAGATGCGCAGGTCGATGTCGTCGCCGAGCACCATGGCATGCTGGTTGCCGGTGACCACTTTGTCGTAGACGCCGATCTTTTGGTGCACGGCACTTTCGTTGCGGGTGAGCGCCATCACCTCGCCGACCGCTTCGAGGCCCGTCAGCAGATCATCGACGCGCGGCTCGATGCGCACCGCGCCGTGACCACAATGCGCCGCGACCAATTCGGCTTCCGAAATGCCCAATCGAGCGGCGAGATCATGCTCCCGGATTTTCGGATTGTCTTTGCACGCCCGCCGGATTTCGTCGGGCGACGGTTTCTCGCGCTGGTCCATGTCTTACCCCTGCTTCCACCTACGTGTGAAGATCAGCTGCCCTGCCTGGGAATCTTCAGCCGATAAGGCGGCCGTAATGCTCGCCCCTGATCTGCTGCTGGCCCATGAACAAAGTGTCGCTGGACAGCGTGCGCACGGCGTCGCACCCGCGCGAAAACCGGCGAGCATGCACATGCCGATGGCAGCATCGCATCGAGCCGGTCGGCGGCTACTGAGCGGTGGTGAGCGAGTATGGGTGTTGTCGCAATCGGCCAGGCGGGCATTCGGATGCCACGGGCGGCGCTGCTTTGCCGAACAAGGCGTATCTGACCCGGTCCTGACATGTTGCCCCCTTGCTTCGCCCCATCCATCGCGAGGGCACCCACGGCATGATTGTGGATCGGCATGCTCTTGCCGCCTCGCCAAACGGAGCTTCAAAAACCGTGCCAATTGCGCCGAAGCAAGCTCAGAAGACGTTCTGTATTTGCTGATGTGAGTTCGACCAAGAACTCAGGCCCAACATCCCTCGTGGCGGTCCCGACAAACCCGACAGTACGTGTCGGTTGGCCGACAGCTTCGCAGCAATGCACTCACAAGAAGCACGGCAGTGTCAGAGATGCCGCGCTGTGTTGAAACGTTTCTTCGCTTTGGCACGGTGCATGCGACGTTTGGCACGGTGCATGCGACGTGATGCGCAAGCAGGTCCCGGACTGAGGAGAATGGAGCCATGATTACGCTCACCGACAACGCTGTTGCCGCCTTTAAGACTGCTCTTTCCCGCGCCAGCGAGCCGGCGGAGGGCTTTCGCATTGTGGTCGAGGCCGGCGGCTGCGCCGGCTTCAAATACTTAATGGGCCTGGAGAGCGTGCCGCGCGAGGGCGACGCGATCACTGACACAGATGGGATCAAGCTGTTCGTGGACGCGGGCTCCCAACCCCATGTAGCCGGCATGACCGTCGACTTCCTCACCGGGCTCGAATCTTCCGGTTTTGTCTTCGATAACCCCAATGCGCGCGAAAAGTGCGGCTGCGGCAAGTCCTTCAGTTAAACGCCCGAAGCGCCTGTGCGGCCGACAGACTGATTTTGCGGCAGAGGAGACTTATATGGCCGGCACAACAGATGTCCCCGTCCTAAAGAACAAGGTAAGGTCAAAGCCGATTTCGGGACAGCCATTCGCTTCCCTAGGATGCAAAGAACGTCGCCTCCCGAAACAGCTCGGTTCCTGGGGGCACCCGAGCTGCTTGCGGACAAATCGCGCCGCTGCGCCAAATTCGGCTCATCGAAGACCTTATCGCGTTCGGGCCGTCCTTACCTGCGGGCTGACGACGGGCGCTGCGAACATGTCACCGGTCTACGTCAAACACTCCGGGCGTCTGCGCGGGCTGCCAGTTCAGGCCTATTATCATCAACGGCATGCGCCAGAGGCTCCACGAGTCGGTCCGCGCCGCGTCATTCTGGTCAACTGAGGATCGCACCTATGAAGCCTGTCTACCTCGACAACAACGCAACCACACGGGTCGATCCTGCGGTCCTGCAAGCGATGTTGCCGTTTTTTAGGGATCAATTCGCCAACCCTTCGTCGGCGCACGCTCTTGGCGCCTCAGTCAGTGCGGCGGTGAGAAAGGCGCGGAGGCAGTTGCAAGCGCTGATCGGCGCGGAGTTCGACGATGAGATCACCTTCACCTCGGGTGGGACAGAAAGCGACAATGCAGCGCTTCTTTCAGCGCTCGAGGCGGCGCCCAACCGAACCGAGATCGTTACGTCCGCGGTCGAGCATCCCGCCGTGCTGACGCTTTGCGCGCATCTTGAGAAGACCCGCCGCGTCAAGGTGCACAGGATCCCGGTGGATTGCCGTGGCCGGCTCGACCTCGACGCCTATATGGCCGCCCTCACCCCACAGGTGGCAATCGTTTCCATAATGTGGGCGAACAACGAGACTGGTGTGATCTTCCCCGTGGCCAGGCTTGCCGAGTTGGCCAAGGAAGTGGGCGCCCTATTCCATACCGATGCTGTGCAGGCGGTCGGCAAGCTTCCGATGGACCTGAAGTCGACCTCAATCGACATGCTGTCGCTCTCCGGCCACAAGCTGCACGGGCCGAAAGGGATCGGTGCGCTTTTCGTAAAACGTGGCGTGAACTTCCATTCGCTGATCAAGGGGGGCCACCAAGAACACAACCGGCGTGCCGGCACCGAGAATACGCCCGGCATAGCCGGGCTCGGGACGGCGGCCGAACTCGCCTTGAAATTCATGGACGACGAGACCACACGGGTAAAGTCGCTCCGCGATCGTCTGGAGGGCGGAATCCTCCAGCGCATCCCAGGCACCTGTGTCACTGGTGATCCCCTGCAACGGTTGCCCAACACCGCAAACATCTCCTTCGAACATGTCGACAGTGATGGAATTCCACTTCTCCTCAGCCGCATTGGCATCGCGTGTTCCTCTGGCTCGGCCTGCACCTCCGGCTCTCTGGAACCAAGCCATGTCCTAAGCGCGATGAAAACGCCGCACGCGGCAGTCCGCTTCTCCTTGGCGCGGGACAACAGCGAAGAGGATATCGACCGGGTGCTCGAGGTCATGCCGGCAATCGTGGGGAAGCTGCGCAGCTTTTTCGGTTCTGGGCCGGGTAATCCGGTCTATGCGTGAGCGGCAGAAGAACAGGCTACCGGTCATGACCCGTCATGTCTCTCTCAACGATACGACATTGCGCGATGGCGAGCAGGCGCCGGGCGTCGCCTTTACCACGACGGAAAAGCTGGAGATCGCTGAGTCTCTTGCGACGGCCGGCGTGACAGAGATCGAGATCGGCACGCCGGTCATGGGCGTCGACGAGATCGAAACAATTCGCGCCGTGGTCGCGCGGCGCCTTCCGGTTCGGCTCATGGCCTGGTGCCGGATGACGTCGTTGGATCTCGATGCAGCGATCGAGAGCGGGGTCCAAGCGGTCAATTTGTCGCTGCCTGCGTCGGACATCCAACTTGCCGCCAAGCTCGGCCTCGACAAGGCGGGAGCGCTCCAGGTCATCGATGATATGGTCAGGCGCGCCGCCGCCGCCGGCTTCTTCGTCGCGGTGGGGTGCGAGGATGCCTCGCGGGCCAATCGGGATCATCTCGCCCGCGTCATCGAGACGGCCGCACGCGCCGGCGCAAGCCGCGTGAGGCTGGCCGACACAGTCGGTGTTCTCGACCCGTTTTCAACCTTCGAACTTGTTGCCCAGCTGGTGGTGCAGTCTCCAATCGACCTTGAATTTCATGCGCACAACGATCTCGGACTTGCTGGCGCCAACACGCTGGCCGCGATCCGCGCAGGCGCGCGCCATGCCTCCGTCACCGTCCTGGGGCTCGGCGAGCGTGCGGGTAATGCCGCGCTGGAAGAGGTGGCCGCCGCGATGGCGGTCTTCGGCGGCGCAGATACCGGCATCGAGCTGACCGCATTGCCCGGCCTCGCCGCCCAGGTGGCCTGGGCCGCCCGCCGGCAGACCGCGGCCACTAAGCCGGTCGTCGGCGTTGATGTTTTTACCCACGAATCCGGCATTCACGTCGCAGGGCTGCTGAAGGACTCGCGTACTTATCAGGGGCTTGATCCGGCTCTCGTGGGCCGCTGCCGGCGGATCGTCATCGGCAAGCATTCCGGCGCCACTGCGATTGCCCATGTGCTGAGCGAAAGCGGTCGCGATCTCGACCCGGATCTGGCAGCCGCGATGGTGGCCCGCGTCCGGCGCGAGGCGGCCGAGACCAAATCAACGGTCACTGCAACTCAACTGGTCGAGCTCTACGATAAAATGTGCAGCGAGGCGTCCCTCTTCGAGCTGTGCGGGTCCAGGTCAGCCGCGCGCGCGCGTGCAGAGGCCACAGTTTTGCGACCAGGGAGAATGCAATGAATTGTTCCGCTGACAGCCGCCCCATCGATGTCACAGACATCCTCGCACGACTGAAGCGCCTGTCGGCCGCGGAGGAGTTCTTCTCAGTCCTTGGCGTCTCCTATGACCCGAAGGTGCTGAATGTCTCGCGGCTCCATATAATGAAACGCGTGGGCCAATACCTTGCCGACGAAGATTTCTCCGGTCTGCCCGACCAGGTGATTGCCGCGAGGGTGCGCGCGACGCTCGAACTGGCTTACGAGGACTTTGCGATTTCCTCGCCGCTCACGCATCGGGTCTTCAAGGTGCTCAAGGACCACGATCCGAACAAACCTGCCGCGCCGGGTCACACCTTTGTCCCGTTCGACTCGGTACTGAAGCGGTTCGGACGGGAATGAGCGGCGACAAGGGTTGCGACGCGACAATGTCGAGCAGCCGACAAATCCGGTCATCACCACAGCGCCGTCAGAAGCAACCAGCCGAAGTTGTAGGAAGGGGGCAGCGCAAGAGACTTGGCACGAATTATGCGGATCAAGGAGATAACCGCAATGCCCGCACCCGGACAGGAGCCTAGAGAAACCGCCAATGCACATCGTAATCTGCATCAAGCAGGTGCCGGACTCGGCACAGATAAGGGTCCATCCGGTGACGAACACAATCATGCGCCAGGGTGTTCCGACCATCATCAACCCTTACGACCTGTTCGCCCTCGAAGAAGCGCTCAGACTGCGCGATGCCTATGGCGGCGAAGTCACTGTGCTCACCATGGGTCCGCCCATGGCAGAGGACGCGCTGCGCAAGGCGCTCGGCTACGGCGCCGACCGAGCGGTGCTCTTGACCGACCGCTATTTTGCCGGCTCCGACACGCTGGCGACCTCGTTCGCCCTTTCCCAGGCAATCGCGAAGGTCGGCGAGACGTTCGGCACGCCAGACCTCGTCTTCACCGGCAAGCAGACGATCGATGGCGACACCGCCCAGGTCGGGCCCGGCATCGCCAAGCGCCTCGGACTCCTGCAACTGACCTATGTCGCGAAGATCCCCTCTATTGACCTTGCTGCAGGCGAGATCAAGGTCGAGCGCCGCTCCGAAGGCGGCACACAGATGCTGAAGAGCAGGCTGCCTTGTCTCATCACCATGCTGGAAGGCACAAACGAGATCCGCCGGGGCTCGATCCACGACGCCTTGTGCGCCGCGCGCAGCCAGGTCTTGAAATGGAGCGCGGCCGACGCCGGCATCGAGGATCTCACCAAATGCGGCCTGCGCGGCTCACCGACGGTCGTCAAGCGTGTTTTCGCCCCTCCTGCGCGAGCTGAAAAGGCGGCACTAATCGACACCGCCGAGAAGGCCTTGCGCGATGTCGCTGACGAACTCATCACCGCAATCTTCACCCGCCAGCCGGCGCTGGAACATGAGCTCGCCTTCAACGGCGGCGCGTGACGGCAAGGAGTAAAACGATGTCGACCGCGAACCGAGAAACCCCTCGCCCTGCCGCCGGCCGCGCCGGCATAAAGAAGGAGCTGCCCGCCCATTTCAAGGACTACCGGCACGTTTGGGTTTTCATCGAGCTCGAACGCGGCCAGGTCCATCCCGTATCATTCGAACTGCTCGGCGAAGGCCGCAAATTAGCAGACAAGCTTCAGGTCCAGCTTGCAGGCGTCGTGCTCGGACCGCCTGGAGAGGCCGTCGGGAACGCCGTTGCCGAAGCATTCGCTTATGGTGCTGACCTTGTCTACATCGCCGAGGCGCCCCTGCTCGCCGACTATCGGAACGAGCCTTTCACTAAGGCGATGACGGATCTGGTCGATACCCACAAACCCGAAATCCTTCTTCTCGGTGCCACCACACTCGGCAGGGATCTTGCCGGCTCCGTGGCGACGACCTTGCAGACAGGGCTCACGGCCGACTGCACCGAACTCGATGTGGATACCGACAGTTCGCTCGCCGCCACGCGTCCGACTTTCGGCGGTTCCTTGTTGTGCACGATCTATACGCTCAATTTCCGCCCTCAGATGGCGACAGTGCGGCCAAGGGTCATGCCCATGCCGCAGCGGACGGATAAACCGGTCGGGCGTGTCATCCGGCACAAGCTCTCGCTTGCCGAGGACGAGATCGCTACCAAAGTCCTCGGCTTCCTGCCGGACAATCAGTCGGCAAAGGCAAACCTTGCCTATGCCGACGTCGTGGTTGCGGGAGGCCTTGGTCTTGGCGCGGCGGAGAACCTGCAGCTTGTGAAGAACCTCGCGCGAGCAATCGGCGCCGAGCATGGCTGTTCGCGCCCGTTAGTCCAGAAGAGCTGGATGCCAGCTGATCGGCAGATCGGCCAAACTGGCAAGACCATCCGGCCGAAGCTTTACATAGCGGCCGGGATTTCCGGCGCCGTCCAGCATCGGGTTGGCGTCGAGGGGGCGGATCTCATCGTGGCCATCAACACCGACCCGAACGCGCCGATTTTCGATTTCGCTCACCTCGGAATCGTCACCGACGCGATCCGCTTCCTGCCCGCACTGACGGAAGCCTTCACCCGGCGGCTGTCGCCCCACAGTCGCGATAAGCTTGCGAGCTAAGGGATGGACATGATCGAGGAAAACTTCGACGCCATTGTTGTTGGGGCAGGCATGTCCGGAAACGCAGCTGCTTACACCATGGCCAGCCATGGCCTAAAGGTGCTGCAGTTGGAGCGCGGTGAATATCCGGGCTCCAAGAATGTCCAAGGTGCCATCATGTACGCGAACATGCTGGAGAAGATCATCCCGGATTTCAGGGACGATGCGCCTCTCGAGCGGCATTTGGTTGAACAGCGGCTTTGGGTGATGGACGACACATCCCATACCGGGATTCACTATCGGTCGGACGATTTCAATGAGGCCAAGCCCAACCGATACACAATCATCCGTGCCCAGTTCGACAAATGGTTTTCGCGTAAGGTGCGCGAGGCCGGCGCGACGGTTCTGTGCGAGACGACCGTGACGGAGCTCATCCGTGACGCCAAGGACAGGGTGGTCGGCGTCCGCACAGATCGGGCCGGCGGAGCCATCTACGCGGACGTGGTCGTTCTCGCAGAAGGTGTCTGCGGACTGCTTGGCACGCGAGCCGGCCTGCGCCAGGTGCCGAAGCCACAAACCGTGGCGCTCGCCGTCAAGGAAATGCATTTCCTGCCCGAAGAGGTCATTGAGCAGCGGTTCGGTCTCAAGGGCGATGAAGGCTGCGTGATCGAAGCAGTGGGCACGACCTCCCGCAGCATGGCTGGGCTCGGCTTCCTCTACACCAACAAGGAGTCGATCTCACTGGGTATTGGCTGCCTCGTCTCCGATTTCGCCGCGATGGTCGAGAGCCCTTACGTCCTCCTTGATGCCTTAAAGAGCCATCCTTCGATCCGGCCGCTGATCGCCGGCTCGGAAGTGAAAGAATATTCCGCGCATCTCATTCCCGAAGGCGGCTACAAGGCTATTCCGCAGCTGTTTGGCGACGGTTGGGTCGTGGTCGGCGATGCCGCGCAACTGAACAACGCCATTCACCGCGAGGGTTCGAACCTCGCCATGACCTCCGGCCGCATCGCGGCTGAGGCAATCATCGAGGTCAACAGCCGCAACGCTCCTATGACCAAACGAAATCTCGCTCTTTACAAAGCCATGCTGGACAAGTCCTTCGTGGTCAAGGACCTAAAGAAATACAAAGATATGCCGGCCTTGCTCCACACCAATTCCTGCAATTACTTCACAACTTATCCGCGGTTGATGTCGCAAGCCGCGCAGAACTTCATGCGTGTCGACGGCACGCCGAAGATCGAGAAGGAAAAGGCGACCACGGCGGCCTTCATCAAGGCGCGCTCGCGTTGGGGGCTGGTCAGCGACGCGGTCCGCCTTGCATTGGCGTGGCGCTGAAGGGAGACGAAATGACGATCGCAGTGACAAAGTCACGTGTCGAGGACAAGCTTTACCAGAACCGCTACTTGGTGGATTCCGGCCGCGCGCATATCAAAGTGCGACCGCACGAGAGGCCAAGCGCGAACTTGCTCGCGCTTACCCACGTCTGCCCGGCGAAATGTTATGAGTTGAACGACAAAGGTCAAGTGGAGATCACTGCTGACGGCTGCATGGAGTGCGGCACCTGCCGGATTTTGTGTGAGACCAGTGGCGAGATCGAGTGGAACTATCCACGCGGCGGTTTCGGAGTCCTCTTCAAATTCGGATGACCGACGCACGCACGTATTAAGAGGGTTGATCTTGATACAGTTTAGGTCTCGCCCAACGCCAAGTCTATCTTCTTTGCTTCGATCGTCGCTTTGACGAGAGAAGCTCGTGAATACTGTGCTTTCAGAATTCAGACTCAGCTACATAAGGAGGAGCACTCTGGACGACAACCCCTGAGGTGTTTCCATGACCCACGGACCGCAAGATCGGGTCGACGAGGTTGGACCTCGGGAGACCCGCCCTGAACCGCCCATCAAAAGCATGCCCCAATCAGATATCGCGCTCAGAGGACTCTACGAGATATCGAAGGTGCTGACCGCCCCCAGCGAGCTGGAGATTACGCTCGCCAATGTCGTGAACGTCCTGCCTTCATTTCTGCAGATGCGTCACGGAGCAATCGTCGTCCTGGACGCTGAAGGAGAGCTGGAGATTGCCGCGACTGCCGGCAATACCCACGTACGTCAATCAGGCACTCGCCGCGTCATACCACAGGCCGTAACAGATCAAATCATCGCTACGGGGACGCCGCTCTTCATACCGGACGTGCGCAAGTCCCAACTATTTCAGGCTGACCTTCAAACGTCTTCGAGCATCGGAACCATCCCAATTGCCTTTATCGGTATCCCGCTAAAGGCTGATCATAAGATCCTTGGGACATTGTCGATCGACCGCGCCGGAGACGGCGCCACCGACTTTCGCGACGACGAGGACATTTATTTCCTGACGATGGTCGCCAACCTTGTCGGCCGGACCATCCGCCTCCATCGCGCCCTGAGTACAGATCGTCAGCGGTGTGGCCATGAGCAATCGGGACCGGAGAAATCGCCCAACGAGGGGAGGACCTACGACCCTGCCCGGCATGCGGATGCCAAAATCGACGGGATCATCGGGGAAAGCCCCGCACTCAAGCAGGTGCTCGAAACCGTCTCGGTCGTAGCAGGGACCAATTCCACCGTGCTTCTGCGGGGTGAAAGCGGCACCGGCAAGGAATTCTTTGCGCAGGCCATCCATAAGCTCTCACGTCGGAGGAAGAAGTCTTTCGTCAAATTGAACTGCGCCGCACTGTCTGAAAGCGTTCTGGAGTCAGAACTGTTTGGGCATGAAAAGGGCGCTTTCACGGGTGCTATCTCCCAGCGCGCCGGTCGTTTTGAATTGGCAAATGAGGGAACGCTGCTACTTGATGAAATCGGCGAGATTTCGCCGGCCTTTCAAGCCAAGCTGTTGCGTGTCTTGCAGGAAGGCGAGTTGGAGCGAGTCGGCGGCACCAAAACGCTACAGGTCGACGTGCGCCTCATATGCGCCACCAACAAGGACCTCGAGGCGGCCGTCATAAAAGGGGAGTTCAGGGCCGACCTTTATTACCGCATCAATGTCGTGCCAATTATCCTGCCTCCGCTCAGAGAGCGACCCGGCGATATTCCACGCCTTGCGAACGCCTTCCTCAACCGGTTCAACAAGGAGAACGATCGCGCACTAGCCTTCGCGGCGCCGGCGCTTGACCTGATCTCGCAATGTTACTTCCCTGGTAACGTCCGCGAGCTGGAGAACTGCGTCCAAAGGACGGCCACACTTGCGCGCTCAAGGACGATCACTCCATCCGATTTCGCCTGTAAGAAGGGCCAGTGCCTTTCCTGGCTCCTCTGGAAGCGAGCCGACCGCTCGAATGGCGGCAATGCCATCGACGGTCTCGCACGGGTCAACGCAGTGCCGGTCGGATTGCGGCTGCCGGCCAGTTGCATCGGTGCCTCCGCAGGCAAGATATCTCCCCTTACGGCCGGCGATCCGAACGATCCCGCTTGTCCCCCGCGTCTGGCGGAACGCGACCGGGTGATCGACGCGATGGACAAGGCCGGTTGGGTTCAGGCCAGGGCGGCTCGTATCCTCGGCCTCACGCCGCGGCAAGTCGGCTACGCCCTGCGCCGGCATGGTATCGTGGTGAAGAAATTCTAGACGTCGTGATGACGTCAACCGTAAGCAGCCCGGAGTGGTCTCGCTCACACTCTGCGCGCCCGAGGCTGCTAGCCTCGTGACCCTATTTGCTTGTCCACTGTCGTAAGCCCGACAAAGGTGTGTCGGAGCAATCCGAAGGAATCTGACACAACAAGCCTATTCGTGAACCGAAACAGCTCTTTGAGCTGGCATAGCTCTTGCGCTTTGAACTGCGACATCACGCAGCAACGGAGCCGTTCATGTCTGCCCCGGCAATTTCGCTTGAGAGCCTCAGCACGACATTCGGTGACCAGTTGCTTGGCACCATGAAACCCGGTGGCTGCGCGTCTTCGTCCTGCGGCTCGTCGACAAAGCCCGACGACACGGATCCGGCTGTCTGGGAGAAGATCAAGGATCACCCCTGCTTTTCAGAAGAGGCGCATCACTATTTCGCGCGCATGCACGTCGCGGTCGCGCCGGGCTGCAACATCCAGTGCAACTACTGCAATCGCAAATATGACTGCGCCAACGAAAGCCGACCTGGGGTGGCCTCTGAAAAGCTGACGCCCGACCAGGCGCTACGCAAGGCGATCGCGGTCGCCAGCGAGGTGCCGCAGCTTTCCGTGCTCGGCATCGCCGGACCGGGCGACGCCTGCTACGACTGGAAGAAGACGAAGGCGACCTTCGCCAGGGTCGCCAGGGAAATCCCAGACATCAAGTTTTGCATCTCCACGAATGGGCTCGCGCTACCGGACCATGTCGATGAGCTTGCTGACATGAATGTCGATCACGTGACGATCACCATCAACATGGTCGACCCTGAGGTCGGTGCAAAGATCTATCCTTGGATCTTTTACGACCATCGCCGCTACGTCGGCATTGAAGCCGCCCGGATCCTGCACGAGCGGCAGATGTTGGGCCTGGAGATGCTTACCGCGCGCGGCATCCTCACCAAAATCAACTCGGTGGTGATCCCGGGCGTGAACGATGAGCATCTGATCGAGGTGAATAGATGCGTCAAGGAGCGAGGCGCGTTCCTGCACAACCTCATGCCGCTGATTTCGGACCCGGCACACGGCACGCATTACGGACTGAGCGGGCAGCGCGGCCCAAACGCAATGGAGATGAAAGCTCTTCAGGATCGTGTCGAAGGCGGCGCCCAGTTGATGCGCCACTGCCGGCAGTGCCGGGCAGATGCCGTCGGCATGCTTGGAGAGGATCGTGGCCAGGAATTCACGGCCGACCGGATTCCCGGCGAGGTCACCTACGATGCCCGCAAGCGTAAGGCCTATCGGGAGCTGGTCGCGCAGGAGCGCCGTGATCACGTGGCGGCCAGAAGTGAAGCGATCGGATTGGTCAAGGCAGCGAGGCCCGGCAAATCCGTCCTCTTCGCGGTGGCGACCAAGGGCGGCGGCCGCGTCAACGAACATTTCGGCCATGCGAGGGAATTCCAGGTTTACGAAGCCTCGCCGAGAGGCATCAGCTTTGTCGGCCATCGCAAGGTCGAGCAGTATTGTCTCGGCGGCTGGAGCGCAGAGGCCACCCTCGATGGCGTCATCGCAGCGCTGGAAGGCATAGATATCGTGCTGTGCGCCAGGATTGGAAATTGCCCGCAGGATCAGCTCGCGGAGGCTGGAATCAGAGCCACCGACGCTTGCGCCCATGATTATATCGAGACGGCAATCAGCGCGATTTACACCGCCGCGTCAGGGGCCCCCGCACTCGCGGCGACGGCCTGAGCTGTCTCATCCATTCGGACCAGGAGTTAAAATGGCTTTCAAGATCATCGCATCCCAATGCACCCAATGCGGCGCCTGCGAATTCGAATGTCCTTCCGGCGCGATCAAGTTCAAAGGCGAGAGCTACGTGATCGAGTCACAGAAGTGCACCGAATGCGAGGGGGTCTTCGATGCGCAGCAATGTGCCTCGGTATGTCCGGTGCCGAAGACCTGCGTTCCTGCGTGACCACATGGGCTGCCGACATGGTTGGGGCTGCCTATGCAGGACGCCTGGAACGCCTTGTTCACAACCTGCAGCCGCAAGAGAAATCAGGGAACGGACATGTCGCTCGGACGCGAAGAGGAGATCGAAATCCGCACGCCGCCACGCTTCATGCCGGGAGAGCGGGTACGTGCCACTCGCCACATAAAGAATGACGGCACCTATCCTGGCAGGGAGATCGGCGAAAATCTCGTGCGGAAGGGCGACGAGGGATATGTGCGCGACATTGGCACCTTTCTCCAGCAGTTCTTCATCTATGCAGTCGAGTGGATCGACCGTGGCACCGTCGTCGGCATGCGAGCGCGTGAACTGATGAGCCTCGACAAAGCCGAGGCGTCCTGCAGTGCTGAAAGCAATTCCAATGAAGGGACGGCCAGATGAAAGTCATGATCCGCAGGACCGATGCTGGCTTGTCGGCGTATGTCCCGAAAAAAGACCTCGAAGAGCCGATCATCAAGCTCGAGAAGGAAGAGTTGTGGGGCGGAACGGTCACGCTCAGGAACGGGTGGCGGCTCCTCCTACCCGATCTTCCACGCGATACGCGTCTGCCGATCACTGTCGAGGCAAGGAAGGTTTCCGAAGAGGACTGATGCTGCCCCTAGGTGCGTCGCGAGGAAACGAGCATGAATACGATCCTGACATCGGACCACCTCGTCATAGTGCGGGACAGTTTTGCCGATAAGCTGCTTGACTTGGCGAAGGAAGCGCTCGCCGCCGATGAGGTGATCCCCTATCTCGGTCCGGGTCTTCTTGGGTTGAACTGTGCGGAACCGCCTGTGCCGCATACTCCGGAGGTCGTTGCCGCGGCACTCAATGCACGGGCGCCCGCCCCTTCCAGGATCCGCACCAATATGTGGTCGGTTGCGCAGTTCATCGAACAGCGCCGGCATCGCCGGACGCTTCAAGCTTGGATGACGGAGATATTCGCAGCGCCGGTGTGGCCAACCCTCCTCCACGCCTGGCTCGCAAGGCTGCCGCTCTCCCTCATCATCGACAGCTGGTATGACAGCGCGATGCGCACGGCTCTCGTGGAGACCGGCCGAACGGACGTCGTTGAGATACAAGGCGTCACGCGCGCGAACGAGATCGGCAACATTTGGACAAAAACCTACGATTTGTCCGGGAGGGAGCTCGACGCTCGATCGGGGGCAAAGACGGTCCTCTATGCACCTCACGGGAGTAGTAGGCCCTCGCAAAACTTCCTCGTCGCAGATTCCGACTATGTCGAAGTCCTGACCGAAATTGATATCCAGACACCGATCCCAGACGTGGTGAAGGAACGGCGCATCACCCGTGGATTTTTCTTCGTTGGCTGCCGCTTCAACGATCAGATGCTGCGCACCTACGCCAGACAGATCATGAAGCGCTCCCGCGGTCCCTATTGCACTGTAATGGACGCGGAAACCCTGACCAGAAACGAAGCGCGTTTCCTTGCGGCAAGCGGAATCACGGTGATCGACATGCCACTAACTCAAGCGGCGGCTCGGCTTCTGGGAACGGGCAAGGCTGCAGGTTGTGGACAGGATTAAAATGGCGGTCGCCTTTGATGATGCGTCCTTCGGCTTTCCTCGAAGGCGCAAAATGCAGTCGGGAATACACCCGTGAACAGTGATGCTGTCGGCAGCGCAACGAACGCTCTGAATTCGTTGACCCATGTTGAAGCGGCGCGCTGGGGCCGGGATTTGAGTACGCTGTTGCGCATAACGCGTATGAATTTTCGGCATCCCTGGCAGGTCGCCTTCGCTATGGGCTCGACGATCATGGCGGCAATCCTCCAGTTGCTCATTCCCCAGCTTCTCGGCCGGGCTGTCGACCAGGCCCAGACAGCCATCGGGGGCGGTGTCGCGGGGAGCGCGGCAGGACAAGCGCTCTGGACCCCGGCTCTCCTGCTGCTCGCCGTCAGCGCGCTACGCGGCCTTTTCACGATGGCGCAGAACTATTTTGCCGAAGCCGTCGGGCATCATGTCGCGTACGAACTGCGGCTCGCCTACTACGACAAGATCCAGCGTCTCAGCTTTTCCTTTCACGACCGGGTCCATTCAGGCGATCTGATCACCATCGGAATGCTCGATCTCCAAGGCGTGCGGATGTATTTTTCCACCGCGCTCGTTCGCGTGGTCCTGCTCACCATGCTGATCGGGATCGGCGCCTACATGATGATCTCGATCGATCCCATGCTCGGCCTGGTCGCGCTGAGCTTCGTGCCTTTTGTCGCCTGGCGCTCATCGACCACACAGCTTAGGCTGCGCGCCACCTGGCTCGACCTCTATGAGCGCCTTTCGGTACTAAGCCGCGTGATGAAGGAAAATCTCGCAGGCATCCGCGTGGTCCGCGCTTTTGCGGCTCAATCCTATGAGATGCTGAAGTTCGACCGCGCTTCCAAGACCGCGCTCGGCCTCGCCAACGATCTCGTTGACATCTACGTACCCAGCACGTCGGCGATGACCTTGTCCTTCTTTTTCGCAATGGGATTGGTGCTTTGGATCGGTGGCAACAAGCTCATCGCTGGCGAGATCAGCGTCGGAACGATGGCGACCTTCCTGACCTTCATGACCATCCTGCAAATGCCAGTCCGCCAGATCGGCCTCATGGTCAATGCCTTTGCCCGCGCTTCCAGCTGCGGTTCGCGGCTTTTCGGTCTCCTCGATCAGGAGATCACGATCAGGGATGCTCTCGAGGCCAGACCGCTTGAGATAAGCGGCGGCACTCTGCGCTTCCACAATGTCTCATTTGCGTACCCCAATGTCGAAAACCGCGCCATTCTGAAGAACCTCAGCTTTGAGGCCCGGAGAGGCGAGACGATCGCGATCGTCGGTCCGCAGGGTTCCGGCAAATCGACGATGGCTCATCTGATCCCCCGCTTTTACGACGTGACCGGTGGCGCCATCACGTTGGACGGCCAGGACATACGCAATGTCACCCTCGAGAGCCTTCGCAAGGCGGTTGCCGTTGTACAGCAGGATGCGTTCCTGTTCACCACCACGATTGAGAACAACATCGCTTATGGCGACCCCTGGGCGAAGAGACAGCGAATTGAACGCGCTGGCGAATTCGCCCAGCTCCACAACTACATCCTCGGGCTCCCAGCAGGGTATGAGACGGTCGTGGGCGAACGCGGCGTCTCTCTCTCTGGCGGCCAGCGCCAGCGTCTCACGATTGCTCGCACCATGATGCTGCGCCCCTCTGTCGTCGTTTTCGACGACTCGATGGCCGCGATCGATGCCGGCACCGAGCAGCGCATTCGCGCGGCGACGCGGCGCTTCGCCAAGGATCGGGTGACGATCATCATCGCGCACCGGCTGAGTGCGCTTATGCATGCCGATCAGATCCTTTTTGTCGATAACGGCGAAATCGTAGAACGCGGCACGCATGAAGAGCTTCTGGCGAAGCGGGGACGCTACAGGGCCCTTTACGATCTCCAGACGCGCCCAGGTGATAGCATATGACCCAGTATGGGGGCGCCCGCTGATGGACCAGGGCCCCGGCGAACTCGAAGCCGAACGTGACGACGGCAGACGCCCTCCGCGCGCGGTCGTCGGCTCGCACCGGATCGAGGAGGAGATGTTCGGCCGGGCTTTCGACAAGAGCATCCTCCGCCGGATCTGGGGCTTCGTCCATCCCTATCGGGCAAAGGTAGTTGTCACGATTGTCGCGATGTTGATCTTCACCGGGACGCAGCTTTTCATCCCCTTGATCATCCGCTACGCGATCGACCAGGGCATGAACCCGGCAGCGAGCGATCGCTCAGCCCAGCTTGCGGCCGTCGGCGCGTTCCTTTCGGCGATTTTGGTCAATTTCGCCGCCGGTTACATGCAGGAAACCTTGGATGGGAAAATTGCCGAAACTGTCCTGTTCGACATCCGCCGCGCCATGTTTGGCCATCTGCAAAAGGTTTCGCTCTCTTTCATGGACAAGACTGAGGTCGGACGCCTGATGTCGCGCCTGCAAGGCGACGTTAACTCCATACAGGAGTTCCTCGAAACCTCGGTATATTCCCTAGGCGATGTTGCACTTCTCTTCGGCATCGTTTTCGTAATGCTGTGGCTCGACTTTCGCCTCGGCCTCCTGACGCTGTCGGTTCTGCCGATCCTGGTGATCGTCCGCATTGTCTGGCTGCCGCGTGCCCGCGACGCCTTCATGGCTGCACACGAAACCAATTCCGTCGTCAATGGCGCGCTGGCCGAAGCCATTCACGGCGTGCGGACCATACAGTCGATGGATCGCCAGCAGGTGAATTTCATTCTTTTTGACGACCGGGCCCATGCCAACCTCAGGACCCAACTGATCGCTGCCAGATATGCACTGGTCATGGTGCCTATCGTCGATGGCCTCACCGGCCTCGCCTTGGCCGCCGTTATTGTGGTCGGCGGCTCGATGGTCGTGAATAGCCGTATAGATGTGGGCGTGTTGGTAGCCTACCTGTTTTACATCCAGCGCTTCTTTGACCCGATCCGCTCACTCACCCTGCAATATTCGATCATGCAGCGCGCCATGGCCTCAGGCAAGCGCCTGACCGATGTGCTCGATGTCAAGATCGATGTTCAGGACAAACCCAATGCCGAGGTACTTTCGCCCGAAATGGACGGCTCGGTCGAGTTTAGGGACGTCACATTCGGCTACGATCCGAACCGTTCGGTTCTGAAAAATGTCTCCTTCACGGTCAATCCCGGCGAGACGGTCGCACTGGTCGGACCGAGCGGTTCTGGCAAATCGAGTGCGATGGCCCTGGTCCACCGCTTCTATGATGTTCAGAAGGGTCAGGTGCTGGTCGGCGGGCATGATGTGCGCGACCTCACCCAGGAATCGCTCGGCCGCCAGGTCGCCATGGTGCTGCAGGAGCCATTCCTGTTCACCGGGACGGTCTTCGAGAACATTCGATACCAGAAGACGGAAGCCACGCGCGACAAGGTTATCGAGGCGGCGAAGGCGGTCGGCGCGCATGACTTCGTCATGAGCCTCGCCGACGGGTATGAGACCCAACTTGGCGAACGCGGCGACAACTTATCTCTCGGCCAGCGCCAGCTTATCAGTTTCGCCCGCGCCCTCGTCGCTGACGCCAAGATCCTCGTGCTCGACGAAGCGACCGCCAACATCGACAGCTACACGGAATTGCAGATTCAGAAGGCTCTGATCAAGCTGCTTGAAGGGCGGACTGGCCTCGTCATCGCCCACCGTCTCGCCACGATCCGGGGGGCCGACCGCATCATCGTGCTTCAGAATGGCCAAGTTGTTGCGACTGGCAACCACGATGAGCTAATAGCTATGGGCGGCCTGTATTCCAAACTCTACTATCTCAACTACGCCTCCTTCGACGACATTCCCGAACACGAGACCACCGTCCAAGCTGGCTCCCAGACCTGAGTTTTTGGCGGCCTTGTGGTAGTGGCGTTGACTTTCGGGCGTGTCGGCGGACCACTCAGGCCACCGCAGACGCCAGCAGGCAGCATTCAAGGACAAGCACTCCTCGCAGTTCGTGAAGACCGGCTGCGAACGATTTCCTTCAGCATCGTATCCCGACCGCGGTGCACCCCCATCATCGGGCGAGCTCGCTCCCGTTGGTGGCTGGGCGCAGCAAAGCCGCTCGCGAGCGCGCCCTCAACAGCGCCGTAGCGAGTGGCGGCTTTGCTACCGCCGGGCCGCTGATGAAGCTGGATGGGGGCGCCGCACCGACGCCGCCCCAGGCGAGAAGAACCTCTGCGGCGGGCTATGGGCAACGGCTAGCGCGAGCGCGACGAGCAGACGCGTGCCTGCATCGTGACGCGCTCGGCCATCATCTCCTTAGGATCGTGCAGGTTCACACGATGGCCCAGACGCCAGCCAACGCACAAAGCTGGTATTCTGTGCCGCCGGCTCGTCGTCAGTTTGGCCTCCCTCCCGATTGCCCGTCCCCATCACGTGCACGCTCGAGCACGTGGATGTGAGGGAGCGCTGTGACCGCGAATTTCATGGTCAGCCAAGTCGAGCCATGATTTCGGATTGAATGGTCGTCGCAGTGTACAGGGAAGCATCTAGCGGCAGATTTCCAAATGCCAGTTGACAAAGCAGGTAGTTGGCACCTGCCTCTTCCAACTGACCTAACAGAGCTTTTCGCACAGATTCTGCTGATCCTACCACGCACAATTCACTCTCGACTGCCGCATCGAAGGTCAGCGGCAGGTTTGGTGGAGTGGGGATAGCGTTAAGCTCGTAAAGGAATTGGAAGCTCTTGAGCCAGCGTTCGTAAGCAGGTGCCGCGAGCGAATAGGCATGTGTGTCACAACGCCCAACCACGACCATGCGGAGCAATCCGATAAATTGCGCCTGATCCCCCGCGCCAGCGTTGTCCTCTCGATAGGCGCGGAACGCATCAGTAGTTTTGCGAACAGAAGAGGAAGGTCCTACACACGCGATATTTGTTCCATTCGCAGCCGCCCAAGCTGCGGACTCGGGTCGATTGGCAGCAACCCATGTCGGCGGATGTGGACGCTGATGAGGTCTTAACGTCAAAGGAACGTCATTGAGATCAAAATGGCGGCCTTGATAGCATAGCGTGCCGACCTTCATCGGATTAACAAGTATTTCCATGAGGATTTCGCTGGCTTCGGCATAACGGCCCGGCACCGCGTCCGCACCAATCCCGAAGTAGCCCAATTCGATCGGGAGAGCACCGCGCCCTATGCCCAGTTCGAGCCTGCCACCGCTCAACTGGTCCAGCATACAGATCTCTTCGAACGCACGCAGCGGATGATAAAGCGCAAGCAGCATCACCAAGGGTCCGAGACGCAAGCGCCGGGTGCGCTGGGCGACGCTCGATAAGAACAGATTCGGCGATGGACCTCTCCCATGGGGAGTACAGTGATGTTCTGCGAGATGATAGGCATAGAACCCTAGCTGATCGCACGCCTCTGCTAATATCAGGCGATCTTCGTATTGCCGACCGATGTCGAGGCCATCCTCGTCCAGATGATCGAAGATGCCGAACGCTAGGTTTGAAGGAAAGACGTTTGTCACTCGATAAGTCCCCGATTTTAAAAGCAGGCTGTTCTCTTGCTGGGATGACCAAGCAAGTCGGAAGAGATGTGTGTGATCGCCGATTAGCGTCAGCGTAACGAAGAAGCAGAGCCTGACGCTTCCCTGCCCTTGGAGCTTGGCACCGTTAAGCTTCCAGCAATGTCGCCAGCGGCAGCAAGAAATGCATCCATCTGCTCTTTTGTGCCGATGCTAACGCGGATGCAGTGTTCCAAGCCTTTGTCCGGAAAAAACGCGACAAGTATCTTTTGCCTTTCCAATGCTGCTTGCCACCATGAGCCGTCCTGTCCCGCGGGCACACGGGCCAGCAAGAAATTTGCGCGGGAGGGCGTTACGGAAAATCCGAGTTGCGACAGCGCGACTGTCACTCGCTCTCGTTCACCCTTGATGTGCTTGTGGTTCTCTGCGTAGGCGCCGCGATGCGCAAGCACGCTGATACCAACGGCATGCCCGATGACGTTCATGTTGAAGACGTTCTGGATGTTTCGCAGCCTGCCAATAATTTCAGGGTGACCGAAACCGAAACCGACGCGAATGCCGGCGGCGGCATAGCTTTTCGAGAATGACCTCAAGATCAGAACGTTCGGATACTGGTTGATGAGGCGCAGGCCATGATCGGGTGCAAAGTCGACGTAGGCTTCATCAAGGACAACCAAGCGGTCTGATTGTGCTACGAGGCGTTCGATATCGCTTATCGGGAGGAATGTTCCGGTCGGATTGTTTGGATTGGCCAACATAATGAACTTGGCGTCTTTTGCCGGACCGGAAAGCAATTGCTCCATTGGCAGGGAATGAGCTTGACATCCGATTTCGAGAAACTCGGCGCCCTGAATCATGGCAAGTTTGCGGTTGAACGAAAACCCTGGCGACATCATCGCAACCTTGTCGCCAGGCGCGAGGAAAGCTCTGTAGATGAGTCCGAGCAGTTCAGACGACCCGTTGCCTGCGATGACCTGATCCCTGGAAACGCCATAGGTGCTGGACGCCGCTTCCCTCAAGCTGATGTTATCGTCATCCGGATATAGATACTGGCACTTGAGGGCCGCCACTGCACTTTGCATTATGATTGGCGGCAACGGAAACGGGTTCTCATTCGTATTCAGCTTGACAAAATTTCCGTCCAGCGCTGGTCCGTTGGACGGCAGAGCATCTAACTGTCGCGTCACTGGCGGAAGAGCCGAAAGCACAGTTTGCAGTTTTGCATCGGACATATTTTAACTCCGTTTCATTCACCAGGGGCATCCGTATGAGCTCGCAACGAGAGCAACATGGCGGACAGGATTGACGATGGAAGCGTGGCCTCTCACACGATGGTCGCAACGCAGACACGGGAATTCGGCCAGGCTGTCCTCGATGATTCGAGTGGAAGCGGACGCGGACCTGCATCGCTGCCGCAAGGCGCTAAGCAGCTCAGCTCATCTCCTCGGTTTCAGATACGCTTGATCTCGACGCCGTATTTCCTCAGCACGTAGCCAATCTGGCGCGGGGTCAGTCCAAGGAGGCGCGCTGCCTTTGCCTGCACCCAGCCACATCTTTCCATGGCAGCAATGACGCGCTCTATGTCGGGGGTCCTCGCGCCAATTGGGTGGGTTGCGCCGGCACGCGGGACTGTAGTCGCGGCCGAACTGGCTGCCCCATCCGGCGGCGTGGCCGGATTCGCTGACTCCGGCAGGATCGGCGCTGGTTGCAGCGCGGCCTTGCCCGATCTGCACTTCCACAGCGCCTCGGAAAAGCATTGCCCTTGGGAGCAGGCAAAGTCGTTTCTCCCGATTGATAGTCCCTCGGCCAGGATCGCTGTCCGGTGCACGCAATTTTCAAGCTCCCGAATGTTGCCGGGAAATTCACATTTCATCAGCACTTCAATCGCACGCGGATCGAAAGTGAGTGTACAGCCGTTCTCGCCGTTGAAATTCTTGAGAAACTCCGCTGCGAGGAGCGGAATATCGCTGCGCCTTTGGCGCAATGCTGGTACCAGTAAGGGAACCACGTTGATGCGGTAGTATAGGTCGGCGCGGAACTCATTCCTTGCAACCGCCTCTTCCAGGTTCCTGTTCGTGGCGGCAATCACGCGAACATCGACCTTGATGGTCTGATTGCTGCCGACGCGCTCAAACTCCTGCTCCTGCAGCACGCGCAGTAGCTTTGCCTGGAACGAGGCCGAGATCTCGCCAATCTCATCCAGAAACAACGTCCCCTTGTCAGCAAGCTCAAAGCGCCCCTTGCGGGAATTGAATGCGCTTGTGAAGGCACCCTTCTCATGACCGAACAATTCGGATTCCAGAACTGTCTCTGGGAGCGCTGCACAATTGAGTTTAACGAAGGGCCGCTTGGCGCGCGGCGACAACTCGTGAATTGCCTTGGCAGCCAGCTCCTTTCCGGTACCGGACTCGCCTCGCAACAGAACCGTGGTTTTTGCCTTGGCTACGACCGCGATCTTCTCCAGCAGCGCGCTTATCGCGGGACTGTCACCAATCATCCCCTCGACATGAACCTTTTTGCGCCGGGGTGCAGGGTGCTTAACATCAGAAAATTTCGTTTGCAGCCGATCTTCCAACTCGGGCGGTCGCTCGCGGTCGCCCGCGGAGAAGCGATGCAACTTGACTCTCTGTCCCACCATGTTGGCAATCATAGTGAGCAGCCGGACATCGTAATCGAGCCGATAGCTTGACCTGCTTTCCAAAGCCCTGTCCATAGTCAGCGCGCCTACGGCGTTCCCATCAACACGAATGGGAACGCCGATGAACGACACGGTCTCGGAGGCCCCAAGCACCTCGATGTCAGCGGCAGTGAAGGCCGGATGCATCGCTATGTCCTCGGTGACGAGCGGCGTGTCCGTCGTCACAATCTGATCGATGGCGTTGCGCGGCAAGCGCGACCGGGAGGGCTCATTACTGTTCGTGTCGCAGCCGCTGGCCACGGTGATGTCCAGTCCGCCCTCGGCATCGCAGAGAGCGATGATGCCGTGCCGCATCTGCACAAACGAGTGCAGGAGATCAACGATCTTGGCCAGCGTAAGTTCGAGCCGGGCGGGATCGGCGAGTATTTTCGATATTTCGAAGATTCCGGTGAGCGCGCGCTCGTGCAATACCCCATTCGCAGGATTCGTGTCGGACTTTGGACAACCCTTTATCGCACCCGGCAGCGATATGCCGCACTCGCTGGCATTTTGTTCCGATTTGCGAATGTTGTGGTGCATGTGATCCTCGATCTGGCGCCAGCAAATGTATCCTGGCGGCATGTGCGCCCGCGACGTCGCGGGCAAGCGCGAAAATGCTCCGACGTGAACTCGTGCCGCCGCCGTTTGGTCGAGTGCAAAGCGGGTCGAGCCCTGACGCATCGCTTGGCTCTCCCTCCACGAAGCTTGGCCATGCTATTGGCTTGCACCAAGGCAACCAAACGTTGTTTTCAGAAGACTGGAGCGAGGCGGGATAGTCAATCGAGCTTTCTTTCATCTGTGAAAGGAAACCTCGCGGCCTATGATAGGATTCATCAGTTCTATTTTTGCGTTGAAGCAGAAATACCTGAGCCGGCGATGCGGTGCCCGAGCGGCTGACCGCGTCGAGTGTAAATGCCGGGCCGTGCCATTCACCAGCGCCCGCGAACGGGGCGGGAGCGATGATCACTGCCAACGACACTGGTCGGTTGCGGCAACCGCCATTTTTTTCCCGAGTTGACCATTCGGATATGCAGCGGTGTCGCGTGTGAAGGAAGCTGGCGTCGAGCACGGCTTCGTAGGCGGTGCTCGCAACTTCTGAACCGCACCGTCGCGGTCAGCACCAACGGCGTCAATCTCTACGTCTCGACGTCGCTTTCATGCAGCGGGAGCGCTGCAAAGAGCACGGCAATTCTCCGCTTCAACAGGGCCTGGTCGTCCGGCGTCAACGAAGAGAGCGAGGCCGATCTGGACTGTCGAGCGGGCGCTTGGTGTTCGATTTTCCGAGGCTAGCGTGCTGGATGGCCTAAGACTTTTAGCAGCGACCAAGGAAAGCTCACCGTCAGTGCGCTCGAATGGGCCGAAACAATCACACCAACGCGCTGTGGGCTGACCGGCCGCGACTCGCAACAGTGAGACGTTTGTTGGCGGCTTTCCCTGGTCTCATCGGGGCGGAAACGGACTTCGCAAAGCGAGCTTGCGACAGTCGAGACGGAACTGGTTCACGCCGATCGCAGGGGCTGTCGTCGCCTAGTTCTTGTGGGCTCGCCTTGTTCTCCTTTGGCAAGATGTAACAAGGCGCGAGCAACACAACGATTGACGACGCACCCAAAAGCACTGGCCGACAGAACCTGCGCTGGCGCCAGCGATGCGGCCCGTCCAAGGCCGGCTAAAACGAGGAACCCACCACGCTCTGTGCAACAAAACCGCAAGCCAGAGGGACCGACCGGCAGCACTCTGCCAGAGACCATCAAGGGCGTGCCGGACCGCGGCCTATCCCGCTGGTCTGACACCGCATTCCTCCATCATTGGCGAGGCCACGTCAGTTCAGGTCATGCGGATTCATCTGGCATGGGTATTGCGGCGGCGTTGGTGCAGCGTTCGACCGGAGCGCCGCGATAGGGAGAAGCCCGGGAGAAGTCACGCCACCTCGATCCGGTCAGGGAGAGAGAAACAGTGTCAGCTGCACAAGTTCGCGGCGCGAGTCCCGCGCCCCGCAAACCCTTCTACACCAAGCTCTACGCCCAGGTGCTTGCCGCCATCGCGCTCGGCGTCGCAATTGGCTATTTTTATCCGGAGACCGGCGAGAGCCTGAAGCCGCTGGGTGATGCCTTCATCAAGCTGGTCAAGATGATCATCGCGCCTGTCATCTTCCTGACAATTGCCACCGGCATTGCCGGCATGAACGATCTTCATAAGGTCGGCCGGGTCGCCGGTAAAGCAATGGTCTATTTCCTCACCTTCTCGACGCTCGCGCTGATCGTCGGCCTCATCGTCGCCAATGTCGTCCAGCCTGGCGCCGGCCTCAACATTGATCCGGCCTCGCTCGATGTCCAGGCCGTGAATACCTATGCCGCAAAAGCCAGCGAGCAGTCGGTCACCGGCTTTCTGATGAACATCATCCCGCCAACGATCGTCGGTGCCTTCGCGGAAGGCGACATCCTGCAGGTGCTGTTCTTCTCGGTTCTGTTCGGCATGGCGCTTGCGATGGCCGGAGAGCCGGGCAAGCCTGTCGTTTGCTTCCTTCAGGCGCTCATCGCGCCTGTCTTCAAGCTCGTTGGAATTCTGATGAAGGCCGCGCCGATCGGCGCTTTTGGCGCAATGGCCTTCACCATCGGCAGATATGGCATCGGTTCGGTGGTCAACCTCGCGATGCTGGTCGCGACGTTCTATTTCACCGCCTTCCTCTTCGTGTTCGGGGTTCTCGGCGCGGTCTGCCGCTACAACGGCTTCTCGATCTGTTCTCTCATTCGCTACATCAAGGAAGAGCTGCTGCTTGTCCTCGCAACGTCCTCCTCGGAGGCGGCGCTCCCTTCGCTGATGCAGAAAATGGAGAAGGCGGGCGCCAGGCGTTCGGTTGTGGGTCTCGTCATCCCGGCCGGATATTCATTCAATCTGGACGGCACGAATATCTACATGACGCTGGCGGCCCTCTTCATCGCGCAGGCGACGAACACGGATCTGTCCATCGGCGATCAGGTGCTGCTGCTGCTCGTAGCAATGCTTTCCTCCAAGGGCGCTGCAGGTGTCACAGGCGCGGGCTTCATCACCCTGGCGGCTACGCTCGCCGTAGTTCCGAGTGTTCCCGTTGCTGGGATGGCACTGATACTCGGCATCGACCGCTTCATGTCCGAATGCCGGGCGCTGACGAATTGCGTCGGCAACGCAGTGGCATCCCTCGTCGTCGCCCGCTGGGAAGGAGAATTGGACCGAGCACAGATGAAAGCCGCCTTCTGCGGTCATCAGCTTGCCGAGGCATCAAACCGGCTACCCTCCTCCCAATAAGGTGGGCGGCCCACGACCTGTTAAGTCGCCTAGCTGGTCACATGAACTGAACGACCGACCCGCAGCCTCTAAACGGCTCCTCACGGACCATGTAGCAGAAGCGCTAAATGTGTGAGTGCAAACCGTCACCGCCCTTTAAGCGAATGAGCCTTTCAGTATACCCGGCCGGTTTACGTCTGGAATGATGTTCGTCCAACACGCTGTTGGCCATTCGTATGGGACGTCTTCACTTTGCCACCCGAAACCGAAACGCGTCAGGCGACAGAGAGCCGGCCCGCGTCAAAAACCGATCAGAATAGGACCTATGACCAAGCGCCCCACAATTGCCGATCTCGCCCGCGAAGCCCGAGTCAGCGTAGCAACGATCGACCGGGTTCTGAACGCCCGCCATCCGGTGCGCGAGGAGACCGCGCGGCGGGTCCACGACGCCGCCCACGCGATCGGCTATCATGCTGCCGGGCTAATCAAGCAGCGCTTGCGGCGAGACCTACCGCACTACCGTCTGGGCTTCATCTTGAGAAAACCGGCCCAGCATTTCTACCAAGATTTTGCGCGCGAGGTCGAAGCATCGGTCAATTTGGCCCAGTCCTTCCACGGCATTCCGCTCGTCGAATTCGCCCCGTCACATATGCCGAGCGACCTGATCGCGCCGCTCAAGGATTTGGGCGCACGCTGCCATGCGATCGCGATGGTGGCACCGGACCACCCGAAAATTACAGCAGCGGTTGAGGACCTCAAGGCCAAAGGCATTCCGGTTTTCTCGCTGCTTTCCGACTTCGCCGCCGGCGTACGACAGGGGTATATCGGCCTTAACAACCGCAAGGTGGGGCGCACGGCCGCTTGGATGGTGTCGAAGGTCGCAAAGCGGCCCGGCAAAGTGGCGGTTTTTGTCGGCAGCCATCGTTTCCAGGGGCACGAGCTCCGTGACGTCGGCTTTCGCTCCTATTGCCGTGAGAACGCGCCCACGTTCGAGGTGCTGGATCCTGTCATGAACCTGGAGAAACGGCAGATCACCTACGAGGCAACGCTTGATCTCATGCAGCGAGAGCCCGAGCTCGTCGGCTTCTATGTCGCCGGCGGCGGCATGGAGGGCGCCATCTCCGCGCTCCGAGAAGAGGGCAAAAGTCGCGATCTCGTCGCGATCGTGAATGAAATCACGCCGGAGTCTCGGGCGGCGCTCGCAGATAATATCGTCACGATGGCGGTCGCCACGCCAATGCGCCGACTTTGCCGGGAGCTGATAACGCTGATGACGCGGGCTATCGAGACCGGCACCGCTGAAACACCCGGACAGACATTTCTCCCGTTCGACATCCATCTGCCGGAAAATATATGAAACTCATGGGCTCTATCGTGAGCGGGGAGTTTCCTTTCATAAACGAGAGAAAGTTGAATGATGATCCCATCCCGCGGGTTGGCCGCACCCACGGACCTCAGCCGGGCAGAATGTAGCGCCGATTAGATGAACGGATCGGCCACGCGTTCAGGCAGAAGCGCGGGGTAAATTGCCTGGGTCCGCAGCGTCAAGCTCGACCGGCTTCATTGCCAAGTGCCCGACTTTCTCGGTGCAGGGGACTGTCGTCGACGCCAGTAGCCGAGCGAGGCTGGCACAGATTGGATCGACCACGTCGACCGCCATCTCCTCGCCTGGCCGCGCGTGAAAAGCCGCGGCAAGGCCTGCGACGTTGGCATTTAAGTGGGGCTGAGCATCTTCTGGGACTCCGCAAGCAAAATCGGAGGCGGCAGTCAATTCAGTAGCAACCCCGGGCGTGTGTTCTGCTCGTTCCTGGCCCTCGTACTTGACAAGCAACTGCGCCGCTCTCCTGGGCAAAGGCCCGGTGTTTAAGTGGGGCTTAACATCTTCCGGGACTTCGCACGTGAAATCGAGGTGGCAGTCGGTACCAACAACCGCAAGGTCGGATCGGCGTGCCCGAGGCGCTCAATGATTTCAGGCAAAGGCGCCAGGCAAGATGCCTCCTGCACCATCATTTCCCGCATCCACATGCTTGCCGGATCAGTATTGTGAAGCTCAGGCCATTGGACGGCCTCCGTGAATGCGGGAGGAGGAAGTGGCGGCGGAAGTTGGACAATCCGCAGGGGTGTTGTTTTTGCGAAATGCTGCGCCAGCCGCAACGGCATGGTCCCGATGCGGTTGGTGCCTGACAGGAAGGGCGCGATCAGGCTAAAGCCCTGTACGACGACCTCGACACGTCTCTCGAAACCGTGCTCGAGCAAATACCATTCCTCCATGGTGGGCTGCCGGGTGTGCCTGAATTTGAGCACGACATGCCCCATGGACATGTATCGCTCGAATGTAAGTGGCTCTGACAGCTGCTTGTTCGTGCCGCAGCCTACGCATACGAGCATATCTTCGAACAGGGCTGCGCGAGGATGTTTCGACATGAACACTTCCGGCATAATCAGAAAATCAAGGTCGCCGCGCCGGAGAAGCTCCTCGGGGTCGTCGCAAATAGGCAGACATTCAAAGCGAACGGCGGGAGCTTCCCGCGCAGCACGCTCTACGATCTTCTTAAAAAATACGAGCGTGATGTAATCGGAAAGCATCATTCGGAAGAGACGATCCGATTGGGCCGGGTTGAAAGCGTCGGAGGAAATAATCGATAGCTGGATGTGCAGCAATGCCTCCCGGACTGCTGTGGCGAGCCCGTCGGCGCGCGGTGTCAAAATGAGCTCGCGGCCGTTCATCGTAAATAGCTCATCGTTGAAATAGGCGCGTAACCGAGCAACGGCGGCGCTCATGGCCGGCTGGCTCAGGTTGATACTGCGAGCCGCGGCAGTGACTTTACGCTCCCTCATCAGAGCGTCCAGCACAACGAGGAGATTTAGATCGAGTCCCTTGAAACGCATGTCATGTTCTATCCAACGTGTGGATGCGTATCATTCAAACAATCAATTTTACGAATTTACGAGCCATGCATTAGAGGAACGTTAATGAGCGACGTCAAGCTCAAATCGACGACACGGGCCGGAACTTCGAGAGAGCGTCTGGCTCACCTTCGCCAACGACAACGGCTGAATGCAGCCAACAGCGCCGCTTTGGTCGGGTAATGCGGCCGCAAAAAACTAATATGAAGAGAGGTCCTGAATGCGCCATCAGGTGCAGTGGAAGTTGTGCTGGGAAAACGAGTTGCAGCTCTCCGATCACGTTGAGCTCGCCGAGTTCTTTCGTGATACGTACGGGCCGACTGGGGCGTCCAACGCAGAACCGTTCGAAGGTAGTCGAAGCTGGGCCGGAGCCAGGCCTGAACTCCGCGTGATCGCCTATGATTCAAGTGGTGTAGCGGCTCACATGGGCATACTGCGCCGTTTCATCAAGGTTGACGCGGTCGACCTGTTGGTGGCTGAGCTGGGCCTGTACGGGGTACGCCCGGACCTTGAGGGTCTCGGAATCGCCCATTCGATCCATGTCATGCTTCCAATACTGCAGGAGCTTGGCGTTCCATTCGCTTTCGGAACGGTCCGGGACGCGCTGCGGAATCATGTTGAGAGGTTCGGGCGGCGATACAGGCCTTTGGCCGTTTTGTCGGGAATTCGCGTGCGCTCGACCCGACCAGAGGCCCGCCTCGACCTGCCGCCCACACGCATCGATGACGCACTCACCATTGTTCTGCCGGTTGGACGGCCGATCAGCGAATGGCCCACGGGCACGATGATAGATCGGAACGGACCAGAGCTATGAGCCGTCCCGATTGCTTGTACGAAGTGCGCCGTGAGTGCTCTGACGGCACCGGCCGTCGCAGCGTTTATCTGACGTTTGACGACGGTCCCAATCGACTTTTCACACCGGAGATTCTCGATGTGCTGGCAGAGCAGCGGGTGCCGGCGACTTTCTTCGTCATCGGCGCCTACGCCTTAGAGCACCCAGATCTAATCCAACGGATGATCGCAGAAGGGCACGAGGTAGGCAACCACACGATGTCTCATCCGGATCTGTACCAATGCGGTTTCGGCGAAGTGCAACGTGAGGTCTTTGAAGCGAACGACGCCATCATGAGAGCGTGCCCGCAGGCCTCGGTGCGCTATGTTCGCGCGCCCTACGGCGCCTGGAGCGAAGAAGTCTTCACAGCGTCACAGATCGCCGGGCTGGCGGCCCTCCATTGGTCCGTCGACCCTCGAGATTGGTCTCGCCCTGGGGTCGACGCGATTATCGATAAAGTGCTCGCCTCTGTCCGGCCGGGCGCAATCGTACTCTTGCACGACGGATGCCCTCCCGGCGAGTTGGGCCGGGGCGCTCACGCCGGTCTGCGCGACCAGACGGTCACGGCGCTGTCCCGGCTGATTCCAGCATTGCGTGAGCGCGGATTTGTAATCCGCTCACTTCCTCAACATCACTGAACAAACGAGATCCCATGACTCTTCTTGGTACAACCAGCACTGTGGCCATATCGCTTTATGCGCTGCTCTCGACTGCTTATAAGAGCATGCAGGGGCTTTATGCTCTGCCGACAAACGACTCATCGGCGTTGGAGGTTCTCGTCGGCTCCGATCAACTGCCCAGCGTGGATGTCATCGTCCCCTGCTTCAACGAGGATCCGCGCACGCTTTCAGAGTGCCTGGCTTCCATTGCCGACCAAGAATACGCCGGAAGACTTCGGGTCTATGTGGTTGATGACGGTTCTGGAAATCGCGAAGCCTTAGGAACTGTCCACGAAGCCTACGCGCGCGACCCTAGGTTCGACATCATTTTGCTTCCCGAGAATGTTGGAAAGCGCAAGGCGCAGATCGCCGCGATACGCCGCTCATCAGGGGATCTGGTGCTTAACGTTGATTCAGACACGTTACTCGCGTCCGACGTCATTGCCAAGCTTGTACCGAAGATGCGAGATTCAGCGGTCGGCGCAGTCATGGGTCAGTTGACGGCCAGTAACCGGACCGAGAGCTGGCTGACCAGGCTGATAGACATGGAGTACTGGCTGGCTTGCAACGAGGAGCGCGCGGCGCAGGCTCGCTTCGGTGCCGTTATGTGCTGTTGCGGCCCATGTGCCATGTACCGCCGGTCTGCGCTCCTTTTGTTACTGGACCAGTACGAGTCGCAGTTTTTTCGGGGCAAGCCAAGCGACTTCGGTGAGGATCGCCATCTTACTATCCTGATGCTGAAAGCAGGCTTTCGAACCGAGTACGTTCCGAGCGCCATCGCGGCCACAGTCGTCCCGAACAGACTAGGACCGTATCTGCGCCAACAACTCCGTTGGGCACGAAGCACATTCCGGGACACGCTGCTTGGGCTGCGCTTGCTGCCCAGCCTGAATAGCTATCTCACGTTGGACGTGGTCGGACAGAATCTCGGCGCGCTACTCCTCGCCGTATCGGTATTAACGGGCCTCGCACATTTCGCACTGACAGGCTCTGTGCCTTGGTGGACAGGACTGATGATTGTGTCCATGACCATGCTCCGATGCAGCGTGGTAGCATTTCGTGCCCGACAGTTTCGATTTCTGGGCTTTTCGCTGCACACGTTCATCAACATCTTTCTCTTGCTTCCGTTGAAAGCCTACGCGCTGTGTACATTGAGCAATAGCGATTGGCTGTCGCGAGGCTCTGCTGTCGCTACATCGAACACTGGGGGAAAACAGGCCCCCACCCAAACTCCGATCACTGGTTCCAGCAGGGCAGAATTCTCGCCGCATGCGGCTCCGCTTCGCAGGCTCAATCTTGCGCGGGATTCTTCGGAATTAGTGCTGTCGGGCAACATTTGCGGCGACGAGTGATCGCTAATTACCTAGTGGGCGAGAGGTGCACGAGTTTGACCCAGAACGTGAATCATCAGTTGCTTGATCGGGAATTGGCCGCAGACGATCCGTGGCTTCTCGACGGCAATCCGTTCGAGCGGAAGCGCCACACGCAAATGCTCCAGCTGGCGCTTGCCCAAGGCTCCATTTCAAATGCCCTCGAAGTCGGGTGCGCTGCCGGCGCATTCACGGAAAAACTAGCCCCCTACTGCCAAGGGCTCACCGTCATCGATGTCGTGGCGCAAGCGATTGCTCGAGCACGTCAACGGATAAACGAGCCGTCGCGCATCAACTGGATAGTCTCCGATGTTCAACAGTTTTCGACCGACGAGTTGTTTGACCTGATCGTTGTGGCGGAGGTCCTCTACTATCTCGAAGACATAGCCGAGATGCGCGCGGCCGTCAAAAACCTGGTGCGGGTGCTTGCGCCTGGCGGGCATCTGATCTTCGGATCGGCAAGGGATGCTAATTGCCGTCGCTGGGGTCACGCCGCTGGTGCTGAGCCGGTCATCGCCATGCTGAACGAAACGTTGATCGAGGTAGAGCGTCTTGAGTGTCGGGGCGAGTCGGTCAACGAAGACTGCTTGCTCGTCCGTTTCCGAAACCCGCTTTCCGCTTCCTGATGAATCGAATCTATCGCCGTTAACCTGGAGACACTATGCGCATCTTTGGTATCAAGCTGACCCATGATGGGGCGATCGCCCTGGTCGAGGATGGACGGCTCGTCTTCTGCGTTGACCAGGAAAAGCGGCACAACGATCCGCGTTACCAAGCCATCGATAATCTCTACGCAATTGTCGCCGCTTTACCGGAACAGGGGCTAAATCCTTGTGATGTCGATCAGTTCGTTATCGACGGCTGGGATGGCGAAGACGAGTCACAGTTTCAGGTCCGGCAGGCAACCAAGCAACCGCCAGTCTTGGCGTCCCTCTCGGTAAAATGAACCCATGTCCATGGTAGCGATCGATCTTACTGACGTAAGCAAAACTTATGACAAGCTCGTTGTCGACAGACTGTCGTTCCGCGTTGCGGCGGGGGAATGCTTCGGGCTCTTGGGACCGAACGGCGCGGGCAAAAGCACGATTGCGCGTATGGTCCTCGGCATGACATCGCCCGATGCGGGGAAGATTGCTGTGCTCGGCGTTCCAGTGCCGGCGCGCGCGCGTTTGGCACGTATGCGCATCGGCGTGGTCCCGCAGTTCGACAATCTTGATACCGCGTTCACTGTACGCGAGAACCTGTTGGTGTTCGGGCGCTACTTCCGGATGAGCAGACGCCAGATCGATGCGGTCATACCATCGCTGCTTGAGTTCGCCCGCCTCGAGAACAAAGCGGATGCGCGCGTCGCCGAACTGTCCGGCGGCATGAAGCGGCGCCTGACGCTCGCGCGTGCGCTGATCAATGACCCGCACTTGCTGGTGATGGACGAGCCGACCACCGGCCTCGATCCGCAGGCCCGCCACCTGATCTGGGAACGGCTGCGATCGCTGCTGGCGCGGGGCAAGACTATTCTTTTGACTACCCATTTCATGGAAGAGGCCGAGCGGCTGTGCGATCGGCTGTGCGTTATGGAGGAGGGGCGCAAGATCGCCGAAGGCCGCCCGTCCGCACTCATTGACGAGCAGATCGGCTGTGACGTGGTCGAGGTCTACGGCGGCAATCCGCATGAACTGGGTGCGCTGATCCGGCCGTACGCACAGCGCATTGAGGTGAGCGGTGAGACGCTTTTTTGCTATGCACCCGATCCGGAGCAGGTGCTGGCGCAGCTACGCGGGCGCGCGGGTCTACGCCTTCTGCAGCGTCCTCCCAATCTCGAGGATGTGTTTTTGCGGCTAACCGGGCGCGAGATGGAGGACTGAACAATGGGCGAACGTTATGCGGCGGGCATGCCCGCCAATGCGTGGAATTGGGTCGCGGTTTGGCGCCGCAACTATCTTGGATGGAAGAAAATCGGGCTTGCATCGGTGCTCGGCAACCTCGCCGATCCGATGATCTATCTGTTCGGTCTCGGCTTTGGAATCGGAACAATGATAGGTCCTGTTGAGGGCACTTCGTACATTGCGTTTCTCGCGGCTGGCATGGTTGCCACAAGCGCGATGGCATCGGCGACCGCTGAAACGGTTTACGGGAGTTTCGGCCGCATGGGCGACCAGCGCACCTGGGAAGGAATGCTATGCACTCAGCTGACGCTCGGCGATATCTTACTCGGCGAATTGGCGTGGGCAGCCACCAAGGCCCTGATGGCGGGCACAGCAATCACTATTGTTGCCACCACGCTAGGCTACGCATCGTGGCCATCCATCCTCTGCTTGCTGCCAGTCATCGCTCTCAGTGGCCTCGCCTTCGCGAGTCTAGCGATGGTCGTCACGGCGCTTGCGCCCAGTTATGAATATTTCATATTTTATAATACGCTTGTTATAACACCCATGCTGTTCCTTTGCGGCGCGATGTTTCCGGTCAACCAATTGCCCGGCGCTTTTCAGGACGTCGCCTCCTTGTTGCCGCTCGCACATGCAATTGACCTCATTCGTCCGGCGATGCTTGGCCGTCCCGCCGGCAGCATGGGCCTGCATATCGGCGCGCTTTGCATATACACGGTTTTGCCGTTCTTCCTATCGGTTGCTCTGTTTCGTCGTCGGCTGATGCGTTGACGCTCTCACCATTCGTGAAATTGATTGTTTGGGCGATACCCATCCACGCGTCGGATAGGTCAATGCATGCGTTTTAAGGGACTCGATCTAAATCTCCTCGTTGTGCTGGACGCTTTGATCAGGGAGCGTAAAGTCACCGCCGCAGCCCGCAGTATTAACCTGAGTCAGCCGGCCATGAGCGCCGCCGTCGGTCGGTTACGCGCCTATTTCAGCGATGAGCTATTTACGATGAACGGCCGCGAACTCATTTTGACACCGCGCGCGGAGGGGCTCGCCACAGCAGTCCGGGAGGCATTGCTGCACATCCAGCTGTCGATTATTTCCTGGGACCCCTTTAACCCGGTCGGATCGGATCGTCGCTTCCGCATCATCCTTTCCGATTACCTCACACTCGTATTTTTTAAGAAGATCGTAAAGCGTGCTGCGCGGGAAGCTCCCGCCGTCCGCTTCGAATGTCTGCCTATTTCCGACGACCCCGAGGAGCTTCTCCGGCGCGGCGACGTTGATTTTCTGATTATGCCGGAAGTGTTCATGTCGAAACATCCTCGCGCAGCCCTGTTCGAAGATATGCTCGTATGCGTAGGCTGCGGCACGAACAAGCAGCTGTCAGAGCCACTTACATTCGACCGATACTTGTCGATGGGGCAGGTTGTGCTTAAATTCGGGGACACCCGGCAGCCCTCCATCGAGGAATGGTATTTGCTCGAGAACGGTTTCGAGAGACGTATCGAGGTCGTCGTACACGGCTTTAGCATGATCCCGCCCCTTCTATCAGGCACCAGCCGCATCGGGACCATGCCGTTGCGGCTGGCGCAGCATTTCGCGAAATTAACACCCTTGCGGATTGTCGAACTTCCGCCGCCACTTCCTGCCGCATTCACGGAGGCCGTCCAATGGCCTGCGCTTCACAATAATGATCCGGCAAGCCTATGGATGCGGGAAATGATGTTGCAGGAGGCATCTCGTATGATTACCCTGCCTAAGAGCACCGGGCGTCTCACTTGTCGGCCGAATTGAGAATGGATGGCGATTGGGATTGGGCGATTCCTGCATTGTCGAGAACGATGCAAGGAGAGCAGATCCTTCAGCCTGAAGAGGTGGCAGCGATGCTGCGGCGGCATGAGGTTGGCTGGGGAACCGACGGGCGAAGGAATTCGGGTGCGCGCGCAACACGGTGCCTCGGTATCTAAGCGAGAGCGGGACTGTTCCGTTTCGCATGCCTGTGCGGCCGACGGCGTTTGACGGACTGGACGATTGGCTGCGGGAGCGCTTCTTCCCCCATGGCTCGGGCCGGATGACGATCTCGACCCGCTCCAGATGCGCCGGGACCGCCTTGCGCGGTCGCGCACCACGTCGCGGCTCGCCTGTCGGTGTTGCGGTCTTGCGGCCTCGAGCTCGGACTCAATCGCGCCGAGCCCGGTCTGGATTTCGAAGGCGAAGGCCTGCTGGGCACGTTCGAGCTTCTCGGAGCTGCGACCGAAGCGGCGCGCTCCAGCTGCTTGACGATCCCTGAAGGTCGGCGATCCTCTCCTGGGCACGCTCGTTGAGTGTCGCCATCCGGACGATCTCGGCCTTGAGTGTTTCGCTCCGGAGTTGTTGCAGTTCGGCCTTCTCCGCCGCCATGGGGACGAATATCGCCTTGAGCGGAACGATTTCGTGGAGACGGGCCAAAGCGCTTCTCGTCATGACGCCGACAAAAGCTTATTTTGCACGGCCAGAGGCCCGCCTTTTGCGCCTGAGTCACTTCGCCACAGCCTATCCGGCCGACGTCGGACGCCGTCTCCGTTCGGCTTAAGCGCGCCAGTCCATGCCTTCGACGAGCGCCATCAGTTGGGCGCGGCAAGCCGGATCACGCCGTTCTCCACCCGCGGCCAGCGGAACTTGTCCTCGTCCAGCGCTTACGGTGCGGGTATGCCGGCGTCGAGCAAACAGAGAGAGGTTTGGGCCCAACCAGGGCGGCTGGTTACCAAGTTTTCCTCGTCCGTTTGAGTGTGAATGTTCGGGTCGATCGTCTGGGCGCGTCCCCGCCGCCTGCGAGCCCGCTACTGCTCAGCGGAAGGGCGAAGTGAACGTGAATGCATCCATTTCGTAAATGTGTGTCTATCCAAGCAATCGATTTCTCTAATTACCCGATGAGCAATATGAACGCGTCAGGCAGGGTGCATCATTAGGAGTATTTTTCGATGGCAAACATTATCGAGGGTAGCCCGGATGCCGAAACACTCCTCGGCACCAAGGGTGAAGATTGGATCGAGGGTTTCCAGGGCGGTGACTGGATTGACGGTCGTGGCGGCAACGACGAGATCTCGGCTGGCCCGGGCAGTGACCGAGCCCTTGGCGGCGAGGGTAACGACCGCATCTTCGGCGGAGATGGCTGGGACGATCTCTCCGGCGACAACGGCCGCTTCAACGC